>NZ_CP133778.1:2751428-3057142 GCF_034347405.1 Pseudomonas sp. CCC3.1
GATTGATTCAGTCAATTAACCGATGATAAAACCTACTCAAACAACAGATATAGGCCATTAAAAAACAAACAAATACCGCACTAAGAACAGATCGATAAAACATCAACTTGAAGGCCTCTGGCGAACGACAGCTATCGCGCCAGAGGCTGGGTTCATCAGAAAATGCGCTGTGTCAGACGACGCCATACCGAATCAACCACGTGCTCAGCCGACACGCTCGCTGCCAGCCCTACACGCTCTTGCAGACTTTTACGCTGCGCATAGTGCAAGTGATAAAGATGAGTGTCTTTCGCACGCTCAGACAGGTATTCATCGCTGGTTTTCAGCTCATCAACCAATTGTTTTTCAACCGCCGCCACGCCCAACCAGACTTCCCCGGTGGCGACATCATCAATCGCCAGTTGCGGCCGGTATTGCGCTACAAAGTTCTTGAACAATTGATGGGTGATGTCCAGATCCTGCTGAAACTTCTCACGGCCTTTTTCAGTGTTTTCGCCAAACACGGTCAGCGTGCGCTTGTATTCACCGGCGGTCAGTACTTCGTAATCGATATCGTGTTTTTTGAGCAAGCGGTTGACGTTGGGCAACTGTGCCACCACCCCGATCGAGCCCAAAATGGCGAAGGGTGAGCTGATAATTTTCTGCCCGATGCACGCCATCATGTAGCCGCCGCTAGCAGCCACTTTGTCGATGCAAATGGTCAGCGGAATGCCGGCCTGACGGATGCGCGCCAATTGCGATGAAGCCAAGCCGTAACTGTGCACCATGCCCCCGCCACTCTCTAGCCGTAACACCACTTCGTCAGCCGGGGTGGCCAGCGTCAGCAACGCGGTAATTTCGTGGCGCAAGCTTTCGGTAGCCGAGGCCTTGATATCACCGTCAAAATCCAGCACAAACACCCGAGGTTTTTCTTCAGGTTGTTTTTTCAGCTTTTTATCCGTCTTGGCCTGCTGCTTGCGCAACGACTTGAGCTGATCTTTGGACAGCAATGATTGCTCAAGCTTGTCACGCAGACCTTTATAGAAATCGTTCATCTTGCTGACTTGCAACTGCCCGGCAGAGCGACGACGCCCTTTACCGCGCAACGCAGCGAGCGCTACCAGAACCACCAGAATGGCGACCACCAAGGTCACGGTTTTAGCCAAAAAACTGGCGTACTCGGCAAGAAATTCCACAGCCTCTCCTTACAAACGCATGCAGCCCTCGGGACAGGACCGCGTATTGCTGCCCAGCATACCGGCGTGATTGAGGGGCTGCCAGCCGTGAAACACCTTGTTGACGGTGCTTGCAGACAATTCAAACAAGCGTATGTTTTTTTATTGACAGGCTCCCGGCATCCTCCTAACCTCGCCAGACTTTCAACGTGCCGGGAAGCGGACGTGGGCTTCATTTACTTGATTCGACATGGACAAGCCTCATTCGGTGCAGACGACTACGACGTTCTGTCGCCTCTGGGTGTGCGTCAGGCGCAAATCACGGGTCAGCATCTGGTTGACCTGGGCGTGCGCTTCGATCGCTGTCTGTCGGGTGATTTACGCCGTCAGCAAGACACCGCTCAGCATGCCCTCGCCCAATTCAGTGCCGCGGGTTTAAGCGCGCCAGCACTGGAAATTGACCCGGCCTTCAATGAGTTCGATGCCTTCGGCGTTCTGGAGGCTTTGCTGCCAGGCATCCTGGCGCAAGAGCCGCACGCCCTGCACACGCTGAAAAATGCCGCTGAACAGCCTGAAGAATTTCAGCGCATCTTTGATCTGATTGTTGCGCGCTGGCTCAGCGGCACTTACGACACCCCACAGATCGAAAGCTGGCTGGCCTTTGTCGAGCGTGTGCAAGGTGGCCTGAACCGTGTCCTCGACCTGGCCAGGCATCAACAGAACATTGCCGTGTTCACTTCCGGCGGCAGCATCACTGCCCTGCTCCACCTGCTGACCCAAATTCCTGCCAGCGAAGCCTTCAAGCTGACCTGGCAAATTGTTAATACCTCGCTCAGCCAACTCAAATTTCGTGGCCGCGAGGTCACCCTGGCTTCCTTTAACAGTCATGTGCATTTACAACTGTTAAAGACGCCGTCGCTGATCACTTACCGATGAGCGCTGGCAACCGTGACCTGCGGGTCGCCGTAACCCACCCTGAAAGGATCGAACCATGACTTCTGTAGCTGATGCTGTTCAAGCAATGAAAGCCAAATTCAACCCGGCCGCTGCTGCCGGCCTGGACCTGGTATTCGGTTTTCGCATTGATGACACCAAGAATTTCTCTCTCGTTGTTAAAGACAGTACCTGCGAACTGCTGGAAGGCGAGAACCCGGACGCTCAAGTGACCCTGGTGATGGACGGCGAAACCCTGGAAGGCATCGTCAGCGGCGAGACCGATGGCATGCAAGCGTTCATGGGCGGCAAACTGCGCGCTGAAGGCGACATGATGCTGGCCATGAAGCTGAGCGAGCTGTTCCCTTCGTAAGCCACACGTAACACCCAAAAAAACCGAAGCCATCGCGCTTCGGTTTTTTTTGCCTTGTGCTTCACTCACGGGCTATTAAAGCCACTGATTATTCACTAACACCCACACCTATTAAGGCTGCACTTGCCTTGCCCGCGCATTAGATTAGCGAATGTTTTCAGGTCACGAAAATAAGCAGAAGAGATAAACATGACGCTTACCGACTCATCTACCCGCATCCGTTCCGGCGAAGAACTCGACGTCAGCCAGATTGATCCCTACCTCAAGGCTCATATTCCGGGGCTGTTGGGGCAGCCCGCAATCAGCCAATTTCCCGGTGGCGCCTCGAACCTGACGTATCTGATCGAATACCCTGGCGTTGAGTTGGTGTTGCGCCGCCCGCCATTCGGTCAGAAAGCCAAATCGGCGCACGACATGGGCCGCGAGTTCCGTATTCTCAACCAACTCAAGGATGCCTTCCCGTACTGCCCCAAAGCCTACGCACATTGCACCGACAGCCAACTGATCGGCTCCGAGTTCTATGTGATGGAACGGCTCAAGGGCATCATTCTGCGCTCTGACCTGCCGTCCGAACTTGCATTAAGCACTGATGACACCCGCAGTGTGTGCCAGCGCTTTATCGACACCTTGGTGGAGTTGCATCAGGTGGATTACAACGCTTGCGGGCTGGGTGATCTGGGCAAGCCCGAAGGTTATGTGCAACGCCAGATTTCGGGCTGGAGCGAGCGCTATGAAAAAGCCCTGACCCCGGACGCACCGCGCTGGGAAGAGGTCATGCAATGGCTTAATGCCAAAATGCCCGACGACCACCCGACACCTGCCATTGTTCACAACGACTATCGCTTTGATAACGTGATTCTTGATCCGCACAACCCGATGCAGATCATCGGCGTGCTGGACTGGGAACTGACCACCCTTGGCGATCCGCTGATGGATTTGGGCAATACCCTCGCCTACTGGATTGAAGCGGATGACCCGGCACCGGTCCAACTGATGCGGCGCCAACCCAGCAATGCCCCCGGCATGCTCACGCGCCGCGAATTTGTTGATTACTACGCCAAACGTTCAGGTATTGAGATCGATAATGTCGACTTCTACTACACCTATGGATTGTTCCGCCTGGCGGGTATCGTTCAGCAAATTTACTACCGTTACTACCACGGCCAGACTCAGGACAAACGTTTTGCACCGTTCGTCCACATGAACGCGCTGCTTGAACAGATGAGCCTCAAGGTCATCCGCCAGTCCAGCCTCTAAGCCCGCGATAAACAAGGAATCAGCATGTCCAAGACCCAACTGTTCGACCTTGACGGCAAAATTGCCTTTGTTTCCGGTGCCAGTCGCGGCATTGGTGAGGCCATCGCCAAACTGCTGGCCCAGCAAGGCGCCCACGTGATTGTGTCGAGCCGCAAGCTGGAAGGCTGCCAGCAAGTTGCTGACGCAATCATCGCGCAGGGTGGCAAAGCCACCGCCATGGCTTGCCACATTGGCGAGATGGCGCAAATCACTCAAGCCTTCGCCCGTATTCGTGAAACGTTCGGCCACCTCGATATTCTGGTGAACAACGCAGCGACCAACCCGCAGTTCTGCAACGTGCTCGACACCGATCTCGGCGCTTTCCAGAAAACCGTTGATGTGAATATTCGTGGTTATTTCTTCATGTCGGTCGAAGCCGGCAAGCTGATGCGAGAACACGGCGGCGGCAGCATCATCAACGTGGCCTCGATCAACGGCGTCTCGCCCGGGGTGTTCCAGGGCGTGTACTCGATGACCAAGGCCGCTGTGATCAACATGACCAAAGTCTTTGCCAAGGAGTGCGCGCCTTTTGGCATTCGCTGCAACGCCTTGCTACCAGGCTTGACCGACACCCAATTCGCCTCGGCGCTGGTCAAGAACGACGCGATCCTCAAAGGCGCACTGCAACAGATTCCGCTTAAACGCGTGGCTGCGCCCAGTGAAATGGCCGGTGCGGTGCTGTACTTGGCCAGCGATGCTTCCAGCTACACCACTGGCGTGTCGCTGAATGTGGATGGCGGTTTTTTGTCCTGATTACTGCGCCAGCCCTCAGCACGACGCACTCGCTGACGCCCCCCTGAGTGGCCGTACACCGGCAACTCAGGGGGCTGTTTTAGCGCTTATGTTCTGTTCCAGGTCCACGCCCGGCGCAGACTCACAAGGCCACGTCTGACCGTCAGTACCACCAGCCCACGCAGTTCGGTCAATGCCGATGCGACGCCCCGCGCCACGCCGACCCATAGCCTCGCCCGGGAGCTTTGGGCGGCACTGGGTGAGCCGGTGACGAGCGCTGCGACCGACTCAATGCCGACACCGGCCCAGTATCCCCACACCTGATTGAACATTCGACTCAGCCCGCCATGCACGGTGTTCGAAATCTGAGGCAGTTGCACCGCGTCAACGTGCGGCTCATGCACCGCCCCCGAGTGCCCAGCACGAATCAGCGTCGCCGCGCCAGCATCAAACGCTTCGATGAGCGGGCCAACATTAGGTGCCAGCGGCCCCGGTATTGAGCGCTCAAACATCGCGTTCGGGACGGTCGCCAGGCTATAGGCTCCTGCCGCCAGCAGTGTCCTTGGAAGCCTGTTGCCCAAAGGCGTTTGCCCCCACGTGATACTGGTCCCCAGACCGCGCACTACCTGCTGCGCAATCTCGCGGGTGAACGCTCGCACATGTCCGAATAAACGCATTCGCGCCACGGGGTCCCACTGTTGCTCACTATCACCGGCTTCACTGCCTGCACGTACGGCAAAGCCTTGCTCCGCCGCTGACATCGCGGCTAATCCAACCAGCGGGCTCAAACGCGTCCAATTGCCCGCAAAACCGCTGCTCATGTACAGCACGACGGCTGCATCAAGAACTGCCACGGTGTTGCGCAATGCATTGTTCAATGCCCGGGTCGGCTGGCGGCCTTCAAACAGAAAGTAGTCAACCGCCGCCCCAGCGGCATTGCTCGCATAGGTGCTCAATGCATCGCGAATACCTGCCGAACTGGCCGCTTGAAACACAGGGCGGACACGGTTGATCATCAGCCCCAGGCTATTGCGCAAAACACTGAACCAGCCCACCCGTGACACCTTGTCGGGCGCCGCCAGCCCTTGACTGTCAGCCTGGCTGACCGGGTTGCCGTGCGCCATGGCGTACAGATTCAAACCGTCTATGTCCCCTGCCGGGTCGGCACTGATCCAGCGGCATAACCAAGGCGCGTAGTAGCGGTAGCCGTAGTAATACAGACCGCTGGCATCGCGTTCCTTGCCCGAATAACGCACGGCCTTATAGGCCGCTTCAATTGCGCTTTTCATCGCCCACCACGCGGTGCCGCCATAGGGGTAATAGCTTTCCTGGCTGAGTACCCGCGCGCTGGCATCCAGTTCCAGGGTGCTGCTGCCCAAATGGTCCGCCAGACTGTAGCGAATCTGGGCGTCATCAATCGAGTCGGGGCGCCCTTGTATCCACTGCAAGATCCGCACGCTGTTCAGTTCACCGGCCACCGTCACACAATTGAGCCACTCACCGGTGGCGCTGTTTCGACGGACTTCTAGGCCAGGCAGGTAGCGCACTTCGCTGTGATGAGTCTGACTTTTCGCGCTGCTGCGGCGGATTTTCAAGGCCCGCTGCCCGTTGCTGTCATAGCAATACGTTTCGTCATCGTTGATGCCATCCGGGCGCACCACTTGAGTGACACGCTGCAACTGATTACGCGCGTTCCAGACCAGCGCCTGACCCGGTTCCAGAGCCTGCTGATTACCGTTTTGATCAAATCCACGGCCAGACTCTGGCTCGGTGGTCTGTTGCAGGCTGTGATTGCTCTGATGCGCCACCGTCATGTGCCGGGTATACCCCGTCGCATTGACGGGCATGTGTTGCAGCGACAGCAAGTTGCCCGCCGCATCGTAGCTATAGCGCTGGCGGTACTGACGGCTCAGGTGCGGCTGGGTTGAGCCGAATAACAGCGGCTGCGGCAACCCCGGTCCGCTCGATGGCTGCGCACTTTCACGGCCCGTGGCTTCGATCAGTTGGGAGAGGCTGTCATAGCGATAGGTAGCGCGCGCCTCGGTCTGCGCGTTGGCATGCCACTGCACAGGCTGCGCCGCATCACGAATACTCACGACATTGCCCACCCGGTCATAGGTGTAGGTCAGGTCTTGCAAGGCGTCGTCAGCGCTGCCTGAACGAAGGCTGCGCAAACGTTGCAGGCGCTCATTCCACGGGCTGTACTCAAGCTCGCTGACCACGCCATTGCCCGCCCGCTCGCTTTGCACCTGGCCAGAGGCGCTGTACACCCGCTGCTGGATCAATGCCTGGAAAGCGCGGCCTTTGAGCGTGACACCGGCACTCGCTAACAAGCCGTCCAGTGCGTAGCGCCAATGCTGAATGTTGCCCTGAGCATCGGTCTGCTCAGTGAGCTGCCCCAGCGCCTGATAGCGCCATGTGGTGGTGTGCCCTGCATGGGTTGATGCCTCGTCGCTGAATCGCCGGGTCTGACTCGAGAGTTGCCCGAGTACGTCGTAGGCGCCGAACAACAGGTTGCCCGCCGGATCCTCATGGTTGATCAGCCGACCGCAACCATTGCGTGCAGCGTCATGCGACGAGGCTGCCGCGTAGGTCAACTGCTCGACCCGGGTTCGGCCAGGGTCATCGCTGGCTTGCTCAAAGATCCGGGTGACGCGCAGTAATTGATCGTACTCAAACGATTGGCAAGCCCCTCGTGCATCCCAACTGTTGATGACCTGCCCGGCAGCGCCCAACCACGTCAGGCGACGCCCTTGGTCGATGTTGTCGCTCAACAACAATTGCCCCGACAGCGAATAATGCAGGCGCTGATTGGGACGCACACGCGCATCGGTTTCGTACAATGCACTCAAACGCGGGTCCCAGTGTTCCTGGAGCACGCCGCGGCTGCCGAATACCTGGCGACTGATACGGGCCT
The DNA here is from genome assembly GCF_034347405.1 of Pseudomonas sp. CCC3.1. NCBI lineage: Bacteria > Pseudomonadati > Pseudomonadota > Gammaproteobacteria > Pseudomonadales > Pseudomonadaceae > Pseudomonas > Pseudomonas sp. CCC3.1. The sequence goes on from NZ_CP133778.1 coordinate 2,758,834, forward strand.
GGGGCACGTCCTGCGCGGATTGACGGTGATAAGCCACACTGCGCACGGTTGATCCGCGCGGATCGAGTGCTATCAGTGATGGCGTGTGGCGATGTAATGACGCAGGCATGAAGTGGTGTCCTGAACTGCACAATGATTAAAAAGTGTAGTGACCAGGCTTCATGCCAACGGATTTAACAGGACACGTTTTGTATCCAGATAAGAGTGGTTACAACATTTAAAGCATTTTCACAGGCTCGCTGCCGGCTCGGTCTGGCAGCGCGTGGCGCCGTAGCGTGCACTCACTGCAAGCAAACAGCGCTCGGCCTCTTGCACGATCTCATCGATCAACTGCTGGCAGCTCTTGATCTCACCAATGGCCGCTGCCACTTGGCCGCTGGGCAAGATGCCTTCATCGGGGACGCCATCGACCATCGAGCGCTGCAACAGCACCGGCTGATTGGCCGCCATCACGGTTTGTGACAAGGCGCCGGGGTCTTCCTTCACCGATTGCGCAAACACGCTGAGCATATGCCCAAGGCTCATTCCGGTGTGCTGCTTCCAGTGCCAGGCGCTGCCCAGGGCAATGCGCAGACGCCCAAAGGCGCTGGCCTTTTCCAGGCGATTGATAAAGGGGTTTTCGATCATGCGGTGACGCATGCCATCCACCGCTGTGGTGACCCGGATTTGCTGTGGGTCGCTGACCTTGACGTAGTGTTTCAAGGTGGCGAGCGGCGTTGGCGACTCCCGACTCATCAGAAACCGCGTTCCCATGGCAATCCCGGCGGCGCCCGTGGCCAGCGCCCCGGCCAGGCCGCGTCCGGTGGAATAACCACCAGCGGCTATCACTGGCACCTGCACCGCATCCAGCACTTGCGGCAAGAGAATCGTGCTCGGCACGCCACCGGTATGACCACCGCCCTCACCGCCCTGCACGGTGATCATGTCGGCGCCCAGCTCAACCGCCTTGATCGCATGCTTGACCGCGCCCACGGTCGGGATGCACAGCACCCCGGCCTTCTTGAAGCGCTCAATGGTCTGGCGATCCGGGCCGCGTCCATAACTGACGGCCCGCAGGCGGTACTCAATGGCCAGGTCCACGCACTGTGCGGCGTTCTCCTGGAACATATGGAAGTTGAGCCCGAAGTTGCTGCCACCGGTGGCTTCAATCACCCGCAGAATCTCGGCTTCCAGCTGATCGGCAGCAATGGTTGCCCCGGCCAGAAAGCCGAAAGCGCCCGCCCGGGTGCTGGCAATCACCAGATTGGCATCCGCCACCCAACCCATCGCGGTTTGCACGATGGGATAGCGGCAGCCCAGCGCATCGGTCAGCGCGGTTTGCAAATGGCCACTCATCCGCGTTCTCCCGCAGCCGTTTTATTGGCCTCGATCATCGCCTTGGCGTCGTAGCCGCCGAGCTTATCGTCGGACAGCAACTCGTTATGGCTATGGGCAAAGTGATGCCAGGCAAATACCGCGTCCATGGCACTGCGTTTGCCCTGTAAATCCTCGACGTGATTGATTGCCTGCTTGGTCAACGCCAGTCCCATGCGCGGCTGCTTGGCGATGGCCGCTGCCAGTGCGTAAGTGCCGGCTTGTAGTTCCTCTCGCGCAAACAGGCGATTGACCATGCCCATTTGATACGCCCGCTCGGCGTTCATGCGGTCGCCGGTAAACAGGAATTCCTTGGCGATTCGCGGGTTCAGCTCGTAAGGGTGGGCAAAGTATTCCACCCCCGGAATGCCCATGCGCACTACCGGATCTTGAAAGAACGCATCGTCGCTGGCCACGATCAAATCGCAGACCCAGGCCAGCATCAAGCCACCGGCAATGCACGCGCCCTGCACCATGGCAATGGTCGGCTTGGGCAGTTCGCGCCAACGCCGACACATGCCCAGATACACTTCTTGCTCGCGGGCGTACAGGTATTCACCGCCCGGCTTGTTGGTGTGATCCCACCACAGACTCGCTCGGTCGAACGACTTGTTGATGTCGCGCCCCGGTGTGCCAATGTCATGCCCGGCCGAGAAGTGCTTGCCGTTGCCGCACAGCACGATGACTTTGACCGCATCGTCATTCACCGCGCGACGCAACGCGTCGTCCAGGGCATAGGTCATCTGCGAGTTCTGCGCGTTGTTCACCGTGGGCCGGTTCATGGTCACGGTGGCAATACCCTCGGCCACGGTGTACAGCACCGGTTCTTCGGTCTCATACACAGCGGCATCAACCCGCTGCACAAATTCGCTGTCGCTGCTCATGTGAGTTCCTTGCCTTCAGGCTTGACGAATGCCGGGCGGGTTGCCCTTGAGTGCAGTGGCGCGATAATCATGCGGATCAAGGCGACGGATCACCGCCAGTTGCTCCTGGGTCGGGGCTACGGTTTGCTTGAGGTCGGCGGCTTTGAGCAACGGGAAGCCGGTTTTTTCTTGCACTTCTTCGAAGCTCACGCCGGGGTGCAGCGAACGCACCTGCACCGCGCGATCCGGCCCGCCGAAGTCCATCACGCACAGGTCGGTGACGATCAGCCGAATGTCCATCAGGTCGCGGCGCATGCCCTCTTCCCAGCGCTCAGGTTTGAAACCCACGCCCGAGACCATGTCCACTTCGCCCGAAACAAACGCTCGGGTGTTGTGGTTCGGGACAAAAAACGAGTTGATGTGGTTGATGCTGTTACCCGGCAAACCACGCACCCCGAGCATCGCCACTTTGGGCTTTTGATAATCACCAATGCACGACAGGTTGGTCTGGCCCCAGCGGTCAATCTGGGTCGGGCCGATCATGGCGTGACGACGACCGCCCCACACGCACTCAAACACCCGCTCGAATGACAAATAACCGGCATAGCGCGGCACGTAATCGCCGCGCGGGCCCAACGGAATCGGTTCTTCGACCAAAAACGCTTCGCTGTCGGTCATCAACAGCTCAGGGCTGTGGCTCAATTTGGCCAGGCTGGCACCCAGGCGCGGGATCACGCCCAGGCCTGAAGCAACCACTTCGCCGTTATCGCGCCAGGCCTCGCAGGCGGCCACGATCAACAGTTCAGCCAAGGTAAATTCGCACGTAGCAGTCATGTTCATACTCCTTAAAACACAGGCAGCGGCAGAGCGCCCAGCCGTTCGGCACCGCCATTACTGGCCACGTAGGCGCTTTCGCCCGGGGTTACGAATTCGGCCATATAGCCTTGCCAGCCGCCTTCTTCAGCGGCGCTTGCGCTGTAGCGTTTGAGGTGGCTCATGTCCCAGCCGTAGTCGGATGGGCACGACGTCGGGTGGGCGCCAAACGGTGCATGCACCACACCGCTGACCAAGTAACGCTCAAAGGTGTTGAAGCGGGCTTGTTCGGCATCCAGGCTCAGGCGATCTTCGATGCGCTCACACGACACAAAGCATTGCTGCGCGGCACGGGCGTACAAATGATCGAAATAGGGATCGGGGCCTGTCACCAGCGTGTTGCCCAAACGATCAGCCACGTTGACGTGCAAGAACGCGACATCAAGGTTCAGCGCGGGCATGGCCAGCAACACTTCACCGTCGTCATACGGCGACTGCACGGTTTTGATGGCCGGGTTCAGACGGCTGACATCGGTGGCCAACCCGCAACGGGTCGGCAAAAACGGCAGGCGCATACCGGCGGCGCGCAGGCCCCATTGCAGCATCCCTTCGTCCAGTTCCATCAGTTCCAGCTCACCGGCCTCGCGGGCCTTGCGGAAATAGGCTTCGAGCGGGATGGCATCGAGGGTCGCAAAGCCAAACACCAGCTTTTTGACCTTGCCTGCGGCGCACAGCATGCCGACTTCCGGGCCGCCGTAAGCAACCACCGTCAGGTCCTTGACGTCCGAGCGCAGGATCTCGCGCACGATCGCCATTGGCTTGCGCCGTGGCCCCCAGCCGCCGAAGCCGATGGTCATGCCATCACGCAATTGGCCGACCACGTCCGCCGTTGTCATTTGCTTGTTCATTAAGTGCTCCTTACTGCTGACCGACCGAGAAGTCGTGGCCCCACAGACTGACTCGGGTGAATTCAAAAGCGCTGTGGTCTTGCCAATCCACCAGCAAGCCGCCGTAGCCGTACTCCAGGTCAAAACCTGAAGGGGTTTTCATGTAGAACGAGGTCATCTGGTCGTTCAGATGCTGGCCCAGCGTGGCGGACAGCGGCACGTTGTGTGCGATGCGCCGGTCGTGGGCGCGTCCGACTTCGGTCATCGACTCGACTTCGACCATCACGTGCACACAGCCTGACGGCACCGGGTATTCGGCCAGTGCCAGGCTGTGGTGGCGGCTGTTTTTGCAGTGCAAAAAGTGGATACGAATCGGTGGCGCTGACGGGTCCGGACGGAAGTTGAAGATGTCCGACAGTTCAAAGCCCAGTACATCTTTGGCAAACGCCAGGGTGGCATCGAAATGTGGCGCAGGCAGCACGGTGTGGCCCAGGCCCATGTCGCCGGTGACAAAACCCGGCACGCCCTGCGGCGAAACGAAAGGCTGGCAATCGGAGCGATGGCCCCAGCTCAGCTCGTGGTGGTTACCCGACGGATCAGTGACATGCAGCAGGGCTTGCACTCCACGCTGATCGCATTGCTCGGGGGTGCCGAGGTGCCAGTTCACATCGGCTTGATCGAGGGTTTCGATAGCGGCATCAAAGGCCTTTTCGTTGGCCAGTTCCCAGCCGGAGGCCAGGTAACGCGACTCGCCGCCGGGGACCACCAGCATGCGAAACGGGCGCTCGTCCATCTTCACGTACAACCCGCCAGAGGGGGCTGTAGCGACCATCATCCCGAGTACGTCTTCGGCATAACGCTGCCACTGGACCGGGTCGCTGGACTCTGCAACGAAGTAGCTCAAACCACGAATGTCGATCATGCCTGCTCCTCAATGCCTGTATTTATTGGCTGAGGGCAGTATGGGAAGTCAGGAGGCGGGACTCATCGTCCGTTGAGACTAAAGGGCGAAGCTTAAATAAAAAGCAGTAGGAGCGAGCTGCCTCGCGATCTTTTAAAGATCAAAAGATCGCGAGGCAAGCTCGCTCCTACAGGTCCGTGGTGTGAGTTACATATACAAAATCACCAGCTCATTGATCACGGACGGGCGCTCATTGCCCAGTACGTGGGTGTTGAGCTCCAGGGTCAGTTGGGTGCCGCTTTTGACCCGTTCCACACGCTTGACCCGTGCCCGCGCATGAATCGTCGACCCGGCCGGTACCGGCGCCGGGAAGCGCAATCGATCCGAACCGTAATTGACCATGTTGCTGAATCCGGTGATTTCATAACCCAGTTGCAGCTGCATGCGCGATTGCAGAATCTGCACCAGCGCGCCGTGGGCAATGGTGCCGCCAAACGGGCTTTGCTTGCGCGCTCGCTCAGGGTCGGTGTGAATCCAGTAATCGTCCCCCGACAAGTGAGCGAATGCGTCAATCAACGCCTGATCGACCACCACTTGATTGCTCCACGGGCTGAATGTGTCGCTCACCAGCGACTGTAAGGCCGCCTCGTCATCCAATGAAATCTGCCGCACCGGCACGGCTTCGATCACGGGTGGCTGCTCAACCATTAGCTTTTTCAACTGCGCAGGGTCTTTGTCCAGCCCGGTAAAGCGCAGCAGGCGCGTGCCCTTGGCATCGACCTCGGCAAAGACCGGCTGCAAGCGCATGCCAATTTTTACTTCAGATTCGTCAAGGCCCACCAGGTTGCTATTGATGCGTACCCCTTGATCCAGTTCGATCACCGCCAGTAGTTGCGGCATTTCATCGGCAAAGTCCGGCAAGGTCGGGATGCGCGTCACGGTGAAGCTGTACAGACTCGCCCCGCCGCTGACTTCACGCCAGGTCAGCGCGTGGGCAAAACACTGCGGGCAATGCCGACGCGGGTAAAACACCCAGTCACTGCACTGGTTGCATTGCTGAATCAGCAGGCGTTCCGCTTTCAAGCCTTCCCAGAACGGTGCAGAAATCTCGGTCGGGACCGGCATTGGTTTGTTATTCGACATTGGATTTATGCTCCCTGAAGTATCAACGCGCCCTGCTCACTCATCACCCCACCGGTGCCTGAGACGTACACCGTGTCGCAACGCGAAAGCTGTCGCTCACCCGCGGCTCCGGCGATTTGGGTCACGGCTTCGATGACTTGTGACATGCCGCCCGCCGCGCCCGCCTGACCAAAGCTCAGTTGGCCACCGTGGGTGTTCATCGGGAAGTCGCCACGCCAGGTCAGGTCGTGCTCGCGCACAAAGCTCATGCCTTCACCCTTGCCACAGAAACCGGCGTCTTCCAGGGTCAGCAAGGCAGTGATGGTGTAGCAGTCGTAGATCTGTGCGGCATCCACATCGCTGGGCTTGAGCCCGGCCATGTTGAATGCCCGTTGCGACGCAGGACCAATCGGCGTGTGCACCATGTCGGCAGCATACGACGGTGATTTGAAGGCCAGGTGCTCGCCAAAGCCGGTGATGTAGGACGGACGCTTGCGCGCACGGGCGGCGACTTCTTTGGAGGCGATAATCAGTGCCGCGCCACCGGCCACCGGCATGACGATTTCCAGGACATGCAGCGGGTCAGCCACTTTTTTGCTGGCCAGTACTTGCTCGATGGTCAACGGCTGGCCATAGAACATGGCTTGCGGGTTGTACTGGGCATTGGTGCGCTGATCGACGGCGATTTTCGCCAGCGCCCGCGGGTCGTAGCCAAATTGCGCGGCGTAACGCTGAGCGATCATGGCGTAACCGGTGTTCTGGCCCATGTGGCCGTAGGGCAAGTCGAACTCGGCCTCGGGGGCGCCAAACGCAGTGCTGTGACCGCCAAAGCGCATGGCCCGGGCCATCCAGCTCGGGTCTTCGTCCGGCCCCATGGGCGCCATGCGCGCTGGCAAAACGCAGAGTACGGCCTGGCACAAGCCCAGCTCAATGGCCGCCGCAGCGCGCCAGACCATTCCCACCGAGGTACAACCGCCAAGGTCGACGACCTCGGCAAAGTTAAGGCGCAAGCCCAGGTATTCAGCCGCCATAGCGGGCACGAATACCGAGGCTTCATGAAAGTGCGGACCGTTGATGACCAGCCCGTCGAGATCAGACGCTTGCAGGCCTGCATCACGCAACGCCTGCGCGGCCAGGTCTGCCACCTGTTCCAGATGGAACATACGGGGGGCCGTGGCATATTTTTCAGGTGTGTACTGTGCGCTGCCGACAATGGCCGCGTGACCTTTAAGACCCATGTGGTTTTCTCTCTCTAAAAATGTGAACCCAATCTCCTGTGGGAGCTGGCTTGCCTGCGATGGCATTGGCGCCTGATTGCTGACACATCGCGTCGCCTGTATCGCTGGCAAGCCAGCTCCCACGTGGTTTGTGCAAGGCTAGAAGGTGTATTTCATCGAGAACGTGGCGTAGTCACGATCTGCCAGCGGGCGGTAGATCGGGTCCGGCGAGCCCAGGTACGCGATGTATTTGAACGACATCTCCAGGTTGCTCAGGTACTTGAATGTGGTGCCCGCGCTCAGACGGCGGTCCCCGGCAACCCCGGCAATGGTCCCGGACATCGGCGCCGCACCGCTGAACACGTTGGAAAAGGTGAATGGAACCTCAAGGTCCCAGCCGGTAAACACCCCCGGATAACTGAACGAGGCGCCCACGGTATAGGCGCTGGCTGAACGGGTTTTCCAGGCCGTCGAGGTTTTGTAGGTGTAGTCATTCGACGGCTGAATCGCACCCGCGTACGGCGGGGCGATGGGCAACCCGAGCAAGTTTGGTGCGCCCGAGACGTCATCCACATCGTCCACACGGACGGTGACAATCTCGCCGGTCAGGGTGGTCTGACTGGCCCATGGGCGGTCGCCAAGAATGCGCATGGCCGAGAACTGCAATTGCTGGCCCTTGCCACGCGTCGGCACCGGGCCCAAGCCGGTGTTGACCATCACTGGTGCACCATCGCGGTACGACCACTCACCCCCGAGCTGGTATTCGCCCAGTTTGGTGGTGGCACTGATCCCCGTCAGTTTGATGTCTTCAAAGTACTTAACCTTGTAGCCGTTGGTGGTGTACGCGTACTGGCCGTTACCCAAAGACAGCGGCGTGTAGCCAACCAGCGCGGTGGCCGGGTTTTTGTCGTGGTACACCACATGGAACAGCGACAGCTCAATGTCGGTGATCGGACGGAAGCGGATTTGCGCACCCCACTGGCCACTGTTGCGCGGCTCGTCAGTGCCTTGGTAGAGAATCTTCGAGCCATTGGCGCCGAGAATGAACTCACGCCCCGGCCCAATCACGTCAGACGTCGACAAGTAACTGCCCACTGGCGGCAGTTCGGTCCCCTTCCACTCGTACTGCACATATCCGCCGAGGGTGATTTGCGGGTTGATCCGGTAAGACGCCGAGAACTGCCCGACCGGCAGCAGCACTTCCTTGACCTCAACCCCCGGCTGCGCTGCTTTGACTGCATCGGATGGGTTTTGCACGCCGTTGACGCCCGGGTAGTACAGGCTTTCGCCCCACGACTCGATGTGCCGACCGGCTTTCACGTCGAGCATCGTGTCGTTGTCAAAACGCCAGCCGCCAAACACGTAAGCGTCGAGCAAACGGGTACGGCCACCACTGAAGTAGCGCGTGTCGCTGCTGAATTCGTCGTTACTCCCGTATTTGTTGACGGTCGAGGGCGAATCGTTGTCGTTGCCGCGGTGGTACACGTCGTCGTAGAAGGTACTGGCCCGTACCACTGCGCCATAGTTGTCCTTGCGCAGGATCATCTCGCCCAGCGCGCCCACCCGGTTGGTGGTCAGGCTGTGCTGGTCAAAGTTGCGATTCGGGTCATCGACGTTGATGCCCATCAGCCGGTCGCTGGGTTTACCCAGGCGCATGCCGATCCCGTAACTGGTGGTAACCGACCAGTCAATGGTGGTGCCGTCAGAGAACTCGATGGTATCGCCTGCCCACAACGGGCTGGATACCAGTGCCACAGCGACTGCCAGACCCGTGGCCTGGAAGGTGTGCGCAGGACATTTATTGTTGTTTTTATTGATCACTCTGCCTCTCCTGATGTGCGACCCGGTGGCCGCCTCGATGGGTTCAAGCGTCATTGCGTTGTGTGGCGCATGCAGCCCGACTCAAATCAACTCAAGCGGGTTGAACTTCGCGACTCCTGTCGGGGCTGTCCGATAGCGGTGCAGCCCTCCTTGCTCCTCACGAACGAGCGCCCCCTCGGCCATGAGGTAGTTGGCATGGGCCAACGTTTCGCCAACGGCCATCAGTTCGTCAAAACGCCCTGACAGCTTTTTAAACAGCACCGCCATCATCTCCAGCGCCGTGCGCGGCTCTGCGCAGGCATCGAGCAACTGCTGCAAATGAGCACGATGGTGGTCTCGCAGTTGATCCAGGCGCAGGTGCAAATTGAAGAACGGTCGTTCATGGGCAGGCAGCACCAGCACGGTGTCGGGGATCACCCGCAGCCGTTCGATAGAGTCCAGCCAGTCGTGCAGCGGATTCGCCGCGGGTTCGGTCACGTACACCGCAATGGTTGAGGTAATGCGTGGCAACACCTGGTCGCCCGAAATCAGCAAGCCGTCATCCGCCGCGTACAGGCACGCGTGCTCCGGCGAGTGACCGTTACCCATCACCACCTGCCAGCGCCGACCGCCAATGATCAGTTCGCTGCCATGGCGCAAACGGACAAACCCGGCAGGCGACTGCGGCCTGAAGTGTTCGCCCTGAATCAGTGGCAGCAGCGAGGTTGCGCGCTCGGCAGTGAACCCGGCCTTCAGGTAAAAATCGAGAAACGCCCAGTCCGGCGTCGCCGCCATCGGCGGGCCGTGGTGCAGCGCGTCAAACTCGCCCAAGGTCATCAGCAGCGGGCAACGAAAGCGCTCCGTCAGCCACCCGCTGACGCCAGCGTGATCGCTGTGAAAGTGCGTGCAAATCACCGCTTTGAGCGGCAAACCGGCGAACACGTCGACAAAGACCTGTTCCCAGACCGCCCGGCACTGATCGCTGTTGAGGCCGGTGTCCACCGCCACCCAGCCGTCGCCATGACGCAGCAAATACAGATTGATATGGTCCAGCCCGAACGGCAGTGGCATGCGCAGCCACAGCACGCCCTCGGCCACCTCTTGCACCTGCCCGTTGGCCGGTGCTTGCGGCCAGGGGTAACGCAGGCCGTCGCGCCATTCATGCCCTTGAGCGTCGAGGTCACTCATGGCCATTGCTCGCAAACGGTGGCAGCCCGGTACGGGCCAGCACCTGCAAGGAATACGGCTGGTAGGTACGGGTGCTTTCATCGCGCACAAACAGCGGGTCATCAAACAACTGCGGCGCGTAACCCTGACGCTGCAAATCGACCTTGCGCAGTTTGAAGGTGCTGGTCAGGTCGGCGGCCGCCGACACCCGCACAAACATCGGTGCGGCGTAACGCGGCAAGCGCGCTTCGGTCAGTTCATAAAAGGCCTGCGGGTCAAACACCTGCCCGGCCTGCATCAGCACCGCTGCCATCCCGATCCGGCCTTCGTGCTCCGGCACTTGCACGCCATACACGTTGATCAGTTCAAGCCCCGGCAGGTCACTCAGGGTATCGGCCACTTCCAGGGTCGAGACGTTTTCACTCTTCCAGCGAAAGGTGTCGCCAATTCGGTCGACAAAATAGAAGTAGCCGTCGTCGTCATAGCGCAGCAGATCGCCCGAACTCCAATAGGCGTCGCCCTGTTCAAAGACATTGCGGCGGATCTTGCTTTGCGTGGCCTCGGCGCTGGTGTAACCCTCAAAACGCCCGCCGCCAATCTGCGGGTGATTGATGATGAAACCCATCGCTTCGCCCACTTCGCCTGGCTCGCAGCGCTGATAGAAGCCGTTTTCATCCCTCGGATGGCTGTCCGTTTCAACGTCGTAACGCACCAGTCGCAGGTTGGTCCGATTCCAGTCCGGCACCCGGCCACACGAGCCGATGTAGTTGTCGACGTTGATCAGGTTGGCATTGGACTCTGTAGAGCCCCAGCCCTCAAACACGCGCACCGGGCCAAAACGATCCAGCCAGCGCTGCCACGATTCCGGCGTCAGGCCCGCGCCGAGCATGTAGCGCAAGCTGTGCTCGCGCTCACCGGCCACCACTGGCTGGTTGAGCAGGTAACGGCAGATTTCGCCGATGTACTGAAACGCCGTGATGTTATAGCGGCGTATGTCCGGCCAGAACTCGCGCACGCTGAACTTGCGGCGCACCACAATACTGGCGCCGACGCGCAAGGCCGTGGACGTTACCGAGGTAGCGGCCGCGCCGTGGTACAGCGGCAGGCAGCAATAAAACACGTCATCGCAGGTGGCGCCCAAGGTGACTTCCATCACATCCCCCGACGACATCCAGCGCATATGGCTGTAGCGCGCCGCTTTTGGCAGGCCAGTGGTGCCCGAGGTAAAGATCAGCAGCGTGGTGGTTTCGGCAGTAATTGCGGCCCGCACTTCCCGTGGGAACGCGGTGTCCGGTACGCGGGCCATGTGCGCGCCGAGGGTCTGGTCGACGCTCGCCGGGAGCGTTCCGGAAAACCGATTTTCCGGGTCTTCGATCAGCCACAGCGGCACATCCGGCAGGCCTTCAGTGGCAAGCACATTGCTCAGGCACTCCTCGCCCAGCACAATCGCCTTGGCGGCGGTAGAAACGAGCGCATGGGTCAGCGGCTTGCCACTGACCTGGGTATTGATGAACGCCACCACGGCGCCGAGTTTGACCAGACCAAACCAAGTGAAGAAAAACTGCGGTCGGTTTTCCATGGCAATTGCACACACATCGCCGGGGCGCAGGCCTTTGTCGTAAAACACCTGGGCCATGCGATTGGCCTGGGCATCGACGTGGGCGTAACTGAAAGACTGACCGCCATAGATCAAAAAGCTGCGCTCGGGATACGTCATCGCCTGTGCTTCAAGCCGATCGGCCAAGGTGTACAGATCGCCAGGTTTGATCTGTGCACTGGCGACCGAACGCAGGTTGAGCAGCGCCTGGGTGTGCTCACGCGGCACTGGTTGTTGTTTGCCGAGCGTATCGGGGGTTATTTGCGACATATCGTTCATGCGTTCACCGCCTCGCACAGCGGGTAATCGCTGTAGCCTTCAGGGCCTGGGGAGTACAGGGTTTTACGGTCGAATCGGTCCAGCGGCAGGCCGTGGCGCAAGCGCTCGACCAGGTCCGGGTTGGCAATAAAGTGCCGCGCAAATGACACCGCGTCGCCCTGCCCGGCTTGCAACGCCGCCTCGGCACTGGCGCCGTCAAAGCCGTCATTCAAAATCAGCCCGCTGCTGCAATGGCGCTGCGCCAGGGCGAAGGCGTCCAGCTCGGCCAAAGGCGAGCGCATGATGTGGACGTAGGCCAGGTTCAGTGGCTCGGCAGCCCGGCACAACGCCTCGGCGGTGGCCAGCGGGTCAGCGTCGCTGATGTCATTGAACGGGTTGCCCGGACACAGGCGCAGGCCAACCCGCCCGGCACCAATGGCGGCAGCCATGGCGGCCAGCACGTGCGCCGGGAAGCGCACGCGGTTTTCAACGCTGCCACCGTAAGCGTCGTCGCGCAGGTTGCTGCCCGATGCCATGAATTGCATCGGCAGATAGCCGCTGGTGCAGTGCAGCTCAACCCCGTCAAAGCCTGCTTCGCGGGCGTTCAATGCGGCTTGTCGATAGTCCTCAATCACCAAGGCAATGTCTTGCAACGACAGTGCTTGCGGTTCGTCGGTATCGACCATGCCTGCGGCATCGGTGTACAGCTGGGTGCATGCCCGCAGCGCCGACGGGGCAACAGTCGCGGCGCCTGCCGGTTTGTTGTACACGCTGGCCGCACGGCCTACGTGCATCAGTTGCAGCACGATCAGCCCGCCCTCGGCGTGTACCGCTTCGGTCACGGTTTTCCAGGCAGCTATCTGTTCGGCGTTATAAATCGCCGGAGTGCGGCAATAGCCCAGACCGCTGGCGGAGGGCGCGGTGCCTTCGGCGACGATCAGACCTGCCGAGGCACGCTGGCGGTAATACTCGACCATGTGCGGGGTGGGTACGCCGTGTTGATCGGCACGGCTGCGGGTCATCGGGGCCATGACAATCCGATTGGCCAGTTGCAGCTCACCCAGGCGCACGGGTTCAAACAAAATGCTCATAGTGGCTCCTCAGCGCACGCGGATCTTGGGCGCACCGGCGCCGCGGCGCAGGGTGGCCAGAAAGTGTTCAACCGGGGCGGCTGCCGCCACGTGCGGCAACTGGTCCTTGTCCGGGCGCTTGGCCCAGAATTCGGTCCAGGACGGGAACAGGTCGTGAAAGGTACCGGCATAGGGTTCGCGCCCCGGCCAACGCATTTTTTGCGTGCCGATCGGCGGTTTGTTGAGGTCACTGGCGTACCAGTAGCACGGCAGGCGGCGCCGGAAATACCAGCGACCCTGCATGCGCTCGTAATCATCCCAATAGAGCATTTGCATGGTCACCCACTCGGGGCCGGTCTCGTGCTCGTTCTTGGAATACACCACGCCCACCGCATGGTCCGGATCAGTGAATTCGATCAGGTGCTGACCCAGATGGTGCGAGGTGCCGTGGAACTGGTCGCGCAAGGTGTCATCGACCCAGGCTTTGAGGTGGGCTCGCCCGGTTTTTTCGCGGCCGACACGAATGTCTTCGGCAAACAGATTGACGTGGGCATCGAGGTCGCGCATGTCCAGCGACAGCGAGTATTTGCCCGCCAACTGACGGATTTCTTCAATCGACTCCAGTCGATCAAGACGGGCAAGCAAAGCGTTCTGTTCCATAAAAGGATCCTTATTCCAAAACCGTGTACAGCTCACTGCTGCGCCCGCCATCGACCGGCAAGCTGGCGCCGGTGATGTACGAGGCTTCATCGCTGGCCAGAAACAGGATGGCGTTGGCCACTTCCAGCGGTTGGCCAACGCGTTTGAGCGGGATCAGTTTTTCGGTATTTGTGCGGGTCTTGTCATCGGTCAGCATGCCTGCTGTGGCCGGGGTCTCGACCACGCCCGGAATCACCACGTTGCAGCGAATGTTGTGGCTCGCGCCTTCACTGGCCGCCGCGCGGCTGAAGTTGATGACAGCCGCTTTGGCGGCGGAATATCCGGCCATCCACGGCGTGCCGAATAGCCCGCAAATAGAGGCGATATTGATGATCGAGCCGCCCTGAGCGCGCATCAGGCCCATGGCCGTGCGTGTGCCCCAGAAGGTGCCATCCACGGTGGTCGTGAAGTTGGAATGCCAGTCGGCGGTCGACGTGCTATCAATCGCTCCCCAGCTGTAGGCCATGGCGTTATTGACCAGAATATCCAGCCGTCCGTTGCGCTCTGCGGCCGCGCTGATCGCACCGACATAGGCCGCTTCGTTGCTGACATCTGCCACCGCGCACTCAGCGCGGCCGCCGGCATCACGAATCTTCGCGGCGACGGCTTCCAGCGGCTCAATGCGTCGACCGCAGAGCACCACCAGTGCGCCCTCCTCGGCAAATCGCAGCGCTGTGGCCGCGCCAATCCCCGAGCCGGCGCCGCTGATAAAGGCCACTTTGCCTTGTAAACGAATCCCCATGACGTGCTCCCGTAGCGAATGCCCAACGATTAGATAAATGCCATGCCGCCATTGACCGCGAGGTTTTGCCCGGTGATAAACGCCGCGTCATCACTGGCCAAGAAGGCCGCGACGCGGGCGATTTCATCGGCCTCACCCATGCGACCCAGCGGGATGGCCTTGAGCATGCTTTGCATCCAGTCATCGGGGATGTCGGCCATCATCGGGGTGTTGGTCGGGCCGGGAACGAGGGTGTTGACGCGAATGCCATTAACCGCCAGTTCGCGGGCCATGCTGCGGGTCAGCCCCATCACTCCGGCCTTGGCTGCGCAGTAATGGCTTGGGCCTTCGCCGGTCAGGGCCGAGGTGCTGGAGATGTTGATAATCACGCCAGGCGTTGCGGCCTTGAGCATCAGCTTCACGGCTTCGCGGCTGCAATAAAACGGGCCTGTCAGGTTGACCCCGATCACCCGCTGCCAATGGGCATCCGGGGTGTCGGCAAAGGCGTCGATGGAGCCGATGCCTGCGTTGTTGACCAGAATGTCGAAGCGCCCGAAACGGGCTTGTACCGCTGCCATCGCCGTGGCGACCGAGTCGCTGTCGGCCACGTTACAGGTCACGGCCAGCGACTTGTCGCCCAGGCCTTCAACTGTTTCGCGGGCTGCTTGCAGGTTGATGTCTGCCGCGACCACCCACGCGCCCTGCTCGGCAAAGTGACGCACGATGGCGCGTCCCATGCCTTGGCCTGCACCGGTCACAAACGCCACTTTATTCAGCAACTTCATAGAGCTCTCCCGTCTGCCTGATTGCCGCCCGAACGCAGCACAAGGCGGCTGACGGCGGTATACGGAAGCAATCATTGACTGCGGGAAAAAGCTGAACATCGTCCGATGAGACTAAGCGGCGCTCACAAGGCTGCGCTCAGTGTTGGCTGAGCGCAGATGGATCAGGATCGGGTGTGTGGCGTAGACATACCCAAATGGTGTGGCTCGTGACGCGCGTGTTGGTGTGCCCCTTTCACGTTGGTACAGGTGCGAAAGGCCCCCAATCATCAGAAACCCGACCTGTCTGAGTCCAGACTTCGTCGGTCTTCACAACGTTAAGGACAAATGCCGCTGCTACACGCCGAACAAACTCGGTTGCAGTCAAACTACCAGCAGTCAACTGCCTGTCCAGTTGGCTGGTGAGTTCGTTGGGGTGCGCCACGCTGGCAATCAATTCAGTTTCAGCGTCCAAGGAAAACCGTACATACGACAACAATGCCCCTTCGGGCGCAGAAAAGTAGGCGCGACTGCCTGGAGACGCTTGCATCATCAAATAGTCTATCCAGACGTTGTCTGGGGACATGAAATCCTTCAACACTCTAAACGGTGCCCCCAGCGCAGCTGCGCGATGGCTATCGGCTGAGTGATACACCGCAAACATTCGATACCCTTCAGGCAACTGCGGCAGGCCAGTACTATTTCTGGGGAATACATCGGGACGATCGAACGTCAGGTAAACCGTTGGTTGTGGCTTGGTGCAAATATACAAATCCGCTTGTAAGTGTTTAAGAATAAAACCCGCTTGCTGAACATAAGGACGTTGCCCTATTTCTTTATGTGCAAACAATGCCGCGTCATCGGCAGACAACAATACCGGGCCGCAAATGGGTGGCACTCTGGCCTCCCGAAAAATTTCTGCTTGCCATTCTCGCCATCCGGATCCGATTCTGCCGCGTCTGCCCCAGAATGTTCCCGACTGAATGATAGTTAGCTCCCCGGCACCGTAGACCATCGACAGTAAGTGACTAGGCAGAAAAATACTGGGTGCAAAAGATTGTTCAAGATGATCCGGTGTGCCCGGATGAACCAGCATCAACAAAGGTTCCAAAGCCTGCTCGGCGGGTGAGCCGCTGGCAACATAACAAATCAGACTTTTATCTGGGTTAGATAAATAAAAGCGTGCGTAGTTGTGGCGAAACGTAATGGCAGTGCGCAAGTCCATCAATGAGAAGAAATTATCTTGCAGGTCACTCTCAGGATCCCCCACCAGGGTTGTGCGCTTGAACGCGGTGTGAGAGTGATACAAACCCTCAATCACATAACCTTCGGGTGGCAGCATGTCACCCTCTGGCGATCTCGCAAGAACATCAGAGGGGCGAAACAAGCTCCCCCCGCTGGAGACAGGTAGTGTCGCGTAGTAGTGGTGATCCTTACTCAGGATAAATCCACCGTACTCCTTGTTCCGGCGGCTTCCGATAAGGTCATGGGCATAGACGGCAGCGTCATCCGATGTGATGAAGGCAGGACTTAACGCGGGGCTTGGTCTCGACAACGCCTGCGCCTCGGATGGATCAGCTCTGTTGTTCATAGAACCTCCCGACACGACACATACGCAATGTGGTGAAAAAATATCTCGGTTTATGGCCCATATCAGGACTCCTCAAATAAAACTGGAGCACGGATTTTCAACAAGATACTGAGTCCGTGGGCACTACATAAATACGCATTAAGTGTTAGTGCCTGCCTCTACAATTTTGGTCCTGATTGAATGACACGTTCCTTCTCAGATGGCGGCTGGCATCGCAAAGCCGTCGTGTACAGGCCTGCGCGGTCGTTCATTTAGACCCGACTCTCAGGGTTTTCGATCGCTTCGCAATCGGACGTAGCCTCGCGGAACTCGGCAACGGCTACGGGGGATGGCGCGACAAACGACCGGCTGGTCTAAACGGACGATGCCACCCTCTCTCAAGCTATGGAGTATCACGTTCACTAGAACAAAATCGGGAGAACCCGTCGTGTCCATACCTGTGCGCCCCACCTGGCGAACCCATTACGCATTAGCCGTACTGGTCGCCATCTACGTCTTCAACTACATCGACCGCCTGTTGATGGCGATTCTGATTGAGCCGGTCAAGGCTGAATTCGGGATTTCCGACACCGGTATTGGCCTGCTGTCAGGGGTGACGTTTGCCGTGTTCTATACGGTGTTTGGTTTCCCGCTGGGACGCCTCTCCGACCGTATCGGGCGCAAGCCGGTGATTGCATTAAGCTGCATCGCCTGGAGTGTGATGACCATGTTCTGCGGGCTTGCCGCCAGTTTTACGATGCTGGTGATCGCGCGTATCGGGGTGGCCATTGGCGAAGCGGGCGGCACGGCACCGTCCATGGCGATGGTTTCTGATCTGTATCCGCCAGAACGCCGCTCCACGGCCTTGTCGGTGCTGATGCTGGGTTCAAGCCTGGGGGCGATCTTTGGCCTGGG
This sequence comes from Pseudomonas sp. CCC3.1, assembly GCF_034347405.1. Lineage (NCBI taxonomy): Bacteria > Pseudomonadati > Pseudomonadota > Gammaproteobacteria > Pseudomonadales > Pseudomonadaceae > Pseudomonas > Pseudomonas sp. CCC3.1. Next base: position 2,776,548 of record NZ_CP133778.1, read on the forward strand.
GCTCGGCGGCTGGATCGGCCAGCATTACGGTTGGCGGTTCGCGTTTTTGGTCATCGGCGCACCGGGGATCTTCCTCGGCCTGCTGTTGATGTTCACCGTACGCGTGTCCAAACCCGCTGCGCTGGTTAAATCCAGTGACGTGGCGCAAGTGCATTGGGCGGTAACCGTGCGCGAACTGTTCCAGACCCCTTCATTTCTGTGGCTTGTGCTCACCGGCGGTTCCGCAGCCATCGCCGGTTATGCCATCGGCACCTGGAGCCCGAGCTTTTTAATCCGCTCCCACGGCCTGAGCCTGCAAGACGCCGGATTGCTGGCCGGTGTGGCAGGCGGGCTCGGTGCCACCTTCGGCACCCTCACCTGCGGCATTTTGTGTGACCGTCTGGCGCGTCGTGACAAAGGCTGGCAAATCGGCGTGCCGTTGCTCGGCACCTTGATCAGCATTCCGTTTGGCCTGGCTTACTTTCTGTGGCCAACCGGCATCGCGTTCAATGCTGGCAGCACTCCCGTGCCAACCGCCTTCCTGTTTTATGTCGGCTTCAGCTTCTTTGGTACCTGGTGGGCGACACCGTGCCTGGGTGCCATTTCGCACCTTTTTCCGGCTACCCGACTGGCACAGGCCACGGCTATTTTCGTGATGTCCATGACCTTGCTCGGCGTGGGCGTCGGCCCGCTATTGATCGGCATGCTCAGTGACGGTTTCGCCCACAGCCTGGGCGCCGAAGGCCTGCGCTATGCCTTGGCCTCCTGCATCTCGCTGCTGGTGCTGGCCGCGGTATTTCTGGCCATGGCACTGCCGCGCTACCGCAACCATTTGAACAACCTGACCCCTGCCCCGGCGCCCGTGACGAAAGCCGTTACTGCCTGATATTTGGAGATTAAGTGATGAGTGAACAAGACCTGCCACTGCCTATCGGCCATTTTGTGACACTGGACAACGGCCTGCGCCTGCACTTTCTGGATGAAGGCAGCGGTCCGGTGGTGCTGTGGCTGCACGGCAGCGGCCCGGGTGCCAGTGGCTACAGCAACTTCAAAGGCAACTACCCGCAATTTGTCGCCGCTGGCTTTCGCAATCTGGTGGTGGACTTGCCCGGTTTTGGCCGTTCCGACAAACCTGAAGACGTGCAGTACAACCTCGACTTCTTTGTCAGCGCCATGTCCGGGTTTCTCAAGGCCGTCGGTGTCAAGCGTGCCACCCTGCTCGGCAACTCGCTGGGCGGTGCAATTGCCCTGGGCCTGGCGCTGGCCGAGCCTGAGCGTGTGGAGAAGCTGATTTTGATGGCGCCGGGTGGCGTTGAAGAGCGTGAGACCTACTTCAAGATGATCGGCATTCAGCGCATGGTTGAGTTGTTCAATGAAGGCCCGCTGGGCATCGAAGAAATGCGCCGGATCATGAGCCTGCAACTGTTCGACATCTCCCAGCTGGATGACGGCCTGCTGGCCGAGCGAGTGGCGGTGGCCGTGCATCAGCCGCGCAACCTGTTCAACACCATGATGGTGCCGAACATGACCGAGCGTCTTGAAGAAATCCAGGTGCCGATCCTCGGGTTCTGGGGCACCGACGATAACTTCAACCCAGCCAGCGGCGCGCTCAAGGTACTGACGCACGCGCCCGATGCGCGCTTCATCATGCTCAATCGCTGCGGCCATTGGGTGCAGGTTGAACACCGCGAGCTGTTCAACAAGGCGTGCCTTGAGTTTCTGAAAAGCTGACACCCCTCACGTGGGCGCTGTCGCAGGCTGCGGCAGCGCTCACCGAGATGGTGTAGCGCCTCCTCTCAAACCCGCTCGGGCTGAAATAACAATGACAACATTCCCTCAGTTGCTGGCACCCGGACGCATCGGCTCAATCGAGTTGCGCAACCGGATCATCATGGCGCCCATGGGCTCCAACTTTGCTGAAGCCGATGGTCACTGCGGCGAACGCATCCAAGCCTATTACGAAGCCCGCGCCCGTGGCGGTGCCGGGCTGCTGATCATGGGCGTGTGTTCGGTGGCTTTTCCGGCCGGTACCGCCGAACCCTTTCAGGTCGGTGTGTCCAGCGATGACTTTATCCCTGGCTTGAGTCGTCTGGCCGAACGCGTGCATCAGCACGGCGCGAAAATCGCCATGCAGTTGCAGCACGCGGGCAAGACCGCTGTACGTGACATGGCCGAAGGTCGACAACTGTGGGTGCCCTCGGTGCCGCCCGCGCTGCAAAACGACATGATGGCCGCCCTGACCCCCGAAGAACTGGCTAACTTCATCAGCTCGATGAGACGCCGGGCCGAAGGCTCGCCGATCCGGGTGATGGACAACGCCGACATTGCGCAAATGATCGACTGGTTCGCCTGCGCGGCTGACCGCGCCCAACGTGCGGGTTTCGATGGTGTGGAACTACATGCCGCACACGGCTACATCATCGCGGGCTTCCTGTCCGGTTATTACAACCAGCGCGACGACCACTACGGCGGCTCACTGGAAAACCGCGCCCGACTGTTGCTGGAAATCATTGCCGCCGTTCGGGCCAAAGTGGGTCGTGAGTTCGGCGTATGGCTGCGTCTGGATGCTGAAGAACTGCACACCCCCGGCGGCATCAATCTGCAAGACGCCATCGCCGTAGCGCGCATGGCTGAAGCAGCCGGTGTGGACGCTGTCAGCGTGTCCGCCACGGCGCGCATCACCAGTGGCGTGGTATTTACCGAAGCCCCCCTGGTGCATAAACCCGATGGTTTTCTGGAGTGGACGGCGGCCTTTAAACGCAGCGTAAACGTACCGGTGATTGCTGTCGGGCGCATTGAACCTGAGACCGGTGAAGCCGCCTTGAAGCGAGGTGACTGCGACTACATTGCCATGGCGCGCAAGCTGCTGGCTGACCCTGAGCTGCCAAACAAACTGCTCGCCAATCAGGAAAACACTGTTCGTCCGTGCATTTACTGCTATGTGTGCGTGAGCCAGATCTTTGTTAACGAGCGGGTCAAGTGTGCGGTCAACCCCATGACCGGGCATGAGTTTGAATACGTCATCAGCCCGGCCGCTGCCCCCAAACACATCGCGGTGATCGGTGCCGGGCCTGCGGGCATGGAAGCCGCACGTGTAGCGGCCTTGCGCGGGCATCGTGTGACCTTGCTGGAGCGCAGTGACCGATTGGGAGGCACGTTGTTTTTTGCTGGCCTGGCCTACGCCGAAAACGCCCGATTGCTGGAAAACCTGCGGGTGCAAGTGCAGCAGTCAGCCATCGACATTCGCCTGAATACCGAAGCCAGCCCGGCGTTGCTGCGCGATCTGGGAGCCGATCAAGTGCTGGTCGCGGTTGGTGCGCAACGTGCGGCTCCGGCGATCCCCGGTGCCGATCAGGACCACGTGTGGAGCGGCGATGAACTGCGGCGCTTGATGACCGGTGATCGCGCTGACGAAATTGCCAAGCGCAAATTGTCCTTTACCCAACGCACCCTGATGAAAGCCGGGAGCCTGGCGGGCATCACCGACAGCAGTGAGGCCATGCAAAAGTTGTCACGGGTGTGGATGCCGCTGGGCAAGCGCGTGACCATCATCGGTGGCGGTCTGGTGGGTCTGGAATTGGCAGAGTTTCTGATCGCTCGCGGGCGTCAGGTCTGTGTGCTTGAAAGTGGCACACATTTAGGCCGCGAGCTGGCCATCGTCCGGCGTTGGCGCGTGCTGCATGAAATCCGCGTGCACGGGGGCGAGTTGATTACCGGAGCAAGCGTGACAGCCATTGAGGGCAATCGGGTGCGCTACCAACTGGCTGACGGGACACTGGGCGACAGCCTGGCTGACTCGGTGGTATTGGCCATTGGCGCGCAACCGGATACCGCGCTGCTGGATGAACTGACAGCGGCGGGCTTGTCAGCCAGCAGCATTGGCGACTGCCACAGCATCGGTTACATCGAAGGCGCGCTCAGCGCTGGGCACAAGGCCGGGCGCGAAGCCTGATAAAAAGCCCCTTCTAACCCCAAATGCTGTTCACTTAAGAGATGCGCACGACTAACTGTAGGAGCGAGCTTGTCTCGCGAGCTTTTAAAAAGATCAAAAGATCGCGATACAAGCTCGCTCCTACAGGGGCCGCTTTCACTTATGTGAACAACATTGCCCTCTTAACCCAAATGTGAAAAATTTTACACGTAAGGTTGACGCATCTGACGACGAATGGTCAGATGCGCCCCTGTTTCAGGTGTCCTCAGCCATCGCGCTGGGGGTGAAACGGGAAGCCGGTACGTCCTTTCGGGCCAATCCGGCGCTGCCCCCGCAACGGTATGCGAGCGAAACACTCATATAGCCACTGTGCTTCGGCATGGGAAGGCGAGTGTTTCATGACCCTCGTGAGCCCGGAGACCGGCCTGATCCAACATATGGCACTCCGCGGTGGGCGGATGCAGGCCTTGGCGTGCGCAAAATCCCCCCTGCCCGTCATTTTTCTGCGTTAGCTCCCGTGGGTGTCCGATCAGGCTCAACCCGACGGCTCCCCATGACACCTCCAACGCAGCAGCTTTCATGTGCACCTTTTGTCTGGCCGGACCGCGAGGCTGCGTTTTATGCCGAGCATTTGGCCGCCTCCAATTATGTTGAACGCGTTGGCGGGCGCCTGCTGGAGCTGTTAGGCCCGCAACAGCAACTGCTGGATATTGGCGCCGGTTCGGGAATTCTCGGCCGCCATTTACTGGCACCCGGTGGCCAATGGACGGTGGTTGAGCCCAACGCCTTCATGCGCGGCAGTATCCAGCGACTGGCTGCGCAAACACCGCGTGTCGGGCTGAGCCTGCACGATGGTCTCTGGCAAGAGCTTGGCGCCTTGGCGCTCGCACCTGCCGCTACTGTGCTGTGCGCCAACATTCCGGTTGACGATGGCCAGGCTCAAGCATTTCTTCAGCAGGTACGCCCGCTGGCGACGCAAACGCTGATCTGGAACCTGCCTGCTCAGGAAGGTCCACGCACCTATTGCCTGTCCGGTTTCTTGCCGCCGCAACTGCACCGCAGTGACATGACCCCCGGCTACCAACTGACCTTGGCCGAACTTGCGGACCGCTGGCAACCCGACCAGATTCACTTCACCGATTGGGCATTCAGCACGCTGTTTGCCTCACCGGAGGCCGCATTGATGCACTTTATGGAAAAACTCGGCGCCCTGGATGGCGCGGCACAGGGGCTGCTTGAACGCCACTTGCAGGATCATCTGCAAAAGGTGCCGGGAGGCTGGCTTGCCAGTGCCCCGAAACGCGCCGCCAGCCTGATCTGGCAGTCGTAAACAATGCCTATAAAAATGCCTTCGGACGTCTCCATGCCCAACCTGCGCAACCTTCCCCTGTCCAGTTCCTTGTGCGCCCTGCCGTTGTGGTTGGGCAGCAGCCTGGTGGCTTTCGCCGCTGAAAACCCGTCGATCCTGCACATGGATTCAACCCTGGTCAGCGCTCCGCGCGCCGGTGAGTCGCTCAAAGATGTGACCAGCACCGTGCAGGTCATCGACAGTGATCAGATCGAACGTTCATCAGCGCGCAACCTGACCGATTTGCTGGCCGAGAACGCCGTGGGTTTTTTCAGTGAATGGACCCCGGGCCAGACCTCGATCAACATCCGTGGCGGCAATACCGATGGTCAGGGCCGCGATTACCGCAGCCAGGTCACGGTGCTGGTGAACGGGCGTCGTGCCGGGACAGCGAATATTTCCAAGCTGTCACCGGCGCAGGTGGCGCGCATTGAAGTGATCCGTGGCCCAGCGTCGGTGATCTATGGCAGCCAGGCCATCGGCGGGGTGATCAATATCATCACCCGCAATGGCCGTAACACCGAGGGCGGTGGCGCCACCTTGCAAGGCGGTTCGTGGGGTTTGGCTCAGGGGAGCGTTTACCAGAGCGGCACATCCGGACCGTTGGATTACTACTTCGGCCTGGATGACGGCCGTCGCAGTGACTATCACAGCGCGAGCGGCACGCAAAAAAACACCTCGTGGAAACGCCGGGGCGGTCTGTTGGCCTTGGACTACGAGCTGTCCGATGATCAGCGGGTCGACTTGACCGTGCGTTCTGACGGCATCTACGACGCCGGTTTCCGGGGTTCACAGTGGGACTACAACAACTACGACAATCGCTATAACCAGTCCGTGGAAGCCAACTGGACTGCCAAGCCCACAGAGTGGCTGAACTGGTCTTCGCAGGTGTATGCCTTTCGCGATGTCGATGATTTGCACTGGGGTTCGGAAGTCCAGGGGAATGGCAGCCCGGGCTTCAGCAAGGACCATATCGAACGGCGCCTTGAAGCGTATGGCCTGAAAGTGACGCCGCAGTTTCTGCTGACCCCAAGCACTGACCTGCTGGTCGGCGTGGACCTGGAAAAAAGCAAACTGCGCAACGACCGTTTCCGTGTTGCCGTGAATGGTTCGACCAGCAGCCAGGCCGCACCTTACGACATCAACTCCGATGACCTCAGCGCGGCGCTGTACGCCGAAGTGATCCAGCGCTTGATGGACGATCGCCTGACCCTGCGCGCCGGATCGCGCTACAGCTATGGCCAGTCGAGCACAGTCAAGACCGATTACATGCCGCTGCTGGACGAGAAAACCCGCGACTTCGACAAAGTCACCTACAGCCTTGGCGCAGCCTTCGAAGCCATGCACGGCGTGAAATTGCGCGCAGGGGTTTCGACCGGGTTCCGCGCGCCACTGGCAGGCGAACTGGCGGCGGACTTCACCACCACCAGCGGCACGCAGACGCTGGGCAACGCCAATCTCAAGCCGGAAACCAGCCTGCAATTTGAAACAGGGATTACCCTGACCAACAACAACCAGTTCTTCGACCTGGCGTTGTTCCAGAACCGGATTCAGGACCGGATCACCACCCAACCGCTGACCCAGAGCATCAGCCAGTACGTCAACGGTGATGGCGACGCGGTGATTCGGGGTCTTGAAGCGCAATGGCAGTACGACCTGGCCAGCGCCCTGGCCTTGGGTGATGAACGCATCCTGCGGTTGAACACCAACGCCGTGTGGAACTTCGACATGGACGACAAGGGGGCAGCGGCGACCTTGACCGGCCCGTACCGCGACAAGATCCAGCGCATGTATCAGTACCAGGCGAGTATCGCCCTGACCTACGGCCGCGAGCGCGATTGGGATGTCAGTATGAATGGGATTCTGCGCGGGCCGGTGTACTACCGCACCGAAGAAAAACTGCTGAACCCGGACACAAATTTCGTGTACCGCAAATCGCCGTTCTGGGTCTTCAACCTGCGCGGCAATTACCACCTGAGCGAACAACTGAGCCTGTTTGGCGGGGTCAATAACCTGTTCGATATTGAGCGCAGCACGCTGTTTATCGCCACCGGCAATGATTCATCCCTGGCAGATCCACGGGCGTCCAATGGTGGACTGGGCAACAGCAATCCGGGGCGTGAGTTGTACCTCGGCGCGAACTACCGGTTCTGAGCCGGATGCGCTGGCTTGTGTGGCTGTGCCTGCTGATCAGCCTGGACGTCAGGGCTGATACCGGGTTTCCGCGAACCGTGGTCGATGCGCTTGGGCGTGAAGTGACTATCGAGCGAGCGCCGCAGCGAATCGTCGCGATTTTCGCCAGCAACGTAGAAATGTTGGCGGCCATCGGTGCCGCAGATGCCATCGTCGGCGTCGAGGCCTTTACCCGCTACCCCGCCGACATTGCAGAACGGGCCAAGGTTGGCGGACGTCTGGGGTTTTCGGTTGAAGCCATCGCCCGCCTGCGCGCCGATCTGGTGGTCATGACCCCTGCCAGGCAAGCAGCAACCCTGGTTGATCCGTTGCAGCGCATTGGTATTGCGACGCTGGTGCTCAACCATCGCGATCTTGAGTCGGTACTGGCCAATATCCGGCTACTGGGGCTGGCCACCGGCCATGAGGCAGGCGCCGAGCAATTGATCGGCCGGATGCAGGTTCGGCTCGATGCCGTGCAAGCGCGTTTGGCTGGGCAGCCGCCAGTGCCGGTGTATCTGGAGACGGGCAGCAATGATCGTGGCAGTTACCTGACCCTGCGCGGGCACAATTACACCAGCGACATTTTGCGTCTGGCAGGCGGTGTCAATCTGTTCGCCGACAGCCGTTTAAGTCAGGTGGGCGGTGAGTCGGTTTTTCACGCTAATCCGGCACGTATTATCGTGGCAGGCTCCGCCCTACAGGCGCTCAGGCTGGCCCAACGACCCGGATGGCAAAGCATTCCTGCCGTTGCCGCAGACCGCATCGACAGCCTCCCCAGTGCGTTGCTGCTGATCCCCGGGCCACGGGTGGTTGACGGTGTCGAGCAATTGGCAGCGCTGTTGCACCCTGAGTTGTTTCCCCCTCTTGCCGAGACCCCGCCATGAGCGCCGTCGACAGACGCTATCGCCTGCTGTGCCTGATGCCTTTGCCCGCGATTTTTATCGGCCTTTGGCTGGGTGCCGAACTGGCGCATTGGAATGACTGGTGGGCATTGTGGCGAGGCGATGACACGCCGTTTGCCCAGTTACTGATGACCTGGCGCTTGCCCAGAGTGCTGGCGGCCTTTTGTGTGGGGGCATGCCTGGGCCTGGCCGGGGTGATTTTCCAGGGTGTGTTTCGTAACCCGCTGGCCGAGCCGTACTTGTTGGGCAGCGCCCCAGGTGCCGCGGTGGGCGCCGCCATTGCCTTGCTGGTGCCGTTGCCCGTGGCGATGGCTGTCAGCTTGCCGCTGCTGGCATTTATTGGCGCGTGGGGCGCAACCTTGCTGGTGCTGCTGATCACCCGCCTCACCCGGATCAACGACACCAGTGGCTTGCTGCTGGCCGGGATTGCGGTGGCCGCGTTGCTCGGTGCATTGCGCAGCCTGTTGCTGCTCGCCTTGTCGGATGAAACGGTGAACTTGCAGGTGGTGTTGAGCTGGACCCTGGGCGGCATTCATACCCCTGACTTCCTCGCGCTGGGGTTACTGGCGTTGTTGACGGGGCTGGCCTTGCTCTGTACACAGCGCATGGCCCATGGTCTCGACCTGTTGGGGCTGGGCGATCATGTGGCGTACAGCATGGGTTTAAGGCCACAACGCTTTATCAACCTGGCGCTGTTGCTGGCCGCCGCGATTACCGCGCTGGCCGTGTCTTGGGGCGGGCTGGTGGGGTTTGTCGGGTTGGTTGCACCGCATGCCGTGCGCTGGTTGATCGGGCCGACACACAAACGTCTGATTGTGGCCAGTGCACTCACCAGCGGCGCCTTGCTGGCATTGCTCGACGGCTTGGCGCGAAGCATTTTGCCGCCGGCTGAAATTCCGCTGGGGCTGCTGACGGCATTGCTCGGTGCACCGTTCTTTCTTCTGCTGCTCACCCGTGCGAGGCCTGCATCATGAACACCAACCCCGTGTTACAGGCTCAGGGCTTGTCGGTGCATCACGCTGGCAAGCCCGTGCTGCATGACTTCAGCCTCGACCTTGGCTCCGGCGAACTGCTGGTCTTGGTCGGCCCCAATGGCTCGGGTAAAAGCAGCGCCTTGCGCGCCTTGGCCGGGGTGCAGGCGTTAAGTGCGGGGCAGGTGCAACTGCAACAACGCGCCTTCCACCACTGGCCAGCCGCGCAGCGCGCACAAGCCTTGGCTTACCTGCCGCAAGACTTTCGCAGCCAATGGGATTTACAGGTGGTGGAGTTGCTCGAACTCGGCGCCCGGCGCAATGCCGCCCGCCTTGGTCAACCCTTGTCAACAGCACTGATTGAGTCGCTGGACATTGGCCATTTACTGCAACGTCGCCTGTCGCAGCTGTCGGGGGGTGAACGCGCCAGAGCCGGTATTGGCTGGGCCTTGGCCGCTGATTCGCCAATTTTGCTGGCCGATGAACCCACGGCAGCACTGGATATTACCCATCAACTCAATTTGTTGAGTTACCTGCGCAGTCGCCTGACGCACTGCGCGCAATTGCTGGTGCTGCATGACCTCGGGTTGGCCATGCGCTTTGCTGATCGGATCGCCGTTTTAGCCGAGGGGCGACTGCTGGGACACGGCAGTCCACAGACGGTGCGTGATTCTGGCTGGCTGGAACAGGCCTTCAAGCTGGAATTTGCCTGGCACGACAGCGCACACGGGTTGTACCCGATTCCCGTGCTCTGAACGTATGGAGGGCCCGTAGCAGTTGCCGAGTTCCGCGAGGCTACGTCCGATTGCGAAGCGATCGTAAACCCTGAGAACTTGATCAAATTGAAGGACCGCGGTGGCCTATTTACGACGGCTTCACCGCCGGACGTAGCCTCGCGGAACTCGGCAACTGCTACGCAGATAAAATGTCGCAGATTACGTTGAACACCGTGAGTTTGACCGCGCTGTCCAGATCCACCCATGCCAGTCCGGTGGTAGCTCTGTAGTCGCCCAACGCCAACGGTTTGGAGACCACATTGGCGGGCAATGCCCGGCCTGCGTTGGCCGGTAATAAACCGATACCAAGCCCGGCTGAAACCAGTGCCAGCATGGTGGTGAATTCTCCCAGTTCCGAGCCGATTTGCAGTTGCACGCCGTGGCTGCGCAGCGATTGCATCAGTTCGTCGTAGAAACCGGGGGCGTAGCGTCTGGCGAGGATAAACACCGGCACTTGGACCAGCGCTGTCGCGGGCACGCTGTCACACAGCGCCAAAGGATGATCGCTGGGCAGCGCCACCACAAAGGTCTCCTGCAGCACTTCGCGGGTCTGGATGCCGGGAATCACTGCCGGTAAACGCATGAGGCCAAAGTCGAGCTGACCATTTTTCAAAGCGCTGGCCTGATCCGGGCCCGGCATGTCCTTGAGCTCTAACTCAATACGTGGAAAGCGCGCGTGCAACGTGCGAATCAGTGTGGGCAGCAGTTCAGGCAGCACCGATGAGACAAAGCCGAAGCGCACGCGGCCTATTTCCCCACGCCCGCTCGCTTTGGCAACGTCGGCTGCATGGGCGGCTTGATGCAAGGTGGCCCGCGCTTCGGGCAAAAAGACTGCACCGATTTGCGTGAGCATCACCGAATGCCGATTGCGCTCGAACAGGCGCACGCCCAACTCCTCTTCAAGCATCTTGATTTGCATACTCAAGGCTGGCTGGACAATGGACAGGCGTTGCGCGGCTCGACCGAAGTGCAGCTCTTCCGCCAATGTCACAAACGACCTTAAGTGTTTGATTTCCAATAGATTGTCTCGCGTTATAAACACATAAAAACAGGGTGATCAAAATAGTTGATCACAAGATCATCAATGACGATTGGACGCTGCCAGTGGCCTAGGGTGAAGTAGCTTCAAGGCCAGGTAAAAACGTGACTATCCCGTTAGAGATGCGAGCTAGCACAGCCTAAATAATAAATGGCCGTTTGTGGAGAACTGCATGTCATTCAATATCAGTAACTTTCAGCTTGATGGCCGCCGTGCCTTGATCACCGGTTCAGGTAAAGGCATCGGGCTTGAGTTGGCCCGTGGTCTGGGCGCTGCCGGCGCTATTGTGGTGATCAACGATCGCAATATCGAAAAAGCCCGTGTCATTGCCAGCCAATTGCGCGACGACGGGATCAAGGCCGAGTACGCCGCGTTTGATGTTACCGACCGTGAACAGCTTTTCGCGGCAATCAATGCCTTTGAGGCGGATACCGGGGCCATCGATATTTTGATTAACAACGCGGGCATTCAACGCCGCGCGCCGTTGGAGGACTACGACGCCAACGACTGGCACGATCTGATGCGGGTCAATCTGGACGGCGTGTTCCATGTCTCCCAGGCGGTAGCTCGGCACATGATTGCCCGTGGCCGGGGCAAAATCATCAATATCTGCTCGGTCCAGAGCGAGCTGGCACGCCCCACTATCGCGCCGTATGCCGCGTCCAAAGGGGCCGTGAAGATGCTGACCAAAGGCATGTGCGCCGAATGGGCTCGCCATGGGATTCAGGCCAACGGCCTGGCGCCGGGCTACTTTGCAACCGAGATGAACCGCGCACTGGTTGATAACCAAGAATTTTCTGAATGGCTGTGCAAGCGCACACCTGCCGGTCGTTGGGGCCGCGTCGAAGAGTTGTGCGGTGCTGCGGTGTTCCTCGCCTCCCCGGCTTCGGATTTCATCAATGGCCAAACCCTGTTCGTGGATGGAGGCCTGACCAGCGTCGTTTGAAAAAAGCACAAAACAACAATAACAGGGGGATCCCCATGAGCACGCTCAAAGAACATGCACTGCCGTTAACGGACGTTGGCAGCCAGCAGGTCAAGGCCAAAGGCTTTGCGCCCAAACGCTGGCTGTACCTCATTCCGCTGATTTTTATCACGTACAGCCTCGCCTATCTGGACCGCGCCAACTATGGCTTTGCCAGTGCCGCCGGGATCGAGCACGACCTAGGCATCACCAAAGGCATGTCCTCGCTGATCGGTGCCCTGTTTTTTCTGGGGTACTTTTTCTTCCAGGTACCGGGGGCGATCTACGCGCAGAAGTACAGCGTGCGCAAACTGGTGTTCTGGAGCCTGATCCTGTGGGGCTTTTGCGCCATGGCCACGGGGCTGGTGACCAATATCCCGATGCTGATGTTCATTCGGGTGTCGCTGGGGATTGTCGAAGCGGCCGTGATGCCAGCGATGCTGATTTTTATCAGCAACTGGTTCACCCGCAAAGAGCGTTCGCGGGCCAACACCTTTCTGGTGCTGGGTAACCCGGTCACCGTGCTGTGGATGTCGGTGGTCTCGGGTTATCTGATTCAGGCCTGGGGCTGGCGTGAAATGTTTGTGATCGAAGGTGCACCTGCGGTGTTGTGGGCCTTCGTCTGGTGGCGCATGGCGCGGGACAAGCCTGAGCAGGTTGACTGGCTGACCCAACAGGAAAAGACCCAGTTGGCCGCGACCCTCGCCGAAGAACAGAAAGGCATGAAGCAGGTGCGCAATTACCGTCAGGCCTTCACCAGCCCGATAGTGATTCAACTGTGCTGCGTGCACGCGCTGTGGAGCATCGGCGTGTATGGTTTCATCATGTGGTTGCCGAGCATCATCAAACAGGCCGCAGCGGCCGACATTGTCACTGTCGGCTGGCTGAGTGCCGTGCCGTATGTGGCCGCCGTGGCAGCGATGCTGGCAGTGTCGTGGGCTTCGGACAAGTCGCAGCAGCGCAAACACTTCGTCTGGCCGTTGCTGGCACTCGGCGCGCTGGCCTTCTTCTGCTCGTACCTGCTGGGTTCTGAGCACTTCTGGCTGTCGTTTGCCTTGTTGACCGTCGCAGGTGCGGCGCTTTATGCACCTTACGGACCGTTTTTTGCGCTGATCCCGGAGATCCTTCCGGCCAACGTATTCGGCGGCGCGATTGGCCTGATCAATGCGTGCGGGGCGCTGGGCGCCTTTGTTGGCTCGTGGATCGTCGGCTACCTGATCGGCCTCACGGGCAATCCGGGGGCGGCTTATATCTTCATGACGGTCGGCGTGCTGTCTTCCGCATTGTTGATGGCCTGGGTCAAGGTGCGTCGATAACCCTGACGCTGTTAAGCAGTCGGCGCCTTGGTCATGACCGGGCGCCGCACCACACTCAGCCCCTTTACCCGCCAATCGAGCGACCTGCTTTATTGGGAATCTTTCTCAAAGGGATGACAAAACCTCGTTTGGACGTTATAAGGTAACAACTTCTTATAGCTCTCCTTGCGTGTGAATCCTCAATGCCGACTGCTCAACAAGCCCCTCCTCCAAGCCAACGCCTGCTGTCCATCGATGCCCTGCGGGGCTTGGTGATTATTTTTATGCTGCTGGACCACGTGCGCGAGACGTTCTTTTTGCATCGCCAAGTGGCCGATCCGATGAGTATTGATGCCACCGAGCCCGCGCTGTTTTTCAGCCGGACGCTGGCTCATTTGTGTGCCCCGGTGTTTGTGTTGCTGACGGGGTTGTCGGCGTATCTGTACGGCGAAAAATATCAGGGCACGCGCGACGTTTCGGCATTTCTGTTCAAGCGCGGACTGTTTCTGGTGGTGCTGGAGTTCACGTTGGTGAACTTTGCCTGGACGTTCCAGTTCCCGCCCACGGTGATTTACCTGCAAGTGATCTGGGCCATCGGCGTCAGCATGATTGCCCTTGCGGCGCTGGTCTGGCTGCCACGCCCTGTGCTTTTGTTGCTCGCCATCGTGATCATCGCCGGGCATAACCTGCTCGACAGCCTGCACTTCGCTGCCGGTTCGGCGCTGCATGTGCCGTGGGCAATTTTGCATGATCGTGGCTGGATCGAGTTTTCGGACAGCTTGCGCCTGCGTACTTCCTACCCGGTACTGCCGTGGATCGGGGTCATCGCGCTGGGCTATTGCATCGGCCCATGGTTTGCACGATCCGCCTCGGCAGCCCTGCGTCAGCGTTATCTGTTGCTGGCCGGGACGGGTGCCCTGCTCGGTTTTGTCGCGCTACGCCTGCTCAATGGTTATGGCGAGGCGCAATGGAGTGGCTACAGCACCGTGACGCAAACCTTGATGAGCTTTTTCAACATCACCAAGTACCCGCCTTCGCTGCTGTTTTTGACCTTGACCCTGGGTGTTGGCCTGTTGCTGTTGCTGGGCTTTGAGCGCGCCGGGCAACGCCGCTGGATTCGCACCCTGGCGGTATTTGGCGCGGCGCCGATGTTCTTCTACCTGCTGCACTTGTACGTCCTTAAAGTGCTCTATCTGGTGTGTGTCGGCCTGTTTGGCCTGAATCAGGGCAGCTACTTCGGTTTTGACGGCATCGGTGCGGTGTGGCTTTCGGCCATTTTGCTGGCAACAGCGCTTTATCTGCCGGTGCGCTGGTTTGCTGCGTTGAAGGCGCGTCGCCGAGATATTTCATGGCTGAAATACTTCTGATTCGGACATTGGCTCCTTTGAGTGCATTGTTGCTCGCTTAACGCTGTAGGCAGCTCATGCCTGCGGCGGCTTTTTTGATTTTATGGACAGCCAGACATGCGTATTTCATCCCTGACCCTCTTGCTGGTTATTGCCCTGCTCGGCTCATCCGCGTTGGCCCAGACTCATGAAGTGAAGATGCTCACTCGAACGGCAACCGCTGGCATGGTGTTTGAACCGGACTACCTGCAAATAGCCCCCGGCGATACGGTCAAATTCGTGCCAACGCACAGTGGCCACAATGCGGCGACGTTGCCAGAACTGTTGCCAGAGGGCGCGCAAGCCTTTCAAGGCAAGATCGATCAGCCAATCGAACAGAACTTCTCCATTCCAGGGCTGTACGGCATCCAATGCACCCCGCACCTGGGGATGGGCATGGTGATGCTGATTCAGGTCGGTGAGCCCGCTGCTCAGGCACCGCAACTGCCCTCGAAACTGCCCAAGCGCGCATTGGATCGAATGAACGCCGCACTGCAAAAACAGCAGGCCGCACAATGACGATTGTTCGCACGCGCTCGGCCATCCTGATGGCCCTCGCCAGCCCCATGGCCCTGGCCGACTCTGCCCAGTCCCAGACCAATGGTTTTATCGAAGACAGCACGTGGGCTGTGATCAACCGCACGGTCTACGACCATCGCGACTACCGGCACGGCGCCAGTAACAGCGGCTCGCGCAATGCCTACAAGCCCAAGACCGAACGTAACGGTTATGCAGAAGAATGGGCCTACGGCTTGATGGGCACGTTGCAATCCGGTTTCACCCAGGGATTGATCGGTGTGGGCGTCGATGCGCACGCTTACCTTGGGGTCAAGCTGGACAGTGGCGGCGGCCGTGCAGGAAAAGCGCGTTTGCTGGGACTGGATAACGACGGCTACCCCAAGGATAACTATGGCCGGGGTGGCGCGGCCATCAAGCTGCGGCTGTCCAATACCGTGCTCTCCTATGGCGAACAGCGGGTCAAGACCCCAGTATTCAGCTCGTCCGACAGTCGTCTGCTGCCAGAGACCGCCACCGGGGTGTTTGTCACCAGTAACGAGTTCAATGCCTTGAAAATGGTGGGCGGGCACTTCACCGAAAGCACCGACCGCAACGCCAGCAGTCACAACCAAGGCTTTGTGGTGAACTACTCGAACGGCCCCAAAGGCGATGCCTTCGACCTGGCCGGTGCGGTCTATACCCCGAGCAAGCAACTCAGCGCGAGCCTTTACACCTCACGTTACGAAGACACCTGGAACCAGCAGTATGTGGGCGCTCTGTTTAGCCAGCCGATTGATGAACATCGCTCGCTGACGTTCAACTTCAACCTGTACCGCACCACCGATGAAGGCCGGGCGCTGTCGGGCACTATCGACAACACCACTTGGAGCCTGATGAGCACCTACGCTCAAGGTCCGCACAGCTTCAGCCTGGGTTATCAGAAAGTGCACGGCGATACGCCGTTTGATTACGTGACCCGTGGCGCCATTTTCATCACCAACGCGGTGCAATTGTCTGACTTCAACGCGCCCAACGAGCAATCGTGGCAAGCCCGCTACGATCTCGACCTGTCGTCATGGAACCTGCCGGGGTTGGTGCTCAGTGCCGCTTATGTGCGCGGCAGTGATATCAACGGCAGTCATGTGGATCCGAGCGGGGGTTACGCCTATCTGGGATATGGCGAAGGCGGTAAACACTGGGAGCGCGATCTGGAGGCGCGCTATGTGGTGCAGAGCGGTGCTGCCAAGGGCACCATCATGTCGCTGCGTCATAACGTGCATCGCGGCAACACCGCGCAGGCCGAACTGGACACAGACCAGATCCGCCTGGCGATTGAATACCCGTTAACCGGGCGATTTTAATCAGTGCGCAGCGCCGTGGTCATGCATGTTCATGTCCATTGGCATGCTGTTCAACGCACGGGCCTGGGCGTTGACTTCAATCGATTCTTTGACGCCTTTGGCATCTTCAACGATCAAGGTCAGCGGCACTGTGTCGCCGTCTTTAACCTGGGCCACCAGGTCAATCAGCATCACGTGATACCCCTCGGGCTCAATGTTCACGGTTTTGCCAGCAGGCAACGCCACAAACGGCACCGCTTGCATGCTCATCACGTCGTTTTTCATCGTCGATTCGTGAATCTGCACGGTCTCGGCCACCTTGGATTTGACTTCGACCAGCTTGCTGTCGGTGCTCGACGTGATGTGCATGAAAGCACCGGTCGTAGGCTGGCCTGCAACGGTGGCGCGAACCCAAGCATCGTCGACTTTGGTTTGCGCAGAAACGTGCAGGCTCAGGCCCAGTAGCGACAGCAACAACAAGCGATTCACAGGTTTCATGACACGTGCTCTTTCAAAAGGAACATTGATTAGGCTCTGTTCGAAATGTATCTACGCTCGGTTATGCGGCGTTGAAAACAGGCTCGGAATGCTCATTTACAACCCGTAAACTCCGCTTCCTCGCCTGTTTTCGCCTTGCCTAACCTTCGCTCGAAAACATTTCGTACAGACCCTAGCAGACCGACATCACTGTCAGCAGATCTTCGGTGCACTGTTTGGCCGACAGCGAAGGCGACAGGCCCAGGCGCAGCACGCCACGGGTGTCAAACACAAAGCTGGTGGCGGTGTGCGACAAGGTGTACGACGAGCCGGTCGGGATCTTTTCGTAAAACACCTTGAACTCCTTGGCCGTGGCCGCGGTTTCTTCAAGGGTGCCGGACAGCGCCATAAAGCTTGGGTCGAAGGCTTTGACGTACGCATCCAGCATCGCCGGTTTGTCACGCTCCGGGTCCAACGTAATAAAGACCACCTGCAGGCGATCACCGTCCGGGCCCATCATCTTCTTGATTTGCGCGGCGCGGGCCAAGGCGGTGGGGCACACGGCCGGGCATTGGGTAAAGCCGAAGAAGATCATCGGCATCATGCCGCGAAAGCTGCCGAGCATCATTTCGTTGCCTTGGGCGTCCCGAAGCTTGAACTTGCGCCCCAGAATTTCATTGCTCAGGTCTTTACCGTACTTGTACGACAAACCACTGCCCGGGTCACAACCGGCCAACAGGCCGAGACTGAGCAAGCCAAGACCGGCAACCACATGGCGGCGAGTCAGTAATGCATTCATGTCAGGTTCCTTTAAGCGGCCCGGCTCTTGAAAGCCAAACCTTTGCCCTGCGCAGTATGCGACAGGTGTGCGCGCTGCTCGACTAATGGACCGGCCATTACCCGTTTGCACACGATTGCTGTGGGGTAAACGCGTTTCATGGGCGCCGAATTTACCACTGTCGCGATCACCTCGCACAGCGACTGCGCCCTGTTGTGGTGCGCCTTTGCGCCCGACGCCAGTAAAACCGGGCGACACGGACAGCCTGCGACAAATCGACTCAGGCCTGACCGCGAAAACCCGGAGCATCGAGGTTGGCAATCTCAGGAAGAAGTCAATTTAAGTAAGGTTTCGTGAAGTTTCTCTTTTTGCTGTAGGAGAGAATCTATATCATTTGCTTTTGTATCTGCATGGACGCTGATATTTCTCTCACGCTATGCGGATACCCTGATGCTGCCTGACCTCGCCCCGTTCCGTTTAACTTCACTGGCTGCCGCCTTGCTTGGCCTTTTAGGTACATCACTGTGCAGCGCTGCTGCCGAGCAAGCCCCCGGATCGGTACTGACTCTGGGCAGCACCGCTATTTCTGCCGACGAACTGCCTTCCAGCACGCTGCCAGCGGTGTACAGCGGTGGTCAGGTGGCACGTGGTGGCGAGTTGGGGGTACTGGGCAATCAAGACATCATGGATGTGCCCTTTACGATGTCGAGTTACACCTCACAACTGATAGAAGACCAGCAAGCCGAAAGCATCGGTGATGTGCTGCTTAACGATTCGTCCGTGCGTCAGTCGTTTGGTTATGGCAACGCGGCGCAGATCTTTGTGATTCGTGGCTTGCCACTGAACAGCGATGATATTTCCTACAACGGCTTGTATGGCGTCTTGCCCCGTCAGGTGATCAGCACTGACAGCCTTGAGCGGGTTGAAGTCTTCAAAGGGCCCAATGCCTTTATCAACGGCGTGACCCCGACCGGCTCCGGTGTGGGTGGCGGTATCAACCTGCAACCCAAACGGGCACAAGACACCCCGACCCGGCGCTTCACCACCGATATTTCCAGCAGCGGACGGATCGGCGAACACCTGGACCTGGGCCAGCGCTTTGGCGAAAACAATCAATTTGGCATTCGCATGAACATCGCCCAGCGCGAAGGCGATACCGCTATCGACGACGAAAACCAGCGCACCAAGCTGTTTGCTCTGGGGCTGGACTACAGGGGAGATCGCCTGCGGGTGTCCACCGATTTCGGTTATCAAAAGCAGCGCATCAACGGCAATCGCAACACGGTCTATATCCCCGCAACGTTGACCGACATTCCCCATGCGCCGGATGCCGACACCAATTACAGCCAGAAATGGACCTTCACCGAGCTGGAAGACACTTACGGCATGGCGCGCGGCGAATACGACCTCACAGATCAATGGACCCTATATGCCGCCGCCGGGGCCAAACACACCCGTGAGGTGGGCAATTACTCCACCCCTACCCTGCGCAGCACCGCGGGTGCGACCACCGCCTCCAGCATGTTTGTCGCCCACGATGAGGACAACCGCAGCGCGATGGCGGGGCTGCGTGGCACGTTGCAGACCGGCCCGGTGAGCCATCAGATCAACCTCGGCCTGACCGGCATCTGGACTGAACAACGCTCGGCCTATCAGTTGAGTGGCAGTTTCGCCAATGACCTGTACAACCCCGTTGACGTGGCCAAGCCTGCTGTTTACCCGTTCGTGGGTGGCGATATCAATGACCCCGGCATCGTCGGCAAAACCATCAACCGCAGCCTGGCGATTTCCGACACGTTGGGTTTTGTCGATGACCGCGTCCTGTTGACCTATGGTCTGCGTCGCCAAACCTTGAAGGTGGATGGCTGGAACTATGCAGGCAACCGTACGGCCACCTACGATGACTCGATCACCACACCGGTCTACGGCATTGTGCTCAAACCGTGGGACAACATTTCGCTGTACGCCAACCGCATTGAAGGTCTGGCAAAAGGTCCTACAGCCCCGGCAACGGCGGGTGGCACTGAGGTTACAAACCCCGGTCAAACTTTCGCCCCGGCACGCTCCAAGCAGATCGAAGCGGGGATCAAGTACGACAAAGGCACCTTTGGCGCCAGTTTGGGTGTGTACCGCATCGAACAGCCGAGCGACGGCTACGTCAACGCGCAAAATACCTATGTGCGCGAAGGCATGCAGCGCAATCGCGGGGTTGAACTCAACCTCTTCGGTGAGCCGCTGGACGGCTTGCGCGTACTGGCCGGCGCCACACTGATGGACACCAAACTCAGCGGCACCAAAGGCGGTGCCAACGACGGCAATCGTGCGCCTGGCGTACCAACCTTTCAGTTCAACCTGGGCGCGGATTGGGATGTGCCAGGGCTGGAAGGCGTAGCGCTTAATGCACGGATGCTGCGCACTGGCGGCCAGTTCGTTAACCCGAGCAATACCTTGAGCATCCCGGCCTGGAACCGATTCGACCTCGGCGCACGTTACAGCTTCGACGTTGAACAACGCGCCGTGACCCTGCGGGCCAATCTAGAGAACGTCGCAAACACAGGCTACTGGGCGTCGTCCAATGGTGGCTACCTGAGCCAGGGTGAGCCACGCTCGCTAAAGGTATCCGCCACAGTCGACTTCTAACCTCGTAGCAGTTGCCGAGCGTTGCGAGGCAACGTCCGGCGACGTATCAGGCCTGCATTTTTTTCACATCAGCTTCACCTCGCCTCTACCCGCCGCCCTTTACCGTGCCCCCCTAAATCACGTCCAGTAAGGGCTCGCAGGTGGAAAGCATGGCGGCTGTTGCCTCTCGAAAAATCCCGACCAACCGTCTTGAGCGCTGGGCAATACCCAGCCTGCTCTTGGCGTTTGTACTGTTTTATCTAATGCCATTAATGACCCACGGGCTGTGGATCCCTGATGAAACCCGTTACGCCCAGATCAGTCAGGAAATGCTCCAGAGCGGTAATTGGGTTGCTCCGCACTTTATGGGGTTGCGCTACTTCGAAAAGCCGATTGCGGGCTACTGGATGATCGCCATCGGCCAAGCCGTATTCGGTGACAATCTGTTCGGGGTAAGGATTGCTTCGGCACTGAGCACGGGGCTGAGCGTCTGGCTGGCATGGCTGATTGCCAGCCGACTGTGGAATGATCCGCGCAAATCATTCGCGAGCGCCCTGCTGTACATGAGTTTTGGTCTGGTGGCCGGTGAGGCGGGTTACGCCAACCTCGATCCGCAGTTCACGCTGTGGGTCAACCTGAGCCTGGTCGCCCTGTGGTTTGCCCTTGACGCTAAAAATCGCCGGGCACGGCTGTCGGCCTGGGTGGTCTTGGGCGCGGCTTGCGGCATGGGGTTCTTGACCAAGGGCTTCCTGGCTTGGCTGCTGCCCGTGTTGATCGGCGTGCCGTATGCCCTGTGGCAGCGACGCTTTAAAGACTTGTTGCTCTACGGCCCGCTGGCGGTGCTGGTCGCGGCTGCCGTGTGCGCACCATGGGCGCTGGCTATCCAGCATCAAGAACCTGACTTCTGGCAGTTTTTCTTCTGGAACGAACACATTCGCCGTTTTAGCGCGAGTGACGCGCAACACACCCAGCCGTGGTGGTTCTACCTGCCGTTACTGCTCGCTGCCAGCCTGCCGTGGGCGGCATTGCTGCCCTCGGCACTGGTTGAGGCCTGGAAGCAAAAAAGCCAGCCCGCCATCGGCTACCTGCTGCTTTGGCTATTGTTGCCACTGGGCATGTTCAGCCTGAGCAAGGGCAAGCTGCCGACCTACATCCTGCCGTGCCTGCTGCCTTTGGCACTGTTGATGGGGCATGCGTTGATTGCGTGGGTTAATCAGGCCCGTGGCCGCTGCATACGGGTCAATGGTCTGTTGAATACGCTGCTGGCCGTGGCCGGGCTGGCAGGGTTGGTTTACCTGCAAGTCGCCCGCCCGGTCTACGCCAACACCGAGATGTTCAGCCTGTCTCTGGGCTTTATCGTGCTGATGGTCTGGCTGCTGACCAACGCTCTGCAAGCCATGCGCCCGTTGACCTTGTGGGCCGCGCCGGCATTGGGCATGGGTGTGTTGGTGGCTTTGCTGCCTGCCGCGATGCCGGCCACTGTGGTCAACAGCAAAATGCCCGACCAGTTTATTGCCGAACATACCCAGGAATTGAGCCAGACCAGCACCCTGCTGAGTAATGACCTGGGCGCGGCCTCGGCACTTTCCTGGCGATTGGGTCGTCCTGAAGTCACCCTTTACGACACCGTGGGCGAACTCAAATACGGTCTCGGTTACCCCGATTCAGCTAAGCGCCAGGTCGATGTCGATACCATCAGCGGGTGGCTGAAAGACGCGCAGTCGCGCGGTTCTGTTGGCGTGGTGATGCGGGTTAATTCAGCGCAGGAAGTCCACGAAGTCGAACGGTTACCTCAGGGTGGCAAGCGCTATGAGCGCGGCAACCTGGCCATTTTCATCTTCCCTCAGGCTAAGTCTGAATGATGGATCTCAAAGATTGGGTTTCAGCACGTCGGTCGCTGCTGATTCTACTGGCTGTGTCCGCCTTGCTGCTGTTGCTGGGGCTCGGTTCACGGGAGTTGTGGGGGCCGGAAACCCGTTGGGCCAACATCGCCCTGCAGATGCTGCAAAAGGGGGATTACCTGGACCCGTATCTGATGGGGAGCGCCTATTACGACAAACCCTTGCCGTCCTATTGGTTGATTACCGCGACGGCGGGCGTGTTCGGTGAGTTGAATCATTGGTCACTGCGCCTGCCTTCGGTCATCGCGGCGTGGCTGAGCGTGTGGCTGATCTACCTGGTCGGCGAGCGACTGTTCAGCAAAAGCACTGGCGTGATCGCGGGCTGGATGCTCGCCACCACCTTCTACTTCGTGTTTTGGGGGCGTGTGGCCACCGCGGACATATTGACCCTGTGCGGCCTGCTCGCAGCGGTCTGGTGGTATTTCCGAGGCCCGGAAGACACGCGCTTCAGCCGCTATTGCGTGTTCTTCCTGCTACTGGCCTTGACCTCTTTAACCAAAGGGCTGATCGGCTTTGTGTTACCAGGGTTGGTGCTGTTGCCCCATGTGCTCGGCGAACAACGCTGGAAGCGCCATCTGAACATCAAGCTGGTACTGGCGCTGGCCATCGCCCTGATGGTGTATATGCTCCCGTTTGTGCTCTCGCACCTGTATGGCGCGCCCACTTATGGTGAAAGCGGATTGGGGCTGGTATTGCGTGAAAACGTGGTGCGCTTCTTTCAGCCTTTTGACCATATGGGGCCGATATACACCTACCTGATCTACCTGCCGGTTTACACCCTGCCGTGGGCGCCGCTGTGGATCATCGGCCTGTGGGTAGCCGTGCGCAACTGGCGGCACATCGAGCCGAATGCTCGGTGGCTGGTCTGGGGGCTGGCGCTGTTGTTTATGTTCTTTACCGCCAGTGGCAGCCGACGCAGTTACTACGTGCTGCCCCTCGTACCTTTTGCCCAACTGTTGGCGGCCTGGTGGGTGTCTCGGCGGCTGCAACAGCGCAAAAAACACCTCGGCCTGAGTTGGAAGATTGGCTTCGGGACGAGTGCAGGCTTGCTGCTGTTGGTGCTTGGGGTGTTTTATCCATGGTCCAACGGCGGCGGTGGCGTGATCCAGTTCGGCCAGAACGTCAAAGCCCAAGCCAGTGAGCAAGCGCCTTGGGAGCAATGGCGCATGGTCATGATCGACGCTGATAACAAATTGCCCCTGTATGTTCAGAACCAGGGGCAAGCGTTTTATTACGTCAGCCAGGATCAGGGCTTCCCGCGTGAAGGCAGCAGTGCAGAACTGATGGCATGGCTGGATAAAACCAGCGGCCAACACTTCAACCCGCAACGCACGCTGATCTTCGCCCAGTACCGCACGGGCGATCCGTTACCGCTGGGCTACCTGAGCGTGGATCATCACGTGGTGATCAGTCAGGCCGATAACGGCGACCGCCTGTTGCACAACCGTCAAGGCGCGAGCGTGGGGTATATCCCCGAGGAACCGCACTAAACCTGTAGCCGCTGTCGAGGTACGAGGCTGCGAACGGCGGCGAAGCCGTCGCAAGTCTGCATTCAAAGAATGCGGTACAACAACCGCTCGATTCGCACCCTGCTCACGCGTCGCAAGAACTTGGCCACTGCTGGCGGGTAATCCTTCAGGGTTTCCAGGTTTTTAAAGTGGTTGATGCGTTGGGTGTGGGCGAAGATCGTGTCCAGCTCTTTGCCACGCTGCTCCAGCAGTTCGCGGCGCGGGTCGTCGATCAGCAAACCGTTTTCCAGATCCAGGCGGAACGCCCGCGGATTGAGGTTGTTGCCGGTGAGCAACGTGTAACGGTCGTCGACCCACATGCCTTTGAGATGGTAGGTGTTGTCGCCGTCACGCCACAGGTGCAGGTTGAGCAAACCGCTGTCGATCATGCGCTGATGGCTTTTGGCAAACCGGCGCAGGCTCAGCTCATACAGATACGGCAGCGCCGCGATCACTCGAAATGGTTCGCTCGGCGGGATGTAGAAGTCGTTGGCGGTCTTGTCACCGACCACGATGTCAATCTTCACCCCACGTTCCAGTGCGCGATTGATTTCACGGGTTACGGGTAATGGCAGGTTGAAGTACGGCGTGCAAATGGTCAGTTGCTGCTGGCTGCTGGCGATCAGTTCGCAAATCACCCGGCTCAGCGGGTTGTTTTTACCCACGCCTAACAGCGGGCTGACCGATAAGCCAAAATGTCCGGTGGTGCCTAAGTAGGTGTCGTAACTGGCTTTTTTCAGGCGGCTGCGCAAGTCACCGATGGCACTGCGCAAACTGCGGGTTGACGGCAATGAAGGCAAATCAAGGCGATGCACCGCCTTGGTCTCGATCAGGTCTTCCTGGATAAAACGCTGCATCGAGTCAGCCAGTGGCTTGTTGTGCAGCACGTGATAACGGTCGAAGCGGTACTTGTCGAACTTGTGCAGGTACACATTATTCAGACTGGCGCCGCTGTAGATCACGCAATCGTCAACAATAAAACCCTTGAGGTGCAGCACCCCGAACAGCTCGCGGGTTTGCACCGGCACGCCATAAATCGGCACCTCAGTGGCGTGGGCCTGGGTTTGCGCTTGGTACCAGGCCGCATTGCCGGGTTGCTTGCCCGCCCCGATCAAGCCGCGCTGGGCGCGCAGCCAATCAACCACGACGGCAATTTCAAGCTCGGGCCGTGCGGCTTTGGCGGCGTGCAAGGCGTCGAGAATTTCCTGTCCGGCTTCGTCCTGTTGCAGGTACAAAGCCACCAGCGTGATGCGCTGTCGAGCGCCGGCAATGTGCTCCAGCAGGCAGCGTCGAAACTCGGCGGCGCTGGGCAAGGTGCTGAACGCATCGGCAGACAGCGGGAAGCTGCGCAGCTTAGGTAGCAAAGAGCGTTTGAAGAGCAACGGCATAGGGCTCGCTATGGGTCGAATGCAAATGACCGCGAAGCTTACACGATTGGGCTTTGAAGCTGTAGTCGCCAGCATTTACTGTCGCGCCCCACCTCGTAGCAGTTGCCGAGCGTGCGAGGCTACGTCCGGCGGCGCAGCCGTCGCAAATGGGCTAACGCGGTTTTTCAGTTAAATCTGGTTCTCAGGATTTACGATCGCTACGCAATCGGACGTAGCCTCGCACGCTCGGCAACTGCTACGCGTTATGAGCAAGGCTCAGCAATCGTGCAATGTCGCGCGCACGGTCGGTGAGCAGTTGGGCTGCCTGTGTGCAGGCGTCTTCGAGGCTCATCGGGCCGTTGGTCAAGGCGAAGGCGGCGTTGATCCCGTGCGCGTATAACGCTTGATAGCCCTCGCCCAAGGTGCCCGCCAGTACCACCACCGGTACGCCTTGGGCCTGGGCGATACGCGCGACCCCAAACGGGGTTTTGCCGCGCAGGGTTTGTGCATCAAAGCGCCCTTCGCCGGTAATCACCAAATCGGCGCCTTTGACGGCTTCAGCAAGGCCCACCAGCTCCGCAACCACTTCAACCCCTGCGCGAAATTGCGCCCCCAAAAACGCTTTGGCGGCAAACCCGAGCCCACCGGCTGCGCCCGAACCAGGCTCATCACGCACATCTCTGGGTAAAATGTTGGCGCAGTGATCGGCAAAATGGCCCAAGGCGTTATCGAGCAAACGCACCTGCTCGGGCGAGGCGCCTTTTTGCGGGCCGAAAATGGCCGAAGCGCCGTGTTCGCCACACAGCGGATTATTAACGTCGGCAGCTATTTCGAAGCGCACTTCGGTCAAGCGCGGGTCAAGCCCTGTCAGATCAATGCGCGCCACCTTCGCCAGCGCCAGTCCACCCGGTGCCAGGCTTGCGCCCTGCTCATCGAACAAGCCCAGCCCCAACGCCTGCAAAGCCCCGGCGCCCGCGTCGTTGGTGGCGCTGCCGCCAATGGCCAGGATGATCCGCCGGGCCCCGGCATCGAGTGCCGCCTTGATCAATTGGCCAGTACCGAAGGTGCTGCTGATGCACGCGTCGCGCTCGCTGCGGGCAACCAGCTGCAAACCACTGGCTTCGGCCATTTCAATAATGGCCGTGCGACTGTCCGGCAACCAGCCCCAATGAGCCTCGACCGGAGCGCCCAATGGACCTTGCACGCTATGTCGGCGCAACTGGCCATTCCCCGCAGCCACAATCGCGTCTACGGTGCCTTCGCCGCCATCGGCCATGGGGCACGTGATCAGTTGCGCATCAGGCAACACATCGCTCAAACCGGCGGCAATGGCATCGGCGACCTTTTCGGCGCTCAGGCTGTCTTTGAACGAGTCAGGGGCAATCACGATTTTCATGGGGCGTATCTCCAGTTCTTATGCCCTTCATGCTGCCAGTAACCGGGGGGAAACACGCCAGTCTGGTGCACAAGCAATCACGGGGTTTGTTGTTCATTTTCACAAGACGCAGGGTTTAGCTCTGAGGCAGCAGTTGCACACCCAGATACAACGCCAGCATGCCATTGAGGCTCAGCGGATCAATGCCGCTTAATTCAGCGATGCGCTCCATGCGGTAGCGCAGACTGTTGCGGTGGATGCCCAAGGCATCGGCGCAGGGTTGGCTTTGGCCGTCGTGCTCACACCAACTGCGCAGGGTGGCAATCAGCTGGCCATTGCTGTCTTTGGCCACCACTTTGTGCAGCGGACCTAAAAGCTCTTCAAGAGCGTCGTCGTTGCGATGACGCCACAGCATGACGGGCAGTCGATAACGATGGAGTGCCAGCAAGCGCATGTGTGGCAACACATCACGACCGTAAGCCAGCAAGTCTGCAACCCGTCGATAACAACGGCGCAACGCTTTTAGCGCATCCGCTTGATCGCCTGCTGCCACGCGCACGACGTTCCAGCCTTGGCCCTCAAGCTTCTCAAGCAAGCGCAGATCATCCAACACAATCGTGGCCGGGCGGCACCACAACAACGAGCCCGTGGCCGGGGTCACGCACCAACTGTCCGGGTAGCGCGACTGCAACCAGGCGCTGAGCGCTTCAGCGCTGTGGCCCTTGTCGAGCTCAAACAGGTACGGAATGCGCGACAACTGCGGCTTGAGCCCCAACTGCCGGGCTTCGTCGATAAGGCGCGGCGAATCGCCCGTGTCGCTGAGCAACAAGGCCACCAGGTCATCACAGCGTTGACGCCGCCATTGTTGCTCCGCCTGCTGATGGCGCTGGCCCACCAGCATTTCGGCGGTCATGCGCACCAGCTCGGCATACGTGCGCAGCAATTGGGGCTCGCCTGTGAGGCCCAGCACGCCGATCAGGCGCTGGTCGAGCAGCAATGGGAGGTTAATGCCGGGCTGCACGCCCTTGAGGTGCTTGGCGGTTTGCGCGTCGATTTCCACGACGCGACCATTGGCCAGCACCAGTTGCGCGCCTTCGTGTCGCGTATTGATACGCTCGGGCTCGCCACTGCCTAAAATCAGGCCCTGGCTGTCCATGACGTTTACGTTGTAAGGCAAAATGGCCATCGCCCGATCAACGATGTCCTGCGCCAACTCATGATCCAGTTCAAACATAGGGTGACAATCCTTGGAAACATTTGTTCATGAACACCGATGGCTAAGCGAGCGGCTGGGGTGGCACAAAGGCAGCGCGCTTAGGTGACCGAGACTCATGCAGCGAACAACGTTAACCTCGGATCGTGAAAAATCATAATAAAGTGCGACATCAAATAGCTCCCGCAGGTCGTTGCATAACCTGCGATTTGCCCTACAACACCCTCAGGCCTCAAGCTACACACTCCTAAAAATCATAAAGTGCGTTCCAACGAGGCTGTTGTGTCTAAAGGTATTGTTTTATCGGTTCTGGCATCGAGCCTGTTCGGTGTCATGTATTACTACACATCCCTGCTCTGGCCCTTGAGCGGCGCCGAGATCTTCGGCTGGCGCATGCTGCTGACGCTTCCGTGCATGACGCTGTTCATGTGCTTTTCTGGCGATTGGCGGCGTGTTCCCGTGATCATTTCCCGGCTGCGTCAGCAACCTCGAATGTGGGCCGTTGTGGTCGCTTCCAGCGCTTTGGTTGGCGTGCAACTCTGGTTGTTCCTGTGGGCGCCGCTCAATGGGCACAGCCTGGACGTCTCGCTGGGTTATTTCCTGCTGCCGCTGACGATGCTTCTGACCGCTCGCATGGTGTTTGGCGAGCACCTGTCACACCTGCAAAAAATCGCCGCTGCGCTGGCCGCCATTGGGGTTGCCAATGAGGTGTACCGCGTGGGCGGTTTCTCGTGGACCACGCTGGTGGTTGCCATCGGCTACCCGATGTATTTCGTGCTGCGCAAACGCGCAGGCACCGACAACCTCGGCGGCCTGTGGTTTGACATGCTGCTGTTGATCCCGGTGGCGTGGTGGTTTGTGCAAAGCGGTGAGCACGGCTTCGACGTGGCCAGCCTGCGTCCGGCGCTGTACTTCTTGATCCCGGTACTGGGCGGCATCAGCGCACTGGCCTTGATCAGCTACATCATCGCCAGCCGGATGCTGCCTTTTAGCCTGTTCGGCCTGCTCAGCTATGTCGAACCGGTACTGCTGGTGTTTGTTGCCCTGTTGCTGGGCGAGAGCATCAGCGCCGGTCAATGGCTCACGTACCTGCCGATATGGCTGGCCGTAATGGTGCTGATATTTGAAGGTTTCAAGCATCTGGTCCGCCAACGGCGGTCGGTTTAGCGCCTTGTTGCTGGCCGAAGGCTACCGTTAATCACTTTTTTCAGAAACACGAACGCTCGTTTAAAACGTCATTGGCCCAGTATTTGCTTGGTTGTTTCAAAGTTTCACCGTTTTTAACAAGAGTTTGCACCAACTAATTGGTTTAAAAGAGATTTGCCAACGACCCCCAACAACCTCAAGCTACGTGCCCACTCTAATGAGTAACGTTGTAGATCCATTGAGGTTGTTGTGTCTAAAGGCATTGTTTTATCGATTTTGGCTTCCTGCTTGTTCGGCGTCCTGTACTACTTCACTTCTCTTCTTCGGCCCCTTGATGGCCAGGAAATCTTTGGCTGGCGAATACTTATCTCGCTGCCCTTCATGACTCTATTTATCTGCCTCTCTGGCGACTGGAAATGGGTTCCCATAATTTTCAATCGCTTACGAGATAAACCTCTACTGATTCCGTGCGTGTTGATTACCAGCTTTCTGGTAGGGCTACAGCTCTGGATGTTTATGTGGGGGCCTTTGAACGGGCATGGCCTGGATGTATCGCTGGGCTATTTCCTGTTGCCGCTGACGATGATTCTCACCGGGCGCATCGTCTACGGCGAGCACCTGTCGCACTTGCAGAAGATAGCCACTGCGCTGGCGGTGATTGGCGTGGCGAATGAGCTGTATCGCACCGGCGGTTTTTCGTGGACCACGCTGGTCGTAGCCATCGGTTACCCGATGTACTTCGTGCTGCGCAAAAAGATCGGCATCGATAACCTCGGCGGACTGTGGCTGGACATGCTGTTGATGGTCCCGGTTGCCTTGTGGTTCGTGCTAGCAGGCCCGCACGTCGACCTTGGCGCACAGCGAGAAGCTTTGTACGCGCTGGTGCCATTGATGGGAATCATCAGTGCTGCCGCAGGTTTTGCCTACATTCTGGCCAGCCGTCTGCTGCCGTTCAGCTTGTTTGGCCTGCTTAGCTACGTTGAACCCGTGCTGTTGGTGGCCGTTGCGTTGCTGCTGGGTGACAGCCTGGAAGACGGTCAGTGGCTGACCTACGGCCCGATCTGGCTGGCGGTGGGCGTATTGGTCATCGAAGGTTTGAAACACGTGAGCCGGCAGCGCCGCTCAATCTGAAGTGAGGCGCGGATCTGCCCGCGCCTCTTGGTTTCACGCTGGCAACCACAGCCTGAAACGGGCACCACCCAAGGGTGATTGCTCAACGCTTAACGTGCCGCCTTGGGCCTCCAGGGCGCGCCGACTGATCGCCAGCCCCAACCCGAAGCCTCCGGTCGCCCGATCACGGCTGCGATCCAGCCGATAAAACGGCTCGAAAATGCGCTCGCGCTCCTGCTCGGGGATGCCGATGCCGTCGTCATCCACCCACAATTCGCAGCCTTGCGAACCCAGACTCACCCCTATCTGAATCCGCCTGTCGCAATAGCGCATGGCGTTGCGCACCAGGTTTTGCAGGGCGCGAGCCGTCAGGCGCGGGTCCAGCGCAAAACGCTCCTCGACGCCCTGCAACAGTACATCCAGAACGATTTCAGGCGCTTCCAGCTCTTCGTCAAAACTGCCGAGAATGCTGTCGATAAACTCAGCCAGCGACACCTCGACCCGCTCAGGCACCAGCGCAGGGTTTTGCAGGCGGCTGAACGACAACAGTTCCAGGACCAATTCATCCAGTTCGCGTATGTGCCCGACCAGCAGGTGCAAGCGCTCACGACTCACCTCGGGCAGATCGTCACACAAGACCAGCGCCAGACCAAAATCGAGCCGGGTCAATGGGGTACGCAACTCATGTGAGACCGCGTTGAGCAAATCACGCTGCTGGTTGAGCAGGTCTTCAACGTCTTGGGCCATGGTGTCAAAAGCGCTGGCCAGACCATGAATGTTGGAACGCGCTGAAATCTGTGTGCGCTCACTCAATTGGCCCTGACCAATGCGTGCTGCCGTGCGTTTAAGCTGCTCAAGGTCGCGCCAGTGCGGGCGCAGCCACAGCAACAACCCTCCCAGCAAGGCGGCTCCGATCAGTACGTTGATGCTCCAGTACAGTACGTTCATGTCGAACGGGTCAGGCGGCATCACCAGCTCAATGGCTTGTTGCTGATCCAGTGGCGATACCACGCGCGTACGCCAGCCCCACTCACCAATGCGCAGAACACCCTGGCCCTGATGCAACTGATGCTGCTCTTTGGCCGTGAACTGAGGGTCGGTAATCGGTAACAGGTTGACGCGCAGCGGATCGAATTGTGCATCCAGTTGCTGAGCTAGCGCAGGCCACTGTTCAGCAGGCAGTTGGTGAAATTGTTTGACCAGCAGGGTTTGCATACCACGCGACATGTCGACGTTGTAGTTCATGAAGCGATCATGGAACACCGTGACGATGAGTGCGGGTACCAGGTAAATGGCTGCCGCAAAGGTCACAATCGTTACCAGATACAACCGTATGAGGATTTTGAACACGAATCAGCATTCCCATTCCGAACGGCTGAACAAGTACCCCTTACCCCACACGGTTTTAATCTTGCGTGCCTCACCGGCGGCGTCGTCGAACTTGCGCCGCAACTTGGAGATGGCCACGTCTACCGAGCGATCGGTGCCGTTAAACTCAATGCCGCGCAGGCGTTGCAGGATCTGGTCCCGGCTCAGCACTTCACCGGCATGCCGGGCCAATACCACCAAGAGGTTGTATTCGCCGCTCGAGAGCTCGATGATGTCACCGCGCCATGTCACAGTGCGCTCCGACAGGTCGATGCACAAATTGCCCATCAAAATCCGGTCGCTGGCCACTTGCGGCTCTGTCAGGCTGCTGCGCCGCAATAAAGTGCGTACGCGCGCCAACAGTACCCGGGGATCGCAAGGTTTTGTCACATAATCATCGGCGCCCATCTCAAGCCCCAACACCTGATCATGGCTGTCGTCGCGCGCAGTCAACATCAGGATCGGCAGGCTCGCGGAGTCGGCTCGTAATAAGCGACAGACTTGCAAACCATCAAGGCCCGGCAACATCAGGTCGAGAATAACCAGGTCCGGAGGGTTTCTTCGCGCCAGGTCACGGACTTGGTCACCGCGTGCAAGCACGCTGACTTGATAGCCGTTGCGCTCCAGGTAGCTGGCGATCAGCTCCGAAAGTGCGGCGTCGTCTTCGACCAGCAGAATAGTGGGCATAATAAATGCTTACAAACGGGGAAAGCCCGAAGGATATACAACCTCAAAGGGATAGGAGCAGAACCTTCACATTTTTTCACACACCACCTACACAGCTTCACAACGCCTTTTGCGTGCTGCGCTTAGCATGCCAAGGTCTTTTACAGACATATCCTGCATTTATAAGAAGGCACGAACGTTGAAAAAGCTCTTCGTCCCGCTATGTCTTTCGGCACTGGCTCTGGCCCTCAGTGCCTGCGGCAAAAGCCCCGCCACTGAAGAAAAGACACCTTTGGTCAAGGTCAGCACTGAAGTCATCGTCCCGCAAACCCTGTCGATCAGTAATGAACTGAGTGGCCGCGTGGTTGCTCCGCGTGTTGCTCAAGTCAGCGCCCGAGTCGCCGGCGTGGTATTGAAACGCGCTTTCGAGGAAGGCAGCGAAGTCAAACAAGGCGACGTGTTGTTTGTGATTGATCCGGCGCCCTTGAAGGCTGAACTGGACAGTGCTCAGGCAGCGTTGCGCAAATCCGAGGCACTGGCAATGCAGGCAAAACTGCAAGACCAGCGCTACAGTGCCTTGGTTGACAGCAACGCCGTCAGCCGCCAGGACTACGACAACGCCCGTGCGCAAACCCAGCAGGCTCAAGCCGATGTGGCCGCCAACAAGGCTGCGGTTCAGCGCGCCAAGCTAAACTTGGGCTATGCCACCGTCACCGCCCCGATTTCCGGGCGTATCGGGCGTGCACTGGTCACTGAGGGCGCATTGGTTGGCCAAGGTGAAGTCACACCGTTGGCGCGCATTCAGCAACTGGACCCGATTCAGGTTGATCTGCTGCAATCGACCCGCGACCTCGACAACTTGCGTGATTCATTCCGCGCAGGCGAGTTGCAACAGGTAGGCAAGAATCAGGCGGCCGTCACCTTGATCCGCGATAACGGCAGCCCTTACCCGCTGCCCGGCAAACTGTTGTTCACGGACCTGAGTGTTGACCCGAGCACCGGGCAAATCATTCTGCGCAGCGAGTTCGCCAATCCGGACCACGATCTGTTGCCGGGCAGCTTTGTCAGGGTGCGCCTGGAACAAGCGGTCAACAAACAAGGGATCAGCGTGCCACAGCGCGCCATTGTGCGTGACAGCGCCGGTGTCGCCCAAGTGCTACTGATTGACACCGAGAATCGGGTCAAGCAGCAGCCTGTGCAATTGGGCGGCGTGTTGAATGATCGCTGGATCGTCAACGACGGCCTCAAGGCTGGCGACCGCATTGTGATCGAAGGTTTGCAACATGCTCGCCCCGGCGAACAGGTGCAAATTGATGACCCCAAACTTCCTCTCGCACACTCCACGGATCAGTGAGCATGCCGCAGTTCTTTATCGATCGGCCGATCTTTGCATGGGTCGTGGCGTTGTTTATTGTGCTGGCCGGGGCATTGGCAATCCCGCAGTTGCCAGTGGCCAAATACCCGAACGTAGCGCCGCCGCAAGTTGAAGTGTATGCGGTGTACCCCGGTGCCTCGGCACAAACCCTGGACGAAAGCGTGGTCAGCCTGATTGAGCAAGAGCTCAATGGCACCGACGGCCTGCTGTATTTTGAGTCCCAGAGCAGCCTCGGCAGTGCCAGCATTACCGCGACCTTCAAACCCGGCACCGATCCGGAGCTGGCACAGGTCAACGTGCAAAACCGCCTTAAAGCAGTGGAGTCACGTCTGCCGCAGGCGGTGATTCAACAAGGCTTGCAGGTCGAGAAGATTTCTTCGGGCTTTTTGATGCTGGTGACGCTCACCGCCGATGAGACCAGCGGGCTGGATGAAATTGCGCTCAGCGATTATCTGGCGCGTAACGTCATGAACGAGGTCAAGCGCGTCGAAGGTGTCGGCAAGGCCCAGCAGTATGGTTCTGAGCGCGCGATGCGAATCTGGATCAGCCCGCAAAAGCTGATTGCCTTCAACCTCACGCCTGCTGACGTCAACCAAGCCATTGCCAGTCAAAACGCCCAGGTATCTGCCGGCAGCATCGGCGATTTGCCAGGTCGCTCGACTCAGGAAATAACCGCCACGGTATTGGTCAAAGGCCAATTGTCGAGCCCGCAAGAGTTCGGCGATATTGTGTTGCGGGCGAATCCTGATGGCTCTGCGGTGCGCATCAGTGATGTGGCGCGGGTTGAAATCGGCAGCCAGGAATACCAGTACGGCACGCGGCTGAATGGCAAGTCTTCCAGCGCTTTCAGCGTGAAGCTGGCCCCCGAGGCGAACGCCTTGAGCACGGGCAATCTGATCCGCGCCAAGATGGACGATCTGAGTCGCTACTTCCCGAAAGGCGTTGAATACAAGATTCCTTATGACACCACGCCTTTCGTCAAAGTCTCGATCACCAAGGTGATCTACACCCTGGTCGAAGCCATGGTGCTGGTGTTTACAGTGATGTTCCTGTTCTTGCAGAACATCCGTTACACCCTGATTCCAACGCTGGTGGTGCCGGTTGCACTGATTGGCACGTTTGCCACCATGCTGGTCATGGGGTTCTCGATCAACGTGCTGACCATGTTCGGCATGGTGCTGGCCATCGGTATTCTGGTGGACGATGCGATTGTGGTGGTTGAAAACGTCGAGCGGATCATGGTCAGCGAAGGGTTGTCACCCCGCGAGGCCACGCGCAAGGCGATGACCCAAATCAGCGGCGCCATCATCGGCATCACTCTGGTACTGGTTGCCGTATTTATTCCCATGGCGTTTATGCCGGGTTCGGTCGGGGTGATCTACCAGCAGTTCTCGGTGGCAATGGCCACCTCGATTCTGTTCTCGGCGTTTTTGGCCCTGTCGCTGACCCCGGCGCTGTGCGCGACCTTGCTAAAACCCATCGCCAAGGGCGAGCATCATGCCAAGGGCGGCTTTTTCGGCTGGTTCAACCGCACGTTTGAGCGCATGTCCGAAGGCTACGAGCACTGGGTGGTGCATCTGATCAAGCGCAGCGGGCGTTATCTGCTGCTGTACGGCGCGTTAGTGGTGGTGCTGGTGGTGTGTTTTGCGCGCCTGCCCTCCTCCTTTCTGCCGGTCGAAGATCAGGGGTTCATCATTACGGACATCCAGTTGCCACCGGGAGCCAGCCAGAACCGCACCATTAAAGTGGCCGAGCAGATCGAGGCGCACTACGCGACAGAGCCAGGCGTGGGCAATACCACGATGATTCTGGGTTTCAGCTTCTCGGGCAGCGGGCAAAACGCGGCGTTGGCCTTTACCACTTTCAAAGACTGGTCGACGCGTGGCGTCAAGGATTCCGCCTCGGCCATCGCAGATCGGGCCAACGGTGCCTTCAGCGAACTCAAAGATGCCGTGGCGTACGCCATCTTGCCGCCTGCGGTCAGCGGTCTGGGCACCTCCAGCGGTTTTGAGTTGCGTTTGCAAGACCGAGGCGGCGTCGGTTATGACGTGCTGATGCAAGCCCGCACCGAGTTGTTGGCGCTGGCCGAGAAAAGCCCGGCGCTGGCTAATGTGCGTGAAAGCGCCTTGGCAGAGAGTCCGCAGGTACAACTGGAAGTCGACCGCAAGCGGGCGAATGCACTCGGCATCTCGTTTGCTGACATTGGTAACGTACTGTCGACCGCCGTGGGCTCGGCCTACGTCAACGATTTCCCGAATCAGGGACGCATGCAGCGAGTTGTGGTTCAGGCTGAGGGTGACCAGCGCAGTCAGGTCGAAGACCTGCTCAAGATCAATGTGCGCAACAACCTGGGCAAAATGGTCCCGCTGTCGGCATTTGTCCAGGCACGCTGGATTCAGGGTCCGTCCCAGTTATCGCGTTACAACGGTTACCCGGCGGTGAGCATTGATGGTGAAGCAGCCCCCGGCCACAGTACCGGCGAAGCGATGCTAGAAATGCAACGCCTGGTTGATCGACTGCCCGCGGGCATGGGTCTTGAGTGGACGGGGTTATCGCTCCAGGAAAAACTCTCCGGGACGCTGGCGCCGATGTTGCTCGGGCTGTCGTTACTGGTGGTGTTCTTGTGCCTGGCGGCGCTGTATGAAAGCTGGTCGATCCCGACCGCTGTATTGCTGGTCGTGCCATTGGGCATTCTCGGTGCAGTATTGGCGGTCACGTTGCGCGGCATGCCGAATGACGTGTTCTTCAAAGTGGGCTTGATCACCATCATCGGCCTGTCGGCCAAGAACGCGATTTTGATCATCGAGTTCGCCAAGACCTTGTACGACGAAGGCCATGATCTGGTGGACGCGACCGTACAGGCGGCGCGCTTGCGCTTACGCCCGATTGTCATGACCTCGCTGGCATTCATCCTGGGTGTGGTGCCGCTGGCGATTGCGACCGGGGCCAGTTCAGCCAGCCAGCAAGCCATTGGCACCGGCGTCATCGGCGGCATGATCGTTGCCACCTTGGCGGTGGTCTTTGTCCCGGTGTTTTTTGTAGTGGTCATGAAGCTGACTCGCAGCAAGCCACGTCAAGGCTAAGTGCTGCTGCGCGTGCTAAGGTTCGGCAACACTCAGTAACAGGGATTGTATTGCCAATGCCGCACCTAGCACGGACCCATCCCCGTTTGACCGCTGCCACCGTACTGGGGGTAGCGGTCGGCATCTTTGCTCCAGCCGCCACACTGACCACCAAGGTTCTATTGGGCTGGAACACCGGCGTCTGGCTGTATTTGCTGCTGACCCTGTGGCTGATGCTGCGTTCCAAGGTTGCCGACGTTAAGCGTACGGCAGAAGTCGAAGACGAAAATGCCAGCATGGTGTTGTTCACAGTGAGCATTGCTGCCGTTGCCAGCCTGGCAGCCATCACCCTGGAACTCTCCGGCAACAGCAAACTCAGCCATGCCGATCAACTGATTCACTACGCCTTCACCGGGATGACCGTGGTGGGCTCGTGGCTGATGATTGGGGTTATTTTCGGCCTGCACTATGCGCGACTGTTTTATAACAACGAAGGAACGGAGCCAGCATTGCGCTTCCCCGAAGGTGAGTTGAACCCGGATTACTGGGACTTCATGTACTTCTCTTTCACCCTGAGCGTTGCGGTACAGACGTCCGACGTGTGTATCGCCACCCGCGAAATGCGCAAAGCTGTGCTTGGCCACTCGCTGTTGGGTTTTTTGTTCAATACGGCGGTATTGGGTTTTTCGATCAACATCGCGGCAGGATTGTTTTGACTGTAGTGTCCGTCAAAACGTGTGGGAATCTGGCTTGCCAGCGATTGGATCTGCACGGTCAACGGTTAAAACCGTATCGCCTGCATCGCTGACAAGCCAGCTTGTGTCTTACGTCGGGATTAGACTGAGGATGAGAGCGGTGAGTGGCAAGCTGAATGCCTGGAGTGCTTAAAGCACGTGTGGGAGCCAACGCTGCCACTCACCTCTCCACTCTGGTTATTGAGCCCGAACAGTTGAACGAGCCCACCTCGAACAGTTACAAGCGCGGGCCAAACCAGAGCGCTCTCATCTTGAGTGTAAGAGGGTTTGGCCATGTTTTCCTATCCTGCAGGGATTGATGTTTCCAAAGACAGCCTTGAAGTTCGGGTTAATCTGCTAGAGGTCGGGGTGAGTTGCCCCAATGCCGAAAGTGATTTCCCCGGGTTGATTGGGTGGTTGTTACTTCACCAAGTCGGCCGCGTTTTGCTTGAAGCTACCGGCGGTTATGAGCGCAATGTGATGAAGGCGCTTCAGACCGCAGGACTTGAAGTCATACGGATCAACCCGTGCCGTGCCAAAAGCTTTGCCAAGGCCATGGGGCAACAAGCCAAAACCGATCCGATAGATGCACGTTTTCTTGCGCAGTTTGCAGCCGTCATCAAAGCCCCTGGCGCCCGAATCACAAGTTCCGAGCAAGATAACTTGCGTGCGCTGGTCCAGCAGCGGGAACACTTTGTTCAGCAAATGGATGACGATAAGCGCAGGCTCAAAACGGCCTCATCCGACGTCGTCAAACCAGCGCTGCAAAGTCATATCGACTACCTGTGCAAGGCCATTAAAGCGATAGAAGTACTCATTAGTGAGTGCGCCGAAAGCCTGGACAGTGAAAAAACCGCTCGTTTGCGCTCAGTGAAAGGTATAGGGCTGATTACAGCGGCTAGTTTAATGTCCTATCTACCGGAGCTGGGCGAAGTTGGCAGGCGTCAGATTGCTGCGTTGGCGGGCATCGCCCCTTACAACGACGACAGTGGTAGACACCAAGGTAAGCGTCATATCAGCGGCGGCAGGTTCGCAGTACGCAGGTCGTTGTATATGAGTTGTTGGTCCGTGATTCGGTATCAGCCTGAGTTCAGCGCCCGATACAAGGCGCTGCGCGAGAAAGGCAAATGCGCCAAAGTCGCGCTCATCGCCTGTATGCGGGTCTTGCTGATACGTCTAAACGCGATGATCCGTGATGGATCTGAATGGAAGGAACACGTCGTCTGAACGGGACGGCAATACCTTCTTCAGACAGCTGCACGGTTAGATACTGTGGGAGCTTTGCTGCCTCTGAGTTGGGCGACTCAATAAAAGTCGCCAAGACAGTTGCTCCCACCATTAATGGAGTGCTATTTATTCAGTTTCAAGCACGCCACGACGGATCTGGTCGCGCTCGATCGATTCGAACAGTGCCTTGAAGTTGCCTTCGCCAAAACCATCATCGCCCTTGCGCTGGATAAACTCGAAGAACACCGGCCCCATCAGGTTTTCAGAGAAAATTTGCAGCAGCAAACGCTTGTCACCTTCGACCGAAGAACCATCCAGCAGAATGCCACGTGACTGCAACGCTTCAACCGACTCACCATGGTTTGGCAAACGGCCTTCAAGCATTTCGTAGTAAGTGTCTGGTGGAGCGGTCATGAAGCGCATGCCGATTTTTTTCAGCGCGTCCCACGTTTTGATCAAATCATCCGTGAGGAAGGCCACGTGCTGGATGCCTTCACCGTTGAACTTCATCAGGAACTCTTCGATCTGGCCAGCGCCTTTGGACGACTCTTCGTTCAACGGGATGCGGATCATGCCATCGGGTGCGGTCATCGCTTTGGACGTGAGACCGGTGTATTCACCTTTAATGTCGAAGTAACGAATTTCACGGAAGTTGAACAGTTTTTCGTAGAAGTTGGCCCAGTAAGCCATACGACCGCGATAGACGTTGTGCGTCAGGTGGTCGATGATTTTTAGCCCTGTGCCGACAGGATTGCGATCAACGCCTTCGATAAACACAAAGTCGATGTCGTAAATCGAGCTGCCCTCGCCATAGCGGTCAATCAAGTACAGTGGCGCACCGCCAATGCCTTTGATGGCAGGCAGGTTCAACTCCATCGGGCCGGTCGGAATTTCGATGGGTTGAGCGCCCAGTTCCAGTGCGCGCGAGTAGGCTTTCTGTGCATTGCGCACGCGGAACGCCATGCCGCATACCGACGGCCCGTGCTCAGCGGCAAAATAAGAGGCTACGCTGTGCGGTTCGTTATTGAGGATCAGGTTGATCTGGCCCTGACGATACAGGTGCACGTCTTTAGAACGATGGGTCGCCACCTTGGTGAAGCCCATGATTTCAAAAATCGGTTCGAGGGTATTAGGAACAGGGGCTGCGAATTCAATGAATTCAAAGCCCATCAGGCCCATTGGATTTTCGTATAGATCGGCCATGTTGGCGCCTCATCAGAGTCATTTTTAGAATTAACAGTGGGTTATTTGCTAAGAATGCTGAGGCACGCAGGCGGCGCACAAGAGATCCCGCGCACACTGCGCGCCAGGAAATCTCCGTAGATCAGTTGGAACCCGAATATCTTCATTTCGACCCATCTCTTACGCGGTAGGGACTCCTGCTGGCAGAAGACATTATTCTTGTATGCGTAAGCCGATTCTACATGGCGTAATCTGGTTTGTCCTACCCCCATGTGAAATAGCCTGCAAGCAGTGCTAGCCTTACGCTGTTGCGAGCTAACGTATGCTCAAACCCTCTCTAGACCGCAGGATCCCTAATGCCTCTCACGCTGAAGTTGACTCGACGATGGACCGATCGCTACGCGTTGATTGTGCTCAGTGGATTACTTCCCATTGTATTGGGTGTTTTCATTATTACCTGGCAGGCCCAGCGCTCACTGGAGTTACTCGCCACCGAGACCGCCACCGAGGCAGTTCGCCAGTTTGATTTAATGTTAGACAATGCATCCCTTGCTGCCGACGTGGTGTTGCCACTCTCAGGTCAGGATTGCGCCCAGGTTGAATTGGCCTTGCGTGATCAAGTCACGCGGCGGCCCTTCGTGCGCTCCGTGAACCTGGTCTGGGACAACCAGATTTACTGCACCTCTTTATTTGGCAGCTTTAAAGAAGAAGTCATCCCGGACAACTATGCCGGCGGCGCGTTGTGGCTGTTACCCGGCAATCCGGTGACCCCAGATGAACCCCTGCTGGTTTACCGGGAACAGGAAGACCATAAA
Source organism: Pseudomonas sp. CCC3.1 (assembly GCF_034347405.1). NCBI lineage: Bacteria > Pseudomonadati > Pseudomonadota > Gammaproteobacteria > Pseudomonadales > Pseudomonadaceae > Pseudomonas > Pseudomonas sp. CCC3.1. Next base: position 2,817,074 of record NZ_CP133778.1, read on the forward strand.
GGAGTGCTGGTGAGTATTTATGGGTTTCACTTGGTTAACGTGTTGGGACTGATCAACCAGAAAACCCAACTACTGATTCAAGTGGGCAACCGCTGGATTGACCGGTACGGCCAAGTACGCGATACGCCTCCACCGACCTTTGCGGTGGCGAACGTCATCGTCCCTTCGACTCAATTCCCCTATCAAGTTGTGGCGGGATTTAAGGACGGGGTCATCGTGCGGCATGTGCTTGACGAATACTCAGGGTTTATCGGCTTACTTGTCTTTTTGGGCCTGATCTCAGCGGCGACGGTTCAGCGCTTGCAAAAACGCTCATCCGCGCCAACCCAGGAATTACAACGCGGTCTCGACGCCGCAGAGTTTATTCCGTACTTCCAGCCGGTCGTACGCGGTGATACCCAGCAATGGGCCGGCGCTGAGGTACTGATGCGCTGGCAACACCCGAAAGAAGGTCTGGTGCGACCTGATTTGTTTATTCCTTTCGCCGAACACTCTGGCCTGATTGTTCCAATGACGCGCTCACTGATGCAGCAAACCTCAGCGTTGCTGGCGCCTCACGTCAATAGCATGAGCCCTGGGTTTCATTTGGCTTTTAATATCACCGCCCGCCACTGCCAGGACCTGGAGTTAATTGAAGACTGCCGACAATTCCTCAACGCCTTTCCCGAGGGGCATATTAATCTTGTGCTTGAGCTGACCGAACGCGAATTGATCATCCCTGACAAAACTACCCACACGCTGTTTGCGGCACTGCACGAACTGGGAGTCATGATAGCCATTGATGACTTTGGTACAGGTCACTCAAGCCTGAGTTACTTGCATGATTTCAACGTCGACTATTTGAAAATCGACCAAAGTTTTGTTGCCATGATCGGCGCCGATGCGCTGTCCATACATATTCTCGACAGCATTATTGAACTCAGCGCCAAACTGGATTTGGATGTTGTGGCTGAAGGCGTAGAAACAGAGGAACAAAGCCGGTATCTGGTGTCTAAAGGCGTTGACTTTTTACAAGGCTATCTCTTTGCACGACCACTGACGGCGGAGGACTTCATCAAATCATTAGTGGCGAAGCACGCAAAACCAGACTAAAAACACTCGGACTGTTGTTCATGTCGGACGAATATCGGCTGGCACTGTGGGAATTAACAACTACAATTTTTTTGACCGGTTGAAGACTGTTATTAGTGAGCATCAAGACCTTTTAATTAAGGCTGAACTGTTGGCTCACGACCCTGTCTACTAGCTGCATGCCACGCCTCATTAATTCACTTCGGCTCCTCTACGCCGAAGCTATGACTGGAGTAATGACTTTGTCTAGACTTGCAGAGTACCGCGCTGCCGAAAAAGCGCTTCAAGCACAACTGGCGCAATTGGAAGCCATGAAAAATGATGCGGGACTAAAAAAGGAAATCGAGTTCGAACAAAAACTCCAGTCATTGATGAAATCTTATGGCAAAGGCCTGCGCGAGATAGTGGCCATACTTGATCCAAACCCCTCTGCTGCAAAGCATTCGGCGGCTCCGAAGCAGCAGCGCAAGGCGCGGGTTTTGAAAGTGTATAAAAATCCACACACTGGCGAACTGATTGAAACCAAAGGCGGCAACCACCGTGGCCTTAAGGCATGGAAAGAACAATACGGCGCGGCCACCGTCGAGTCTTGGCTTCGGACTTAATACTTCAGTGTTATAAAGAGCCCTGTTGACTTAAATGGCTACAGTGCAACTAGCAATGAAATCTAATTGCACAAAGCTTCGTAGGAAAAGTCCGTGGCGGACGACCGGCTAGCCTTTTGAGCTGAAAGGCCGAGCAGGATCAGAATCTTTCACAGATTTTTCACACGATGCGTCACAGGATAGAGACTGCTAAAGGATTAGCGCCCCATGCCCGCTTCGGCGGGCTTCTTTTTGCCTGGATTTTGTCAACCCCCCCCATTCTGATCATCAGGGATGCCCTCGGACAAAGGTCTTTTGCCGCAAAACGGGTTTGGCGCAAGCCGTCACATTCCGTATCATTCGCCCATCGACCCATTACCCATGCATCACTTTCGGAGGGTTCATGAGCCTGCAAGATCTGAGCAACATCCCTGGCGTTACACCACAACCGGATAGCGCTACCCAAAATTTCGTCTTTAACCACACCATGCTGCGCGTCAAGGACATCGAGAAATCCCTCGATTTCTACACCCGCGTCCTGGGCTTCTCGCTGGTTGAAAAACGTGACTTCCCTGAAGCCGAATTCAGCCTGTACTTCCTGGCATTGGTCAACAAGGCACAAATCCCGGCAGACGATGCAGAACGCACGCAATGGATGAAGTCGATTCCCGGCATCCTTGAGTTGACTCACAACCACGGCACCGAAAACGACCCTGAGTTTGCCTACCACAACGGCAACACTGACCCGCGTGGCTTTGGCCATATCTGCATTTCCGTGCCCGACATTGTTGCCGCCTGCGAGCGCTTCGAGACTCTGGGCGTAGATTTCCAGAAGCGTCTGACTGACGGCCGCATGAAATCGCTGGCATTCGTTAAAGACCCTGACGCTTATTGGGTAGAAATCATTCAGCCCACACCGCTGTAAAAATCGGGCCCAAAAAAAACCCATGATTGCTCATGGGTTTTTTATGTCCGCAGGATTATTCCGGCGCGCTAGAACGGATCAAGTGATCAAAGGCGCTCAGCGAGGCTTTGGCCCCCTCACCTACCGCAATCACAATCTGCTTGTAAGGCACGGTCGTAACGTCACCAGCAGCAAAGATGCCAGGGATGGACGTTTCACCGCGTGCATCAACAACGATCTCGCCGCGAGGTGAAAGCTCAATCGTGCCTTTGAGCCAATCAGTGTTAGGCAGCAAGCCAATTTGTACGAAAATCCCTTCCAGCGCGATGTCATGCACCACTTTGGTTTCGCGATTTTCATAACGCAGGCCATTAACTTTTTGGCCGTCGCCCGTGACTTCGGTGGTCCGTGCGTTGGTAATCACGGTCACGTTAGGCAAGCTGTTGAGCTTGCGCTGCAACACGGCATCAGCGCGCAGCTTGGTGTCAAACTCAAGCAGGGTCACGTGTGACACGATACCGGCCAAGTCGATGGCGGCTTCAACACCCGAGTTACCACCTCCGATCACGGCAACGCGCTTGCCTTTGAACAGCGGGCCATCACAGTGCGGGCAATACGCCACACCGCGGCTGCGGTATTCCTGCTCACCGGGCACATTCATCTCGCGCCAGCGGGCACCGGTTGCCAGAATCACAGTCTTGGCTTTCAGCGAAGCGCCGCTGGCGAATTTGACTTCGTGCAGTTCGCCCGCCTTGCCTGGCAGCAACTTATCGGCACGCTGCAGGTTCATGATGTCGACGTCGTACTGCTTGACGTGCTCTTCCAGCGCTGTAGCCAGTTTTGGCCCTTCAGTTTCCTGAACCGAGATGAAGTTCTCGATGGCCATGGTGTCAAGGACCTGCCCGCCAAAACGCTCAGCCGCCACACCGGTACGAATACCTTTACGCGCCGCATAAATTGCAGCGGCCGCACCGGCAGGACCGCCACCAATGACCAGCACATCAAATGCTTCTTTGGCGTTGATCTTCTCGGCCTGACGCTCAATGGCGCTGGTATCCAGCTTGCCAAGGATCTCTTCGAGGCCCATGCGGCCCTGGCCAAAGTTAACCCCGTTCAGGTAAACGCTAGGAACCGCCATCACTTGGCGCTCGGTGACTTCGTCCTGGAACAGCGCACCATCAATCGCTACATGGCGAATGTTCGGATTAAGTACCGCCATCAGGTTCAGCGCCTGCACCACATCCGGGCAGTTCTGGCATGACAGCGAGAAGTAGGTCTCGAAGTTGAACTCACCTTTGAGCGAGCGGATTTGTTCAATCACTTCGGGACTGGCTTTCGATGGGTGGCCGCCCACTTGCAGCAAGGCCAACACCAGCGATGTAAATTCGTGGCCCATCGGGATACCGGCGAAACGCAGGCTGATATCGCCGCCCGGGCGGTTCAACGAAAACGAAGGCTTGCGCGCATCGTTGCCGTTATCCAGCAAGGTGATGTGGCTGGACAGACTGGTAATTTCTTTTAACAGGTCATGCATTTCGCGGGATTTCGCACCGTCGTCGAGCGAAGCAACGATCTCGATCGGCTGTGTGACCCGCTCCAGGTATGACTTCAACTGAGCTTTTAGATTGGCGTCCAACATACGGGCGATCTCCTTAAACGATAAATTCTGTGTAAAAAAAACGCCCGAGCGAATGTCGCCCGGGCGTTTTGAGGGCGATGCAGCTTGCAACTCAGGTGCGGATCACCGCCCTTGGCTGGTTCACAGACTTAGATCTTGCCAACCAGGTCCAGCGATGGAGCCAGAGTGGCTTCGCCTTCTTTCCACTTGGCAGGGCACACTTCGCCTGGGTGAGCAGCAACGTATTGAGCAGCTTTGATTTTGCGCAGCAGCTCGGATGCGTCACGGCCAACGCCGCCGTCGTTCAGTTCAACGATTTTGATCTGACCTTCTGGGTTGATCACGAAAGTACCGCGGTCAGCCAGGCCAGCTTCTTCGATCAACACGTCGAAGTTGCGGGAGATGGTCAGCGTAGGGTCGCCGATCATGGTGTACTGGATTTTGCCGATGGCTGGCGAAGTGTTGTGCCAGGCAGCGTGAGCAAAGTGGGTGTCAGTCGACACGCTGTAGATTTCCACGCCGAGTTTCTTGAACTCTTCGTAGTTGTCGGCCAGGTCTTCCAGCTCGGTTGGGCAAACGAAGGTGAAGTCAGCTGGGTAGAAGAACACGACAGACCACTTGCCTTTCAGGTCAGCGTCCGACACTTCCACGAAGTTGCCGTTTTTGTATGCAGTTGCTTTGAACGGTTTTACTTGGCTGTTGATGATAGGCATCGTTGACTCTCCGTCAGGGTTGAAAAGTTGATGGGGTGAATCCTAACAACTCATTTCGTATCTGGCTCATTGGCAAAGCTGATGCTCATGATTGGTTTTGGCTATCAGGCGACCCTATATAGAGTCAAAAACCAAATATGGATCATGTGCTCAGCTTTCAAGTTGACCTTGATCAGCTTCCAATGCGTTTTTCAGCGGTGATGCTCATCCCGGCAAACGGGGTGGATTCAACATAGCGCATGGCTGACTTGATGTCTTTCCAGCCGACGTAATTCATCAGCGACTTCAAGTCCCACCCACTTTGATGCGCCCATGTTGCAAAACCGCGACGAAGCGAGTGACTGGTGTATTGCTCGGCTGCAATCCCGGCACGTTCCAGCGCCTGGCGCAGTAATGGAATCACGCTATTGGCGTGCAACCCCTCCTCCCCCAGATTGCCCCAGCGATCGATCCCCCTGAAGACCGGCCCCCGCACCAAGGCCGAGGCATTGACCCACTCAATGTAGGCGCGCACTGGGCACAACCGAAGCAAGGCCGGGGTTTGAAAGGTTTTACCCAAATTGTCGCGATCACTTTTGCTGCGCGGCAAATACAGGGTAATGCCAGAGCCTGCCACGGCCTGCACGTGCTCGACCTGCAAACGACACAGCTCGTCACTGCGAAACCCGCGCCAAAACCCGAGCAGGATCAGTGCCGCGTCGCGTCGCGCGCGCAGCAGGCCGGGTTGATCGGCGCTGGCCTGCGCGGTGTGCGCCTCGCCTTCGAGCCAGTCGATGACTTTTTCCAGGTGCTGCAATTGCAACGGCTCGGCCTGTTTCTCTTGCGCCGGGTGCAGCGCGCGAATGCCCTTGAACACCTTGCGCACGACAGGCGCCTTGGTCGGATCCGCAAAGCCCTGACTGTTATGCCACTGCGCAATCGCCGACAGACGCAGCTTGAGCGTGTTGATCGACAGTTGCCCGGCGTGCGCCACCAAATAACGCGCCACGCTGTCGCTGGTCGCGGGCAAGAAGCCGCCCCAGATCACTTCAAAGTGCTCGATGGCCGCCCGATAGCTGCGGCGGGTGTTGTCGCGGGTCGCGGCGTTTAAGTAGCGATCCAGCTCACTCATGCACGGTTCTCTTGATTGGCGTACTGAAACAGCGCCTAAAAAACAGTTTTAAGGCTCTAGCACGGGATAATACCAGTATATCCCGCATGTAAAATATCAAATAAAGATAAAAAATAAGTGCTAATATAGTATGTAATTACAGGGTACATACCACAGTACATAATCGTAGGAGAAAGCCATGGCTCGTGGCGGCGTAAACAAGGCGGTGGTGCAAATTGCACGCACGGCAATCCTGGCTCGCGGCGAACACCCCAGCATCGATGCAGTACGTATTGAAATGGGCAATACAGGCTCGAAAACCACGATCCATCGTTACCTGAAAGAGCTGGACGAAGTCGATTCGCGCCGAGGTGCGCCTCGAGAGCAGATAGGCGAAGAGCTGACCGAATTGGTCGCCCGCCTTGCTCAGCGCCTGCAAGAACAGGCGCAAGAGCCGATTGATCGCGCTCTTGCGCACTACGAACAGCTCAAAACCGAATGGCAGGATCAGTTGGCCGAAGCGCAACAGACGCAGGTGCAACTCCAGCAGCAGCTTGAGATTCAGGGCAACGCTTTGAACCAGGAGACGGCCAGCCTGGAATCCACGCGCTCCATGCTGCAAACCGAGCAAACCCGCAACGCTGCACTCAATCAGGCGTGCAGCGATTTTGAGCTGCGCCTGAATGACCGCGACGAGCAAATTCGCTCACTGGAAGAAAAACACCTGCACGCCCGCGACGCACTTGAGCACTACCGCAGCGCCGTCAAAGAGCAGCGCGAGCAGGATCAGCGTCGCCATGAAGGCCAGTTGCAGCAGATACAAATGGAGCTGCGCCAGGCACAGCAAAGCGCCTTGGTGCGCCAGGATGAAATAACCCAGTTGCACCGCGACAACGAGCGCGTTCTGAGCGAGAGCCGTGCATTGAGCAAAGAACTGAACCAGGCCAGCGACCAGCAACACAAACTCAGCAACCTCAATGAGCGACTGAGCGCGCAAATAAGCCAGCAGGACAGCGAGCGCACCTTGCTTCAGGAACGCCTGCGCGTGGCAACGCAAGAAAGTGAGGCGCTGAAGCATGCACACGTACAAGCCCAAGAAGCCAATGCCGCACTGACCTTAAGAGCCATGAAAGCGGAAACCACGTTGGAAAGCCTCAAGACCATCCCGACGGAGCCCTCGCAAAAAACAGAGGACCTCTAGCCAATTACTGCAGCTCCCACCCAAGGCGTCAGCCCAGTTGTGCTTTAATTGCCGCCTTTTTTCAGTCTCCAGGCTCCAAGGATCTGCCCATGCCGTCGTCCCGCCCTACCCACGTCCTGATCATTGGCTACGTGTGGCCCGAGCCACGCTCCTCGGCGGCGGGCGGCCACATGATGCAAATCATCGAGAGTTTTTTGCAGGAAGGCTGGCAAATCACCTTCAGCAGCCCCGCTGGCATTGGCGAGCACAAAGCCGATCTGGCGGCGCAGGGCATCAATGAAGTCACTATCGAGCTGAACAACAGCAGCTTTGATGCCTTTATCAGCGAGCTGGCCCCGGACATCGTGCTGTTTGACCGCTTCATGATGGAAGAGCAGTTCGGCTGGCGTGTCGAGAAGCAATGCTCGAACGCCCTGCGCGTGCTCGAAACCTCCGACCTGCAAAGCCTGCGTGACGCCCGCCAGCAACAGCTCAAGGCACACCTCAAGCACAACCCCGAACAGGACGATTTCAGTCACCTGTTCGCGCCGTCACCCGTCGAAACCTTTGAGCACATGGCCGATGCCGATCTGGCGCAACGAGAAATCGCTGCTATCTATCGCAGCGACCTTAACCTGATGATTTCCGAGTACGAGATTGACCTGCTGGTCGAGCAGTTCCACGTCCCCAAGGAACTGCTGCACTGGTGCCCGCTGATGGTCGACAGCGCGCCAGTGGAATGTGTGCCGTTTGAACAACGCCAACACTTTTTAAGCATCGGCAACTTTCGCCATGCGCCGAACTGGGACGCAGTGTTATGGATGAAAACCCATATCTGGCCACTGATCCGCCAACAGCTTCCCGAGGCGCAGTTACACATCTATGGCGCCTATACCCCGCCTAAAGCCACGGCGCTGCACAACCCCAAGCAAGGCTTCCACGTGCTCAACTGGGCCGAAGATGCACTGGCGGTGATGAGCAGCGCGCGCATTTGCCTGGCACCCCTGCGTTTTGGCGCAGGTATTAAAGGCAAGATCGCCGACGCTATGCTTTGCGGAACGCCGAACGTGACCACCCCGATCGGCGCTGAAGGCATGCACGGCGACATGCCGTGGGCCGGAGCCATTGAACAGAGCGCCACTACCATTGCTGCGGCCGCTGTCGAGTTGTATCGAAACCCGCACGCGTGGCACCTTGCGCAACAACAGGGGCAGGCACTGCTCAATGCGCGCTACTTACAGGCCAGCCACGGCCCTGCACTGGTGCAACGTATCAAGGACTGCCGCGCCGGACTTGAACAGCACCGCCGCAACAACTTCACCGGCGCCATGCTGCGCCATCATCAGCACAAAAGTACTCAGTACATGTCGCAGTGGATCGAGGCGAAAAACCGCGCGTAGGGTTTGTTCCATATCCTCAGCAATAACTGGACAAAGGAAGACTCAAGCACACGGTTACCGTGACCACTGAGGTGATTTGAGTCAAAAAACAGCGGCTGGCCACGGGTGTCATAAGCCGAACAGACCGAGCCCGGACACAGCAGCGGGAACGGATCCCAGACGATTAGACTGGGATATTCGCGCTGCAACTGCTCCAGTTGACGCATTTGCGGGGCACGCAAACGTTCAAGCAGGTCGCGGTTTATCGTCAGGCCCGCCGCGCAAATCGGGTTCATGTGGTTAAACCAGTCTGAACAACGGTTTGCAGGCGCTTTGAACAGAGGCTTGGGTGCGTCAATCAGAACCGTTACCCCTGCCGCCTGCAGGCGCGTAATCACCGCTTCGGCTGAGTGTCGGGCGGCGTGGCTAAGGTCCAGGGTCTGCTCAGAAAGGATCTCGCTCAACACCACTTCGGTCCCACGCTCCCAGCCACGCCCCTCAAGTTCGGGCATTCTCAGCGAGGCAAGAAACACAATGTCACCGGGTTTGGCACGCGTCTCAATGTCCTTGAAATCGACTACCCGGCGTGCCGCACACTCAATGGGGTCAGCGGCCATCAAACTGACCACGCCGCAGCCGCCCTGTTCGTACTCGATTACCTTGATCCCCAACCTGAGCGACGCAAGGTTGAGCAGCGTGCGATAGGCCGCCGAGTGTGAGTCGCCAATCACAAACAACTGACGCCCCAACACCCGTGGAGCCTCGATTCTGGCAAACGGTTCTTGGGGATCGTGTTTGTAGGCGTACCAGTTATACGTGTCGCGCGTCTGACTGAGCGACAGGCGCTCAGCATTCTGGCTCATCCAATACGCGCCCCAGCCCGCGAAGCAAATTGAACTGATGCTCAGCGCGACCGTGGCCCACGCCCGGTTCTGCCAAAACGATCTGCCTGCGCGTAATGGCATTTCAATCCAGCGATAGGTGCTGGCTGCCAACCCCCAAACCACGACCGGGTACAACCACTGGACGATCAGCAGTTCAGTTCCAACGGTCCATCTCAATAACACCAGCACTGGCCAGTGCCACAGGTACAACGAGTAAGACAAGCGACCGATATACGTCAGCAAAGGCACCTGCAAAATACTTTGAAAGATTGAGCCATAGCCTTCAGCAGGCAACACCACTGCGGCAATCATCAGCGCCGCCCCGCAGACCGTGATAATCGCCCAAGGAAAAGGAAAAGCATTACCCCCGGCAAGCAAAAAAACTGACACCAGCAACGCAAACCCGCATGCCAGTAACCCGTCAGCCAGTGCTCTGGAACGCATCAAGCCGCATTGCGCCCCCACAACCTGGAACAGCATGGCCCCGACCGCCAACTCCCAAAAGCGCCCAGGTAATAAATAGAAGGCTGCCAACTGATCGGTTTTTGTCTCAACGGCGCTGACAGCCAGCGAGGCAATGGCCAATAGCGGCAGCACAGCCCAGACCATAGCGATACGCTTTCTGTAACGAAGCCAGATGAAGTAAAGCGCAGGAAAAATCAGATAAAACTGCTCCTCAACCCCCAGCGACCAGGTCTGCACATAAGGATTGAGGTGATTCCCGGGCGCAAAGTAAGTGTCCGTGGTCCAGGCTAACGCCACATTGCTGACGCCAAAGAAAGCTGCCAGCCCCGTGCGACTCATCTGCTCACTCAGCCAGAACTGCGGCATGAACAGGGCTGATACCAGAAAGCTGACCAGCAGAACCACAAGTAACGCGGGCAAAATACGCAATAAACGCCGACGGTAAAAATCCATTAAAAAATCGGCAAAGTCCGCATTACCTCGCAGGCTCAGCGATTGGCTAATCACATAGCCGGAGATCACAAAGAACAGATCGACCCCGGTGAAGCCCCCAGGGAGAAAATCCAGGAAGTCGACATGGAAAATAATGACAGCGAGAACAGCGATGGCACGTAGGCCATCTATTGCGGGGATGTAGGCATGCGAGAACTCACGCATTGCACGCTTCCTTTTTGCAGTTAGTTTCACACACAGAAACTAACCCCCCTTTCGGGGCAAGCGCGGTAATCACAATCCCTTTTACGTGTAGGAAACTGATCTATTCACAGCCCTACAGCTCCTTTAATCGACACGCTTACGCAGCAAGTACGTGTCCATGATCCAGCCTTTGCGCTGCCGGGCAGCCTCGCGGGTGTACTTGATGTGCTCACACACCTGCGACAACTTGCCCGCAATCAGAATTTCATCCGCTGTGCCGATATAAGCGCCCCAGTAAATATCGACGTCTTCGTGCACAAATTGCTGAAATGCACAGTGCGCGTCGAGCATCACCACCACGTTGTCCAAGTCATCAGCAACAAGGCGTCGCCCCGTGGTGATGCGAATCGGCTGGCCAATCCCGTTCAACGGTATGCGATGCCGAGCTGCCAGCGCCTGCACGCTGCTGATACCGGGGATCACTTCGTAGTCAAAGTCCGAGCAGCCATTGGCGCGCACCCGATCCAGAATACGCAAGGTGCTGTCATACAGCCCTGGCTCGCCCCAAAGCAAAAACGCCGCGCATTCACCATCGGCCAGTTCTTGCTCTATCAGGTGCTTGAATATCTCGGCCCGCTGCTCATGCCAGTCTGCCACGCCCTGCGCATACGAAGGCGTTGCGCTATCACGCTGCGGGTCACTGGCGTGCACTACGCGGTAATTGGGCTCGGTAATGTAGCGCTCGCAGATTTCCAGACGCAGGCGCACCAGGTCTTCGGTGGTTTGGCCTTTATCCAGCACAAAAAAAACCGAGGCGCGGTTAAGCGCATTGATCGCCTGCACAGTGATATGTTCAGGGTCGCCCGCGCCGATGCCGATGAGTAACAGTGTTTTCATTGAGCCGTATCCTTTTGCAGGCAGGAAACTTATCCGTCACTGGTAGGAAGTTTCAAAAGGCAGCATGATCTGCCGCATAACAACACTCAAAGCCTGCGCCCATGACTCGACTTGCCAGAGCAACAGACCCGTCTTACGAACTGATGGACGACCATAACGGGTTGTCGATCATCTATCGCCAGCATGGCTTCCCTTGCCCACTGGTGCGCTGGCATTTTCACAAGGAATACGAGCTGCACCTGATTATGGCCAGCAGTGGCAAGGTGTTTGTCGGCGACTATATCGGCAATTTTTACCCCGAAACACTGTTTCTGACCGGGCCTAACCTGCCGCACAACTGGATCAGCCAAGTGGCCGAGCATGAAGTTGTGCCGCTGCGCGACATGCTGGTCAATTTCACCGATGAACTGCTAGAAGGCGCCAGTTCGGTGTTTGCCGAGCTTAAAAGCCTGACACCGATGCTAGACCGGGCGCAGTACGGCATCGAATTTCGCTGCAAAACGACTATTCGTCAGGCCGTTGACCTGATGCAGGCGATTGCCGACGCCACAGGTATCACCCGCCTGGGGCACTTCTTGATCCTCCTGCAATTGCTGGCCGATTGTGACGACTATCAGTTGCTGTCCGGCGTGACCGCAGGGCACCTCGCTGACGAACAGACCATAGATCGCACCAACCGCGCCGTGGACTATATTTTTAGCCTCTACGCCCGCGAGCTGACGCTCGAAGAGGTCGCGGCGTACATGGGCATGAAACCCACCTATTTTTCTCGCGTCTTCAAGCAAGCTACCGGGCGCTGTTTCATCGAGTTTGTGAACCGCCTGCGCATCAGCAAATCCTGCGAATTACTGGCCGACGGCGAGAAAGCCGTTACCGACGTGTGTTTCGAGTCGGGGTTCAACAATATTTCCAACTTCAATCGGCGCTTTCAGCAGCTAAAAGGCATGACCCCTTCGCACTATCGACGCCTTGCGGTGCAGCGTTTAACCGAGCAAAACCTGCCGGCACAGAGTGAACGTTTGCGCAGTGCAAAATAGTATCGGTTCAAGTGTTGCCAAAGCTTTGTCTTGGCGGTGATTGAGGGCTGTAATCAGCCCACGTGCTTACCCTGGGGTAAGCAGTCATAAAAACAATAACCGTCCTTCAAAAGCCGTCTGGCCGATGAAGAGGAGTGCTCGATGAATATTCCTGTCAAAGCGTTGTGTGTCGCGACTTGCATGACCCTCAGCGGCATCAGCCTGGGCGCGCAAACCCTGACCATTGCCACCGTCAACAACAGCGACATGATCCGCATGCAAAAGCTTTCGAAGACCTTCGAGAGCGAGCACCCCGACATCAAGCTCAACTGGGTGGTCCTGGAAGAAAACGTACTGCGCCAGCGTCTGACCACCGACATTGCGACCCAGGGCGGCCAGTTCGACGTACTGACCATCGGCATGTACGAAGCTGCGCTCTGGGGCGCCAAGGGCTGGCTTGAGCCCATGACCGACTTGCCAGCCACATACGCTATCGAAGACGTCTTCCCGTCTGTGCGCGACGGCTTGTCAGTGAAAGGCACGCTCTACGCCCTGCCGTTTTACGCCGAAAGCTCAATGACCTATTACCGCACCGACCTGTTCAAGGATGCCGGGTTGACCATGCCTGAGCGCCCGACCTGGGAGCAGATCGCAGGCTTTGCCAAACAGCTGAACAAACCTGAAAAGGAGCAATACGGCATTTGCCTGCGCGGTAAAGCGGGCTGGGGCGAGAACATGGCGTTGATCAGCACTGTCGCCAATGCCTACGGCGCGCGCTGGTTTGATGAAAAATGGCAGCCAGAATTCACCGGTCCCGAGTGGAAAAACGCGCTGAATTTCTACGTCAACACCCTGAAAGAATCCGGTCCGCCGGGTGCCACCAGTAATGGTTTCAACGAAAACCTGGCGCTGTTCAACAGCGGTAAATGCGCCATCTGGGTCGATGCCAGCGTGGCCGGTTCGTTTGTCACCGACAAGACGCAGAGCAAAGTCGCTGAGCATGTCGGCTTCACCTTCGCCCCGCATCAAGTCACCGACAAAGGCAGCGCCTGGCTGTACTCCTGGGCACTGGCCATTCCGACCAGTTCCAAAGCCAAAGACGCCGCTAAAACCTTCAGCACCTGGGCCACCTCTAAAGAGTACGGCGCGCTGGTGGCTGAAAAAGACGGCATCGCCAACGTGCCACCAGGCACCCGCAACTCGACCTACACCGACGCCTACCTCCAGGCCGCGCCGTTTGCCAAAGTCACGCTGGAGTCACTCAAAGCTGCCAACCCCAAAGACCCGACCCTCAAGTCCGTGCCTTACGTGGGCATCCAGTTGGTGACGATTCCGGAGTTTCAGGCAATCGGTACCCAGGTTGGCAAATTCTTCTCGGCGGCGCTGATTGGCCAGACCACGGTGGATCAAGCCCTCACGGCCGCCCAGCAAACCACCGAGCGCGAAATGAAACGCGCGGGTTATCCCAAGTAAAAGTTTCCGAACCCAGTAGTCGCTGCCGAAGGCTGCGATGGGTTGCGTAGCGACCCTTTAGAAGGTCCTGCGGACCTTATCGCAGCCTGCGGCAGCGACTACAGGAAAACTGTCTGCCCTATTCGGTGTACTCACCATGACGACTTCGACTGTTACGACAGCGATTGACGCCCCGCCCCCGGTGCGTAAATCCCGGCTGTTCAACCCCGGCTGGTTTCTGGTCACACCCTCAGTGGCGCTGTTGCTGCTGTGGATGATCGTGCCGCTGGCCATGACGCTGTACTTTTCGTTGATCCGCTACAACCTGCTGTACCCCGGTGAAAACCAGTTTGTGGGGTTGGAAAACTTCACCTACTTCCTCACCGATTCAGGCTTTATGCCTGGCATGACCAACACCTTGCTGCTGGTGGGCAGTGTGTTGCTGATCAGCGTGGTGCTCGGGGTGCTGATCAGTGCCCTGCTGGAGGCCACTGACTTCCTGGGGCGCGGCATTGTGCGGGTGCTGCTGATTTCGCCGTTTTTCATCATGCCCACAGTGGGAGCGCTGATCTGGAAAAACCTGATCTTTCACCCGGTGTCCGGCGTGCTGGCTGCCGTCTGGAAGCTGTTCGGCGCCCAGCCGGTTGACTGGCTGGCGCACTACCCGCTGCTGTCGATCATCATCATTGTGTCGTGGCAATGGCTGCCCTTCGCCATCTTGATTCTGATGACGGCCATGCAGTCGCTGGACCAGGAGCAAAAAGAAGCCGCACGTTTGGATGGTGCGGGGCCGATCGCGATTTTCTGGCACCTGACCTTGCCGCACCTGGCGCGGCCGATTGCCGTGGTGGTGATGATTGAAACCATCTTCCTGCTGTCGGTGTTCGCCGAAATTTTCACCACCACCAACGGCGGCCCCGGCTACGCGTCGACCAACCTGGCGTACCTGATCTACAACCAGGCACTGGTGCAATTCGACGTTGGCATGGCCTCGGCCGGTGGGTTGATCGCCGTGGTCATTGCCAATATTGCGGCCATCATTTTGGTACGCATGCTCGGCAAAAACCTGACAGACAAGCCGTGAGGGCCCAGTGATGACACTTCAACAATCTCGCCGCCTGCAAAGCGTGCTGCTCGGCACGCTGGCCTGGGCCATCGCCATCCTGATTTTCTTCCCGATCTTCTGGATGGTCCTGACCAGCTTCAAGACCGAACTCGACGCGTTTGCCTCGCCGCCACAGTTCATCTTTACCCCTACGTTGGAGAACTACCTGCACATTGAACAGCGCAGTGGGTACTTCCACTTTGCCTGGAACTCGGTGCTGATCTCGTTCAGCGCTACCCTGCTGTGCATGCTGATTGCGATCCCGGCCGCGTACTCGATGGCGTTCTACGAAACCAAGCGCACCAAGGGCACGCTGCTGTGGATGCTCTCCACCAAAATGTTGCCGCCGGTGGGCGTGCTGATGCCTATTTACCTGCTGGCCAAGACCTTCGGCCTGCTCGATACCCGCGCCGCGCTGATCATCATCTACACCCTGATCAACCTGCCGATTGTGGTCTGGATGATTTACACCTACTTCAAGGACATCCCCAAAGACATCCTCGAAGCAGCCCGGCTCGACGGCGCCACCCTGTGGCAAGAGATGGTTCGCGTGCTGCTGCCCATCAGCAAGGGCGGACTGGCTTCGACCCTGCTGCTGTCACTGATTCTGTGCTGGAACGAGGCGTTCTGGTCGCTGAACCTGACCTCCTCCAGCGCTGCGCCACTGACGGCCCTGATCGCCTCTTACTCAAGCCCCGAAGGCTTGTTCTGGGCCAAGTTGTCGGCGGTGTCGACCCTGGCCTGCGCGCCCATCCTGATTTTTGGATGGATCAGCCAGAAGCAACTGGTGCGCGGTTTGTCTTTCGGCGCAGTTAAATAAAAATAACGATTGGAGGCCCATCATGGCCCACCTGAAAATCAAGAATTTGCAAAAAGGCTTCGAAGGTTTCTCGATCATCAAGGGCATTGACCTTGAAGTGCATGACCGCGAGTTCGTGGTGTTTGTTGGCCCGTCGGGGTGCGGTAAATCCACGCTGCTGCGACTGATTGCCGGGCTCGAAGAAGTCACCGATGGCACCATCGAACTGGATGGACGCGACATCACCGAAGTCAGCCCGGCCAAGCGCGACCTGGCCATGGTATTCCAGACCTATGCACTGTACCCGCACATGACCGTGCGCAAAAACATGTCATTTGCCCTCGATCTGGCGGGCGTCGCCAAAGCTGAAGTCGAGAAAAAAGTTAACGAAGCCGCACGCATTCTCGAACTTGCACCGTTACTGGAGCGCAAACCCAAGCACCTGTCGGGCGGGCAACGCCAACGCGTCGCGATTGGCCGGGCGATTGTGCGCAACCCCAAGATATTCCTGTTCGACGAACCGCTGTCCAACCTTGATGCGGCGCTACGGGTGCAAATGCGCCTGGAACTGGCGCGCCTGCATGAGGAGCTCAAGGCAACCATGATCTACGTGACCCACGACCAGGTCGAAGCCATGACCTTGGCCGACAAGGTCGTGGTGCTCAACTCAGGGAAAATCGAACAGGTTGGCTCGCCGCTGGAGCTGTACCATCATCCAGCCAACCTGTTTGTGGCCGGGTTTCTGGGCACCCCAAAAATGGGCTTCTTGAAAGGCAAGATCAGCCGTATTGAAGCCCAGAGCTGCGAAGTGGCGCTGGACGCCGGCACGCGCATCCAACTGCCACTCAGTGGCCCTTCACTGAGCCTTGGCAGCGCCGTGACCCTGGGCATACGCCCTGAACACCTCAACCTTGCCAAGCCCGGGGATTGCACCCTGACCGTTACCGCTGACGTCGGCGAGCGCCTGGGCAGCGACACCTATTGCCACGTGATTACCGCCTGTGGCGAACCCCTGACCATGCGTATTCGCGGTGACATGGCGAGCCAGTACGGCGAGCAATTGCACCTGCACCTGGACAGTGAACATTGCCATTTATTCGATGCTCAAGGGCTGGCTATCAGCCGCCCATTGCGCGCTGCTGCCTGACGCTGACGACCTTTTTTGAGATCGCACCCATGAAACTGAATCGCCGTAACCTCGACAATCTGAACGACGCAGTGGTCAAACCTACCTACCTTGCCCGCGTCACGCAGCACGGCATCGCCCACATCGGGGTCGGGGGCTTTCACCGCGCACACCAAGCGTTTTACACCGATGCGCTGATGAATCAGGGACGTGATCTTGACTGGAGCATTTGCGGCATCGGCTTACGCCCCGAAGACCGCAAAGTGCGCGATGACCTGGCTGGCCAAGACTACCTCTACACCTTGTTTGAACTGGGCGACAGTGACGAAACGCAAAGCCGCATTATCGGCTCGATCAGCGACATGCTGCTGGCCGAAGACAGCGCTCAGGCGGTGATCGACAAGCTGGCCAGCCCACAGATCCGCATCGTCTCGCTGACCATCACCGAGGGCGGTTATTGCATCGACGACAGCACAGGCGAGTTCATGGCCTCGCTGCCGCAGATTCAGCAAGACCTGGCACACCCCGAAGCCCCACGCTCGGTGTTTGGCGTGTTGTGTGCCGCCCTCGCCCAACGCCGCGCCAGCAACACTGCGCCCTTTACCGTGATGTCGTGCGATAACCTGCCGCACAACGGACGCGTGGCCCGTAAAGCCCTGCTGGCTTTCGCTGCCCTGAGCAACCCGGACTTGCACGACTGGATCGCCACCCATGTGAGTTTCCCGAATGCCATGGTCGACCGCATCACGCCCATGACCAGCAACGCCCATCGCCTGCAACTGCACGATCAGCTCGGCATCGACGATGCCTGGCCGGTGGTTTGCGAGCCGTTTATTCAATGGGTGCTCGAAGACAAATTCAGCAACGGCCGCCCAGCCTGGGAAACCGTGGGTGTGCAGCTCACCGATGACGTCACGCCCTATGAAGAGATGAAAATCAAACTGCTCAATGGCAGCCACCTGGCGCTGACCTATCTGGGCTTTTTGAAAGGCTATCGCTTCGTCCACGACACCATGAACGACCCGCTGTTTGTGGCTTATATGCGCGCCTATATGGACAAGGACGTGACCCCGCAGTTGGCACCCGTGCCGGGGATTGACCTTGCGACGTACAAAAACACCTTAATCGAGCGTTTCTCCAATCAAGCCATCGCCGACCAACTGGAGCGCGTGTGCTCCGATGGATCGTCGAAATTTCCTAAATTTACGGTCCCGACTATCAATCGCCTGATCGCCGATGGCGGCGAGTTGAAACGTGCAGCCTTGGTGGTCGCCGCTTGGGCGCTGTACCTCAAAGGGGTGGATGAGAAGGGTCAGAAGTATGTGATTCCTGATCCGCGGGCGCAGTTTTGTCAGGCGCTGGTGAGCGACGATGCGTTGATCGCGCAGCGGTTGCTGGGGGTTGAAGCTATTTTTGGCACAGCAATCCCGCAGTCTGCGGAGTTTGTGGCGGCGTTTGAGTGGTGCCTCAACAGCCTGCGTGAGGTGGGCGTTAGTAAAACCCTGGAGCAACTGGTAGACCGCGTTGCCTGAATCGCGGGCAAGCCCGCTCCCACAGGTTAGAGCTGCTTTTGTGGGAGCTGGCTTGCCAGCGATGGCCTTCACAGCGTTGGAATCCGATAGGACCGCCATGAACGATTCAACCTTGTACCTCGGCATCGATTGCGGCACTCAGGGCACTAAAGCCCTGATTCTCGACAGCCAGTCCGGCCAAGTGCTGGGGCTGGGGGCGGCACCGCACACCTTGACTCAAGGCGAAAACGGGCGCCGCGAGCAAGACACCGAACAATGGCTGCATGCATTACGAGAAGCCACTCGCCAAGCGCTGGCCAACGCTGGAGTCAGCGGCCAGCACATCAAAGGCATCGGCGTTAGCGGTCAACAACACGGGCTGGTGTTGCTGGATAAGCACGGCAACGTGCTGCGCCCGGCCAAACTCTGGTGTGACACCGAGTCCACGGCCGAAAACCAGCAATTACTGGATTGGCTGGGAGGCGACGCCGGTTCACTAGAACGTCTGGGGCTGGTGATTGCGCCAGGGTATACGGTGTCCAAATTGCTCTGGACGCGCATCCACCATCCGCAGGTGCTTGAACAAACCGCCCATATTCTGCTGCCCCACGACTACCTGAATTTCTGGCTGACGGGGCGCAGTTGCAGTGAGTACGGCGATGCCTCCGGCACAGGCTATTTCAATGTACGAACCCGCCAGTGGGACCTCGACATCCTGCGCCATATCGACCCGAGCGGAGCACTTGAACGCGCCCTGCCTGAACTGATCGAGTCCAGTCAGCCAGTCGGCACGCTGCGCCCGGAAGTTGCTCATCTGCTGGGGCTAAACCTGGATGCCGTGGTGTCCAGCGGTGGCGGCGACAATATGCTGGGCGCCATCGGCACCGGCAATATCACGCCCGGGATCATTACCATGAGCCTGGGGTCTTCGGGCACCTTGTACGCGTTTAACGAGCACCCGCAGGTCAGCCCGGACGCCAGCGTGGCCAGTTTCTGCTCTTCAAGCGGCGGCTGGTTACCGTTGATCTGCACGCTCAACCTGACCAACGTCACCGGCGCCATTCGTGAGCTGTTAGCCCTCTCGCTTGAGGGCTTCAATACGTTGGCCAATCAGGCGCCCATTGGGGCTTATGGGGTCAGCATGCTGCCGTTTCTAAACGGCGAACGAGTGCCCGCCCTGCCCAACGCCACCGGCAGTCTTCAGGGGTTGACCCTGACTAACCTGAACCCAGCCAATCTCTGCCGAGCCGCTCTTGAAGGCACGACCTTTGGTCTGCGTTATGGCCTCGACTTGCTGCGACGCAACGGCTTGCAGAGCCACACCATTCGACTGATCGGCGGCGGGTCAAAAAGTCCTCTTTGGCGCCAAATGGTGGCCGACATCATGAATACCCCGGTGGTCTGCGCCGAGCAAAGCGAAGCGGCTGCACTGGGGGCCGCCATTCAAGCGGCCTGGTGTGTCAGCGCAGGCACCGAGACGCTCGCAGACCTGTGCGGGCGCTGTGTGCGGCTCGACCCCGACAGTCAGACCAAACCTGATGCGACGCATGTCGCGGCCTATGAACGTCTCTATCAGCACTACCGCGAGCAGGTAGCCGCCTTAACCGAGTGAACCTTATGTATCTGGTATGTGGTGAAGCGTTATTTGATTTTTTCGCGCAAGCGGACAACAACGAGCAGGCTAACCAGGTGGGCTTCAAGGCCATTGCTGGAGGTTCGCCGTTCAACGTGGCTGTGGGTTTGCGCCGACTGGGGGTTGATGCCGGGCTGTTTGCCGGGCTGTCGACTGACTACCTGGGCAAACGCCTCAAGCACGTGCTGCTGAATGAAGGCGTGAGTGATCAGTTTTGGCTGGAGATTGACGCGCCCACCACCTTGGCCATGGTTGCGCTGGATGCCAACGGAGTGCCCGCCTACAGCTTTCGCGGCGAAGGTTGCGCCGACCGGCAACTGCACGCACAGCACCTGCCCGCATTGGGGCCAGAAGTACGGGGGTTGCATATCGGGTCATTTTCACTGGTGGTGCAACCGATTGCCGACACGCTGCTGTCACTGGTGCAGCGCGAAAGCGGGCGGCGCCTGATCAGCCTCGACCCCAATGTGCGCTTGAATCCTGAGCCGGACATTGAGGTTTGGCGTCAGCGAATCAATCAACTGATCCCTTATGCCGACCTGATTAAAGTCAGCGATGAAGACCTAGAGTTGCTGTATCCAGGCCAAGACCCGCTACAGATCGCTCAATCCTGGCTGGGGCAGCGTTGCCAATTGCTGTTTTTGACCCGTGGCAGTCAGGGCGCCAGTGTGTTCAGTCGCGAACACGGGCAATCGTCGCTGTCGGCGCAGCCGATAACCGTCGCTGATACCGTGGGCGCGGGTGACACCTTTCAGGCGGCCGTGATTGCCTGGCTGACCGAGCATGGATTGGATTCAATCGAAGGTTTGCACACGTTGAGCAAAGTGCAGGTCGACGCCCTGCTCGACTTCGCCTGCCGGGCGGCAGCGCTGACATGTAGTAAAACCGGGCCGGACCTGCCGTACAGGCATCAGTTGGATTGATAAACGCCAATCCCTTGTGGGGGCGGGCTTGCTCGCGATGCAGCCGACCCGGTTTGTCTGATACACCGTGTTGATTCAATCGCGGGCAAGCCCGCTCCCACAATAATGGTGTGGGTTTACCAGATCGACAGGTTGTAGCCGACGATCAGGCGCGTTTCATCCACGTCGCGGGCGAACTTCGAGTAGTTGGTGCGATAGGTCGCATTGCGAAAGCGCACGCTGAGGTCTTTGAAGGTGCCGCTCTGCACCACATATTTCAACTCGCTGTCGCGCTCCCACTCTTTGCCCTCTTCGCTGCGACCCACCACGTTGATGTTGTCGCCATTCACGTAGCGGGTCATGAATGACAGGCCATTAATGCCCATGGCCTTGAAGTCGTAGTCGTAACGCAGTTGCCACGAGCGCTCTTGCGCATTGGCGAAGTCGTTGACCTGCACATAGTTGACCAGGTACGGGTTGGTGCCATCCAGATACGGCATCGAGGTTTCGCCGTTCAGACGTTGCCAGCCAGCCCCCAACTTATGTCCGCCCAGCGAGTAAGTCAGCATCGCGCCCACGGCGCGGTTATCGATGGTCGATGCTTTGGCCGATCCCGCGTCATCACTTTTCAGCAACCGTACATCGGCCGCCAACACGCCGGGGCCGATGGGCTGTTTAGCCAACAGGCCGATGAATTGCTGGCGGTAAATATCTTCCAGTTCAGCGTAGTGATACTGCGCTGTCAGGCGCTCATTGACCTTGTAATCCAGGCCATACATCGAGAAATGGTCAGCCGTGATGTTGCACGCGTATCGCTTGTTTTTGCAGTTCAGGCGCAATTCCTGAGAGTCCGTGGAGTCGCGCGCGGTGTAACGGTCAAGACGCGAAGCCATGAACTTCAGGTCTTTGATTTCCTGGGATTCGAGCATCGCACCGCTGAACATGTTCGGCAGCAAACGCCCGTCGTTGTACTTCAGCAATGGCAGGTCGGGCAGCAGCGTGCCGACCTTGAGCACGGTCTGCGACACGCGCATTTTGGCGGTCAGGCCGCCTTTTGCGTACTGATCTTTGGAACGACGCGGGTCGCTGCCGGTCGAAGGCAGCAAGCCGCTGTTACTGCTCGATGGGCTGGAGTCCAGCTTGATCCCCAGCATGCCCAGCGCATCGAGGCCAAACCCCACAGTGCCTTCGGTGTAGCCCGATTGCAGGTTGAGGATAAAGCCTTGTGCGGTCTCGTCACGCTTGGAGGCGCCTTGCGGGCTTGAACTGCTGCCATCGCGAAAGTCGCGGTTGAAGTACACCGTACGGGCCTCAAGCGAAGCGCTGCTGTCTTCAATAAATCCGCCCGATTGTGCCTGCGCTGCAAAACCTGCGCAGACCGCCAGCGCACTCACGCGCGCCATGCGACGTGGCACTGACGATGAAAAAGGATGAACCATGTACACGCTCCAGCAGCGAATCATTCGCACAACAAAGACAAGGGACTGCGTACCTGCGGTGAAAAACCGAAGCGAGTCCATTCAATGCAAAAAAGGGCCGCAATTGTACGAAAGGCTATGCTTCACACTCATTGGACCTTAGTCGCACGCTCAAGAACGGGCTTTTCATGAACATTGATACCTTGGGCCGGTATCCGGCATTAAATACACTTCTTTTAAGATTCACTCTCGGGACCTATCCATGAGCGCCGTTTTTACCGTTCGCCAACTCGCGGCGTTGGCACAGAGCCCCTTGGGGGATGTCGCCGGCTGGCCACACAGTTTGCGCACCTGCGCGCAGGTGGTGATGAACTCGCCCATGCCGATGTTGTTGCTGTGGGGCGAGCAACTGACGCAAATCTACAACGACAGCTTTGCCACCCTGGTAGGTAACAAGCACCCGTGCGCCTTTGGCCAGCCGCTGCACCTGAGTTGGCCGCAATACACTGATTTCAGTCAGCCAATCATCAAAGCCGTCTGGGCCGGTCAACACCGTTCGTTTACCGATCAGTACTTTTTACGCCCGGACTCACAGCAGGCGACAGAAATGGGGCTGGACCTGACATTCAGTCCGATACGCGATGAGCAAGGCCAGGTCGCCGGGCTGCTGATGACTGCGGTCAAAACCTTGCATCGCAGACGTGCAGCGCTCATGCAAACCGAACACGCCTTGCGCGAACTCAACAACACCCTTGAAGAGCGAGTCGCGCAGCGTACTCAAGCACTGGCCGAGGCCAACGAACAGTTGCAACGCGAGATGCTAGAGCGTGAACGGGCCGAAGAAGCCTTGCGTCATGCGCAAAAAATGGAAGCAGTTGGCCAGTTGACCGGCGGCATCGCCCACGACTTCAACAACATGCTGACCGGAATTATCGGCAGCCTGGACCTGATGAAGCGTTACATTGCCGCTGGGCGCAGCGCGGAAGTTGGCCGTTTTACCGAGGCCGCCGTCTCCTCAGCCCGCCGTGCTGCGGCACTGACCCATCGTTTGTTAACGTTTTCCCGTCGCCAATCCCTGGACCGCAAACCGCTGGACCCGAACCACCTGGTGAGCTCGCTGCAGGAACTGTTCAACAGCACCAAGGGTTCACATATTGAGCTGGTGGTTGAACTGGGCAAAGACATCTGGGCCGTCAGCACCGACACCGGGCAACTGGAAAGCGCCCTGCTCAACCTGATCATCAACGCCCGAGACGCCATGCCTGAAGGTGGCACGCTGGTGGTCAGAACTGCCAACCTCTACCTCGAAGACAGCCGCACCAGCACCCTGGAGCCGATCAAGGCTGGGGAATATGTGATGTTTGAAGTCAGCGACAATGGTTCGGGCATGACCCCGCAAATCCTTGCGAAAGCCTTCGACCCCTTCTTCACCACCAAACCGGTGGGCCAAGGCACCGGCCTCGGCTTGTCAATGATCTACGGGTTTGCCCAGCAATCGGGCGGGCATGTGAGCATCATCAGTGAAACTGGCCATGGCACGCGGGTGCGTTTGCACCTGCCCCGCCACCACGACGAAGACGAGAAAACTCAGGCATAATCCGCGCCCTCGTAAAGAGCCCCACAGTTGCAAGGTAAACGTCCCATGAAAGCTCAAGCCCGCCATATCCTGGTGAAAACCGCCGAAGAAGCCGAATCGCTCAAACAACGCATCGCCAAAGGCGAAGCCTTTGATGTACTGGCGAAGAAATTCTCTACTTGCCCGTCAGGCAAACGCGGCGGTGATCTGGGCGAAGTGCGGCCAGGACAAATGGTCGGCGTGATTGACCAGATCATCTTCAAAAAACCGTTGCGTGTGGTACATGGGCCGGTGAAAAGCAAGTTTGGCTACCACCTGGTGCAAGTGTTTTATCGCGATTGAATCCTGTAGCCGCTGCGCTCCTCAGCGACTACAAAGTGTGTGTTCGCCGCGATCTTGGCTGTTGATCTCGCTTTTGATCTTGATCTACCCGCGACTTCGGGAGGCCGAGTGCAGGTTCTGCGCAGAGGGTTGACCGGCAGGATGCCGGGAGAGCCGTGTTGGGCCATGGATGGCCCGTCACGGCGTGCCCACGGAGCGGGACCTGTGCGAGGGAACCTGAGCGAAGCGAAGGCCGTACGTGGGAGCCAGGCCTTTTTGGGAACTTTTGTGGCTGCTTGACAAAAGTGCCTCGCCGTAAGGGCGAAACCCGTAAATAGCCGCAATAAATCAAACGGATATGTACGCAAAACCTTAGAAACGCTGCCACTGCCCCCATCAACGCAGCGCTGGCAGCCCCCGAATAATGTCCGATGCCCGCTCACCAATCATGGTGCACGCCGCATTGGTATTACCCGACACAATATTGGGCATGATCGACGCATCAGCCACCCGCAAACTCTCAATCCCCAGCACCCGCAATTGCGGATCCACCACACTCAGCACATCAGTCCCCATTTTGCAGGTGCCCACCGGGTGCAATGCCGCACGGGCATTACGCTTCAAATACGCCCCCAACGCTGCCCGATCAGCAAAAGCACGCCCTGGATAGTGCTGCGCCGCAACGTACGTGCTAAAGGCCGGTTGCGCCATGATGTCCTGACCAATCAGATACCCCTCTATCAAACGCTCAAGGTCATACGGGTCACTCATGTAGTTGGGAGCGATTCGCGGCAATTGCCCAGGATCAGCACTGCGCAAGCTCACACTGCCGCGAGAACGCGGTCGCACGTGCTCAAAGTTAAGAGTGCACCCCGTGCCACCCGGCACGCTGTCGGTGCCTTCTTCGATCCCGGCTCCGACCAGAAAGAAATACTGAAGGTCCGGCATTTTGTCGACCTGCGAACCCCGCGCAAATAACCCGCCCTCGATCAGGTTCGAGGCAATCGGGCCGCTGCGCGCCACCAGATACTGCAACGCTGCCCAGGCCTTCCAGTGGGCCTTTTTGTAGCGGTCATAACTCTGAACACCTTTAAGTTGATACACCTGCGACATCTCAAGGTGATCCTGCAGATTCTGCCCCACCCCAGGCACGTCGGCCTGCACCTTGATCCCCAACCGGGTCAGTGCTTTCGCTTCACCAACACCGGACAGCATCAGCAATTTGGGCGAGTTGATCGCCCCCGCACTGAGGATGACTTCGCATTCAGCCCTGAGCGCAAGCACCTGCCCGCTGTGGCAGTACTCCACTCCCACCGCGCGGCCTTGCTCGATCAGGATGCGATTGACCTTGGCCCCGGTGATGACTTCAAGGTTGGAACGACCCATGGCCGGGCGCAGGTAGGCGCTGCTTGAACTGGCACGCCGCCCGTTTTTAGCGGCGATCTGATAGTAACCGCAGCCCGCAGGCTCACCCGAGTTGAAATCCGGGTTAAACGCAAAACCGGCTTGCTGGCACGCCTGCAACCATTTACGGGTCAGCGGATGCACGTGGTTATTGAACGACACCGCCAAAGGCCCGCCGATCCCGTGTGCTTCATTGCAGAAATCGGAGTTGTCTTCGCTGCGTCGGTAGTAAGGCAACACATCGGCATAGCTCCAGCCAGTTGCGCCGCTGCTTTCCCACTCATCGTAGTCGCCAGGGTTGCCACGGGCGTACACCATGCCGTTGATCGAACTGCCGCCGCCCAACACACTTGCCTGGATCATGCTGTCCCCTGGCGCACGGGCAAATTCGGCAGGTGAGTCCCACGGGTAACGCTTGAGCAATGGCCCTTGGCAGGTTTTGTAGTACGTGCCCGGAAAACGAATATAGGGGTTTCGATCACTGGGCCCTTCTTCAAGCAAAACTACACGCGCTGCCGGGTCTTCAGATAATTTAGCCGCGAGAATGCAGCCAGTAGTGCCACCACCGATGATGACGTACGAGGGATGCCGGGACATATAAACGCTACCACTTAAAGAAATGAACACAGACGTGCGGCGCCGGGATCAGCATGACCCCGGCCCGGGCCTCGGTTAGATGTTTTGCAGATCCTTGACGATGCGATCAGCCGCTTGCTGAGAAGTCATTGACGGTGTGTTGGCAAAATGAGTGATGACATCCATCAATACACCACGTACATCACGATCCACGGCAATGTTCTCAATGAACGAGGGCAGCATGCCGCCGTTTTCCTGATTGGCTTTGCGGTCCACAAGGTTGATCTGCGCGCAGGCGTCAAACTTCTCCAGCGGCACGTCCATGATGGTCGGGATAGACCCTTTACGACGGCTGAACTCGATCTGCACAGCCGGGTCGATCACCAGCTCGGCAAACTTCTTCTGATTGGCTTGGCGCTGCGGGTCTTTCTGGCTGAAGAACGCCAGTTCGTCTGTCAGGTAGACAAAGTTCTGACCGTTACCAGGCGAGCTGGCGCACAGGAAGTCTTCTCCAGGGTGTTTACCTGCGCGCAGGAATTCACCCTTGGCAAAGTCACCGATGAACTGAAAAACGGCCTTGCCATCAATCACCATCTGCGTCGCTGCGTTCCAATCGCGACCAATGCGGTTCTTGTCCGAGAAGTTGATCATTTTGCGGAACTGGTCAAATACTTTGACCATCTGGGGCCCTTTCAACGCCTCTGGGTCACGCTCAATAATCGCCTTGTTGTAAAAGTCCTTGCCGCCCACACCCAAAATCACCGAGGTGAACATCTGCCCTTCTTGCCAGTCTTCACCACCAAGCGCCAAGGGAATCACGCCATCTTTCTGCATACGCTCGGCCAAGGCGTTGAATGCCTCCCACGTGGTCGGCAACTCGCCGCCATACTTGGCCAGCAACGCCTTGTTGGCCCACATCATGTTTTCTCGGTGTTCAACCAGCGGGATCGCGTAATAAGAACCTTTGTACATCGCCACTTTGCGCATTTCCGGCGACAGTTTTTTATCCCAATCCTGCTCCTTCGCTTGTGCATCCAGGTTGGTCAGCACATTTTGATCAACATAGGCATGCATCAAGTTCGGAACGGTCTGCGTCACATCCGGCAAGTTACCCGCCGACAACCGGGCCTGTAATGCCTGCTGCTGGTTATTACTGTTATTGCCGGCGATGGCAGAATCCTGCCAGGTCATACCCGCCTTCTTGACGGCCTCTTTTAATGCATCCAATGCATAGGCTTCACCCGCTGAAGACCATGGGTGAACCACTTCGACCGAAGGCCCCGCAGCGACGGCTGTTTGTGCACCCAACAATAAAGCCAGCAAGGCACTGCCCACCACTTTCTGGCGAAAACCGAGTAACGAATTACGTTGAACGCTTACGCTATTTTTCATCACATTCTCTCTTTTGTTTTGGAAGGAAAATTGGCAGTCGATCATGTAAAAGTGAGCGCCCGACACGTCACCGAACAACAGTCATGCCGGGATACAACTGGGTTTTATTTGAACTTCAATAGTTGGATCAGCGTGAAATTCGTTGTTCAGTGACAGCGTCAAACAGCAATGTTTTATCCATATCAACCGTCAGACCTACGCGCTGACCTGATACACCCACTCCGGGAGCAAAGCGTGCCATTAATGTTTCACCGCTGGCCTCAAGCAATACAAAGTTATCCGAACCGGTTGGCTCAACCACATCAACCACTGCATCAATTAATTGGGGAGCCGATCCGGGTTCGGCGTAAGCGAGCCATTCGGGACGAATGCCCAATACCACGTTGCCTCCTCTATAAGCGTTGTAACGTTCAGTCAGCGGCCCAAGATGGATACGCAACCCGGCTTGATTCCTGGACGCGCCTTGAAAAAAGACAGCTGAACCTTCAACGTCCAAAGTTCCGTTAATACAGTTCATGGCAGGCGAACCAATAAAGCGTGCAATAAACAAATTATTGGGATGTTCATAAATCTCTTGCGGAGAACCTATTTGCTGAACTTCACCGCCTTTCATCACAACAATCTTGGTTGCCAGGGTCATGGCTTCGATTTGATCGTGGGTGACATACACCGTGGTGGTTTTTTCACGTTGATGCAGTTTCTTGATTTCCGCCCGCATATCGGTGCGTAACTTGGCATCAAGGTTGGATAACGGCTCATCAAACAGAAAAATCTTCGGCTGGCGAACCATCGCCCGGCCCATGGCGACGCGCTGCCGCTGACCACCCGACAGTTGAGAAGGCTTGCGATCGAGCAGTTCGCCCAGTTGCAACACCGCCGCCACGCGTTTGACTGCCTCATCTTGCTCCTGGCGCGAAGCTCCGCGAACGCGCATGCCAAAGGTCAGGTTGCGGCGCACGGTCATCGTCGGGTACAGCGCGTATGACTGGAACACCATGGCAATGTCGCGGTCGGCGGACTCCATGTCATTGACCACCACGCCATCAATCACGATTTCGCCACTGGTCACCGGCGCCAAACCTGCAATAGCACTCAACAGGGTTGATTTGCCACAACCAGACGGCCCCAACAGCACCAGAAAGTCCCCGTCTTCAATATCAATGTTGACGTTCTTTAATGTGCGTAAATCGCCGTAGTGTTTTTCTACATTACGAATATTCAGAGATGCCATTTCATTTACCCCTTGACCGCGCCAGCCATCAGGCCTCGCACAAAATATTTACCCGCCAGCAGGTACACCACCAACGTTGGCAATGCCGATAGCAAAGCGCCAGCCATATGAATGTTGTAAGGCCGTTCGCCACCGGCCGAACTGACCAGGTTATTGAGTGCGACCATGATTGGCGTGTTGGCACCGCTGGTGAACGAGACGCCAAACAGGAAGTCGTTCCAGATACTGGTGAACTGCCAGATCACGGTGACCACGATCATCGGGGTGGCCATGGGCAAAATGATCAGGAAAAAAGTGGTCCAGAACCCGGCACCGTCTACGCGGGCCGCCTTGATCAAATCCTGTGGCACCGTCATGAAGTAATTACGAAAGAACATCGTGGTCATCGGCAGACCGTAAAGCGTGTGCAACAAAATAAGGCCGCCAATCCCGTTGGATAAACCCAACATCCCCAGCATCTTCGAGATCGGCACCAACATCACTTGATAGGGCGCAAACGTGCCAAACAAGATCAGGCCGTACACCAGGTTGGCGCCGTAAAATCGAAACTTTGAAAGTGCAAAGCCGTTCACGGCGCCGATCAGTGCCGACACCAATACCGATGGCACAACAATCAGGATGGTATTGAGGTAATAACTGCGCAACCCCACGCAACTGGTACCAATACACGCACTCGACCACGCTTCACGCCACGGCTGTAGCGTCGGATTCAAGGGCAGATCCAGAATCGAAGAATGCAAAATGGCATCCATGTCTTTGAATGATGCAAAGACCATCACAATCAAAGGAAACAGAAAGAACGCGGCGAAACCCATCAGTACCAGATACAGCGCAATACGGCGCAGAGACTTGATGGCAACACGTGTTGTTTTTCGCTGGCCAGGCACGGCGCGACTATTAATGGCTGCTGTCGTTGTGTTCACGTTTGAACTCCGCATACAAATAAGGAACAACGATGGCAACCACCACCAACAAAATCATCACAGCACTTGCCGCCCCTTGAGCCATCTGACCGCGCAAGAACGTCGAGTTGTACATAAAGGTGGTTGGCAAATCACTGGAATAACCCGGGCCGCCATTGGTCAATGCAACAACCAGATCAAACGAACGCACGGCCTGATAAATAAGAATGATGATGGCCGAGAACATGGCCGGCCGTAACATCGGAATAATGATCACGGTATAAATCCTGAACAGTCCGGCTCCTTCAAGTTGCGCCGCCTTGACGATTTCAGAGTCCACGCCGCGAAGTCCAGCCAGAAAGATCGCCATGATAAAACCTGCGGTTTGCCAAACAGCTGCAATCACTAATGTGTACACCGCCATCTTGGGATCAACCAGCCAATTGAAACTGGCACTTTCCCAGCCCCAACTGCGCAATAAATGTTCTATACCGGTGCCGGGGTTAAGAATCCATTTCCAGGCAATACCGGTGACGATCAGGGAGATAGCCATTGGGTAGAGATAAATCATGCGTAATGTATTTTCGGCACGAATTTTTTGATCCAGAAAGATCGCTATCAGCAAACCGATCAACAGCGATATGAGCGCAAAACCAATCGAAAATAAAACCAGGTTAATGACCGATGTATTCCAGCGATCCGACTCCCATAGCCGCACATATTGACTCAACCCGACGAAGTCATATTCAGGGAAATACTTGGACTTGGTGAACGAGATCAAAGTCGTCCAGCCAATAAATCCGTACACACTGATCGCCACCAAAATGAAGGTCGGTGCAACAGCCAGTGCTGCGGGGTTCCAGCGTGTTTTTTTAGATCGACGCAAGGGATCTGCATCAGTGGCATGGGGCAGCCTTGATGGGGTTGGACTCACGATGTCTCTCCTCGAGGGCAGTCTTGTTGTTAAGGCATAAAGGGCGTGCGCAGCTCTATCGGCAGCGCTACGCAATCAAGCGACAAACTCAAGCAAGGTCGTCAGCAAAAGGGTCAATAACCCCACTGCTTTGCCGCGAAATCATCACCTCGACCAAAGCCGGGCCTTTGCTGTTAAGGGCTTTATGCAAGGCAGGTGAGAGTTGTGACGGGTGCTCGACGCGCCATGATTCAAGGCCAAAGCTGCGGGCTACTTCAGTGAAGTCGGGCGAATACGGCTTGCCATCGGGCAGGTTGAATTCGCTGCCGTTATGACGGCCAAAGAGCTGCGTCTGGCCATCGCGCAGCGACACATAGCCGCTGTTGTTGAAGACCATGAACAGCACCGGGATGCAATGCATCACACACACCGCCATTTCTTGCAGCGCCTGCAAGAAATCGCCGTCACCCACTACGCACACCACCTGACGTGCCGGCAGCGCCAGCTTGGCCCCAATGGCCGCGGGCACCGCCCAGCCAAGTGCGTCAAAGGTGCTGGAAGACAAGTGGGTACGTGGCATATACACCGGGAACATCTGCTGCACCGCTCGGCGAACGCCTCCGGCCCCGACCACAATCAACGCGTCGCGCTCCAGCACCGCCCGCAATTCGGCCAGCGGCCGTTGGATCATGAACGGCGACGACTCATCCGCACGCTCTTTATCAAGACGCAACTCCCAGGCCGTGCGCAGCGCGGCTACCTGTTGCAGGTAGTCCGGGCGCTGCTGTGAGATCGCTTGGCGCTGTAACGCCGATAACGACTCAGACAAATCGTGCAGCGCGCTGCGTATATCCGCTTCGATGCCCAGCACTAATTGCGCAGATCGACCTCGCGTGCCTGGGTCGCAGTCAATCTGTATGACCGAGGTCGCGCCCTCCAGATCAACGGGACGGCAACCGACCAGCAACACCAGGTCGGCATTGGCCAACAACTGGTTGGCACAGGCGCTGCCCCAACGGCCCAAAGATCCGCCAGCCAACGGGTGATCCTCGGCGATAGAACCTTTGCCATCGATACCGGTGAGCACGGGCGCGCAAAAGCGTTCGGCTACATTCAGCAACTCGCTGCACGCGTCTGCAGCGATGACCCCGCCGCCCACCACAATCACCGGACGCAAGGCTTTTGCCAGGCATTCAGAGGCCACGCTAATGTGCGTCGCCAACGCAGTGTTGCGTTCAGCAACAGCCCGCACCTGACCCGGTGTCAGTGTCAGTTCGACACGCTCGGTTTGCACATCCAAAGGGAGCGTGAGGCTCACCGGACCAGGCACTGCGCAGAGCATCGTCGAAAAAGCTGCACGCAACATGGCAGGCAGTTCGGCGGGGCTTTCAGCCATCAGGTGCGCCTTCACGTGCAGGGTCGCGCAGTCATTGTCAGAGGGCGGTTCAAACGCCTGGCAGGGTATGTGAGCGGTCTGACCACCACTGATCACCAGCACCGAACTGCCTTCGGCCGAGGCGCACGCGAGCCCGGTCACCGCCTTGGAGACATTGATAGCGGTGGGCACCAGCGCCACCATCGGCCGACCGCAGGCCCGGTAGTAGCCATCGGCCAGGTACACAGCGCTTTGCTCCTGCATCACCTGAATAAACGGAATGCCCTGTGTCGTCGACTGCAACGCATCGACAATTGCCCAAGAGCCGTAACCGGGAATGCCCGCCACATATTCCACGCCATGGGCTTTGAGCAATTTAACGAGGGTTTGGCTGCCGGTGAGCTTCACAGTGAACTCCGATCGGGTCGAAACAAATGCCGCCAGTGTCTGTATGAATGCGCGCTGGCTAGCCGTTGTGTAGAAGTATTCGCTGCAAATCTGCTGCGCTCAATTTCGCAGCCCCGACAAAAACGACGCACATTGACGCAACGCCAACAATACCGTTCTAGAGGCCTGTCATTACAAGAAATGGAAAAATGGCGGCTAAAAAGCGCCCATGATCAGCCGCCAAAGGCCGCTCACAAAAAGTGCGTCATTTCGCGCCGCCGCCAACGCGCACGCTGAGGCAGGCGAAACGGAACACGATGTCGAGGAATACCGGGGATCAATCGATTTGCCCTCATCGCGCCCCTCTCATAAAGAGGGGCGGCTGAGGGATATGCGCACGAAGAGACACAGGCGACCAACCTGTATCGACACTGTTTACCCCAGTACCGATCCATCTTCTACGCAATGTCCAGGGGTTTCATGAGTGACCATGCCCCCACACCAGCGGCGCGCATTGCACGCGTCCGCAGATTGCTTAAATGGCTTTCTTGTAGCGGCGGATACGAATATCGGCCTGTTCTTTGTGGCCCGCGAACCCTTCCATGGCGCAGAGGCGCGAGCAGTATTCACCGACCATCACCGAGGCTTCATCGGTCAACACGCGCTGGTAGGTGCACGTCTTGATGAACTTGCCGACCCACAGGCCGCCGGTGTAGCGGGCAGATTTAGTGGTAGGCAAGGTGTGGTTGGTGCCAATGACCTTGTCGCCGTAAGACACGTTGGTCCGTTCGCCCAGAAACAGCGCGCCGTAGTTGGTCATGTGCTCAAGGAAGTACAGCGGATCGCGGGTCATCACCTGAACGTGTTCAGAGGCAATGCGGTCCGCCTCCTCGACCAACTCCTCAACGGTGTCGCACACAATGATTTCGCCGTAATCGCGCCAGGCCACGCTGGCAACCGCAGCGGTTGGCAACACCGCCAGTTGGCGTTCGATTTCGGCAGGGATCGCATCCGCCAGCGCCTGGCTGTTGGTGAGAAACACGGCAGGCGAGTTGACACCATGCTCGGCTTGACCGAGCAAATCAGCCACCACGATTTCGGCATCGCTGGTCTCGTCAGCGATCACCAGCGTCTCGGTAGGGCCTGCGATCAGGTCGATGCCGATTTTCCCGAACAATTGGCGTTTTGCCTCTGCTACATAGGCGTTTCCGGGGCCCACCACCATGTCAACCGGCGTGAACTCATCTGTGCCCAAAGCCAGAGCGGCAATGGCCTGCACCCCGCCCACACAGTAAATTTCATCCGCACCTGCCAGGTACATGGCGGTGACGATAGCCGGGTGCGGCTTGCCATCAAATGGCGGCGCTACAGCAACCACACGCTTGACGCCTGCGACCTTGGCCGTGAGCACGCTCATGTGTGCCGACGCCAACAGCGGGTATTTGCCACCGGGGATGTAGCAACCTACCGAGTTCACCGGAATGTTTTTGTGGCCCAGGATCACCCCTGGCAAGGTCTCGACTTCCACATCGATCAGCGCCGATTTCTGCACCTCGGCAAAGCGACGGACTTGGGCTTGAGCAAAGGTGATGTCATCCAGTTCCTGCTTGGACAGACTCGCGACACAGGCCGCAAT
Organism: Pseudomonas sp. CCC3.1; assembly: GCF_034347405.1. Taxonomy (NCBI): domain Bacteria; kingdom Pseudomonadati; phylum Pseudomonadota; class Gammaproteobacteria; order Pseudomonadales; family Pseudomonadaceae; genus Pseudomonas; species Pseudomonas sp. CCC3.1. Next base: position 2,851,170 of record NZ_CP133778.1, read on the forward strand.
TTCTTCATCGCTCAGGCGAAATTTCGCGGGCGACCACTTATCAAACTTCAGGGAATACTCACGTACGGCGGCATCACCCTGGCTGCCGACATTGGCAATGATGCCTGCCACGATATCGCGAACCTGGCTCGCGATTTCAGCCTGCGCGTCCACCGGCTTACTGGTTTTCAGGTATCGAATCATCTCTAACTCCGGTTCACATCACGAGAAAGCGGCGCGCACTGCACGGCATCTAAGGGCTTGCAGCAACGCAACGGTACTGGCAGCTATTTTCGCGACGTGACCCAGCGCTCACAATTTCGCACTGAACACCATAGTGACGCAGCATGACGCACCTGCATCCAGACTCCTACAGTTCCGGGCGCGGCGGGCTGTCAAACCACTCCTTGCGCCCTTCAAACGTGCTGACGATCAAGTCCGCCAGCATCTGCACTTCTTGCGGGTGGCTCACATCCGCATTCACCGCCATCCACGCCTGACGTTGCAAGCTCTCGGGCAATAATCCCGGGATGGCAATCAGCGCACGGTCGAAGTAGCTCATGTAGCGCGGCAACAAGCCGATGCACGCGCCACAACGGATCATTTCGAGCATCAGTGAGTAGTCGTGGACGTGCACCACGGCCGCCCGGCGCTGCTCAATCAGGCTGTTCCAGGGGCGCAGGGCTTCGATTTGATCGTCGGGCTGCCATTGCACCAGCATGTAGTCAGCCAAGTCTTCAAGGCAGTCAGGACGGCTGATCAGCCGCGAATAACGCTTGGCAATATGCGGCAGGTATTTCACGCAGGCCAAGGGCTTTGCAGGCTGGATGGCAAAACCCGGACCAGAACCACTGGCGTGCATATCTGATAGCCACACCACGACGTCAGCCTCGACCTTGCGCACATCCTGTTCGCTGTTAAGCGAGATGATGTCCAGGCGCACGCTGGCATTACGGCGTAACAAGGCAATCAGGTCACGGCCAAGGATGTCATGCAGGATCGGTTCGGCTACGGCCAGGCGGATTCGCGGCTGCTCGGAGGCGGACACCGGCAAATTCTGCTCATGGGCCAAGGCGATCAGTTGCGCCTGCAAGCGTTGCCCTTGCGGGCTGAGAACCAGTGATCGGCCCTGGAAAACAAACAGCGTGGTGCGCATCTGCTCTTCCAACTGAGCCAGTTGTTTGCGCAACAGCGTCGCCTTGATATTCAAGCTACGGGCTGCCTGGGTGAAGCAACCACAACGGGCGCTCACCAGAAAATAACGGGCGACTTCGGGGTCGACAGTGTGTGCCAGAGCCGTCCTTGGCTCTGGCACATCACAGGGTTTACGGTACGGGGTGTTGCCTTGGGGTGTAGCGGGTTCTAGAAATGCCATGGGGGACGCTCCTTGTCTTGTGGGCATAGATTTCTACGCAACGCCGTTGCAAATACAGCGAAAAACGTGTGGAAGCCTGGCTTGTCAGCGAGGCAGGCGATGCGGTTTTTCTGTTAAAACGCGTCGACATCATCGCGGGCAAGCCCGCTCCCACAGGGGTCGCCCACAAACGACGGTGTCGACAGACGCTGCAGATCGGTCTATTGCATCCGTGCCAAATGATTTACTCGAGCAGCTTGTTCAGCTCGGCGCCATCAATACTCAGGGTTGCCGTATTGAGCATACCTTCCAGGTATGACTTGGCGATTTGCTCCTGACGCTGATCACGCAGGGCCTGGGTCAGGCGCTCGCGCAGTTCATCAAGGGTCGCCGTGCGCGCCGGTTGTTGCTCGGTCAGTTTTAGCACATGAAAACCGGCCGCACTTTGTACCACCTCCGACACCGCACCTACTTTCAACCGGGCCACTGTGTTACGCACCTCTGGCACCCATTGTTGCAACGGTTGCAAGCCAGAATCACCGCCACGACTGGCGCTGTCAGGTTCTTGCGAGTACTGCTTGGCCATCGCGGTGAATTCGCCCGGTGCTGCTTGCGCCTTGCGGCTCAGTTCCTGAGCCTTGCGTGCCACGACATCGACGTTTTGCGAGTCAGTCACTGCCAGGAATATCTGGCTCACCCGGTACAACGGCGGTGTCATCCATTGCGCCTTGCCACTGTCATAAGCCGCTTGCAGTTCGGCCTGACTTGGATAGTTCGCGGGCACCTTGCTGACCGACAACATGTAGTCGCGGAACACAATCTGCTCGGCAGCGGCTCGGGTCTGCTGTTCCACTTCCGGACGTTGACGCCAGCCTTGGGCATCGGCCTGTTCCAGCACCGCTTTTTGCGCAAGGCGTGAGCGCAGCCAGGTTTCCAGGGCGCTGCGGTTAGCGCGCAGTTGCTCGCGGGATTCAGCAGGCAAGGTCGCCATCACGGCCTTGAGTTCTTGTACATCGATTTGCTGGCTGCCCAGACGGGCGACGGCCGGGCCGCTGCGCTCAAGGCTCAGCAGCGGCGTCGGTTGCTGAGCTGCGACCGGGTCGTTACCCGGACGCAGAATCAACCCCACGGCAACCACCAGCAAGGTCAGCGCACCCGCGCCGACCACCAGGGTTGGCTTTTTCACTGGGCAGTCGCCTCTTCACGCGAGACTTCGGCTTCGGCGAGCTCGGCTTCTTCGCCTTGCGCCTGAAGCTGGGCAGCTTGCTGGCTGTATTCACGCAGGTAAACGATGAACTCTTGCAGCAGGCGATCCCACAGTTCCAGTTGGCTGCGCAGGTGAACTTCGCCCACGCCCGCCACGACCACGTCCATTTCCATAAGCAGAAACTCGCCTTGCAGCGACAGCCGGGCAAAACGACGCGAGGCGTTCCAGACCTGGGTCAGGCCTTCTGGCAATTGACCTTGCACACGCAGCGCGCAGCTGTACGTGAAGTCAACGTAGCTGCCCTCTTCCACTGCCAGGTTACCGAAACGCACAGCAAAGCCGATGCCCTGGCTGGCGCTGAGCAGTTGCACGATGCCGTTCTGCTCGGTTTCGTTAACTCGGTAGCCAGCAGCTTGCAGCAGCTCAGTCAGGCTCTTGACGGTAACGCTAGTGATCAAATCGCTCATGGTGTGCTTCCTTGTCTATCAATGATTGAGTGCCGCTTGGGGTGCATCAAAACGCGTCTTGTACAGATCGTCGCCAAAGCCTTGGGCCAGTTCTTCAAACTTGACCCGCGCGCCGCTGGCGAACGGCTGGCGGATGCTCATCACTTCTGCCACATCGATTTTTTCGTAAGCCGCGAGCAGTTGCTGGGCCACGCCGTACATCTGTTGATTCTTGGCTGAACATTGCTGCACTTGTGTGTCACGTTCGGTTAATTGCGTCTGCAAGCGCGCACGCTCTGTCTCTTTACCGCGAGCCAGCACCAACAGCTCTTCATAGGCCTTCTTGTACTTGCCGGTCTGTTCGTTGCTGGCCGTGACCTGAGCCTGTGCCTGGCTGTGCAGGTTCTGTTGCTGGCCGACCAGTTGCTCGGCCAGGCCACGGGTTTTTTCCAGTTCGCCCGTCAATTGCTTGATCTGCGCCTGAGCCTGCTTGGCCTGGTTCTCGGCAGCGATGCGCGCGGCGCTGGCCTGGGCCTGCTCGCTTTGCAGCGTCTGCAATTGCGCAGTGGTGCTGCGCAGTTGCGTGCGCAGGCGCTCCTCCATGGTTTCAGCCGAAACGGTGGTGGCAGCGGCCAGACTGCTCAAGGCCAATACCAAGCAGCAAATTCGCGTGTTCATGTGGTGTCTCCCGGCGCATCAAAAGCGCGTATTGAGTTCCAGCTGCATGACGTCGACTTCAAACGGTGTGCCATACACTTCGGAGGCGCTCAACCAACGAGCACTGGCGTAAATATTCTTGTCGATGCCGTAGCTGCCGCCGATGTAGTAACCCTTGGCGTTGGTGCCGCCCAAATGGAAGGACGAGTCGTTGAAGCCGTCAGGCAGAGCGTCAGGCTGGATGTACTTGTAACCAGCCAGTACGTTCCAGTCGCCACGCTTGCGCATGTCCAGTGCGTTGCCGAGGGTGAACTGCACCATCAGCGCGTTGCCACCGCTCTCAAACTGGCCTTCGCTGTTGATGTTGTTGACGATCTCGTAGTCAGCACGTTTGAGCATCTTGCCCTTGTCATAAGACAAGTTGCGGATGTAGTTGCCCTGAGTACGCAGCATCATGTTTTGCGGCAGTTCGGTGTCCCAGACCAGGTTCAGGTCGAGTACATCAAACTTGGAGGCCAGGCCCACGAACTGGGGTTGCGGAGTCAGGCCCGGGGTGTCCGGGTTGGGCACGATGTCGCGCAGCAGAAACACGCTGTTGCCTTTCTGCATGAACGTCAGACGAGAACCGTCGGTGTCGCACGCCGGTTGGCCTTCCCAGGGTTTGCAAGGGCTGGAGCGCTGGCCTTCGATGTCTTCGAAGCGGTAGTAAGCCATCGCGCCTTTCAGGCTGTTGCTGTTGTTGATCTTCCAGTCAGCGCCGATCTGGCCGCCGAACATCCATTTGTTGCGGCTGTCTTCCTTGTCTTTGCCGTTGCTGCTGGCGGTGTCGGAGCTGTATTCAACCGGGAACGCGCCGAGGGTCGCGAACAGGCCCCAGTCTTTATTGAGTTTGTGGTCGAACATGCCCGCCACGCCGTCAAAGTTCAGGTCTTTGGAGTACATCATATCGGTCGAATAGAACGGGTTGCTGAATCGGCCGCCAGTCAGGGTCAAGTCTTGGGTGGCTTTCCAGGTCAGGTAACCCTGGTCGAGCCACAGGTCTTTCTTGCCAAAACCGCCACCCAGGGTCTGGTTAGCCGACACCGGGTTACTGTCGTTACCCGTGCCCACACGAATGCCCGCCGTCCACTCTGGCGAAATGATCGCCTTCATGCCCAGACGCGCACGCAGGCGCATCAGGTTTTCACGGTCTTCACGGGTATTAAGCAGCGGCGGCAACTTGGTGTTGGTGTCTTTGTTGACGTCGTAAGGCCCGCTCTCATTGAGCTTGGCGTAATCGAGTATTTCGTTGCTGTTGTGACCCGAGAAATAGCGCGATTCGGTGCGCAGACGAAGGTCACCGTCGAAGCTGATACGCGATGCCCACTCCGGGAATGTATTGGGCTGGGCCCAGTTTTCATTCTTGGCAGTGGTCATCACTTCAGCCTTGACCTGATCACGGATCTGATCACGCACGGCGGCCGGTACGTATTGCACGCGGACATCACCCGGTGCTGCCACGGGGCCAGCGGCCACCACGGCGGCGCTGGTCTGACGTGCTTGCTGGGCTTCTTTTTCAGCCTGGGCAATCAGGCCGTCTGCGGCTGATTGCTTGAGCACGCCTTGTTCTACCAACAGGCGGATCAGGTTGATCGTGGCGTTTTCCGAGGGCGCAGCAGGGGCTGCCGTCGCTTGGCCAACCAGGGTCGCGATGACCATGCCGACCGCCAGGGTCAGTCGATTCACGGGGGAAATCATGTGCGCACAACTCCTGTTAAAAACTGTAAAAAGTTCGATCAATCCGGGCGTCGGCCCTTCAGGGACAGACGAACCGGCAAGGTCAGCGAAGCCGGTGTACGTTGCGTTGCATGCGGTGCACGCAACGCGGCCAGCACTTGGGCATCGGTCTGGGCATCGCCACTGGACTGCACCAGCACCACGCGGGTGACTTGGCCGTCAGCGCTCAACCACAGGTCGGCCTGCACCTGGTAGGCCTTCTTGCGTAACTCCGGGTCTTCGCGCAGCAAGCGCTGGAACACCCCTGCCAGATACTGCTTGTAAGTCCCGGTGCCGAGACCGCCACCGCCAGAACCCGCCATACCGCCGCCTTTGCCTGCACCAACGTTGAAACCGTCGTTACCGGACTGGGCGTCACCGTCGATCTGCATCGGGTTAGCCAAGTCATCCGCAGGCGAAGGCGGTGCCTCTTCCTCGGGTTTGACGTCCTCGGGCTCAGGCGACGGCTCAGGCTCAACCACTTTCTCTTCCACCTGAGGTTCCGGTTCCTTGGGTTTCTCGGGTGGCGGCGGTGGCGGTGGTGGCAACGGGATAATCGTTGGCACCTTCGGCGCTTCCCTGCGCACGCCACTCATGTCATTGGCCCACTGCCAGATAAACCAGGCAGCGACGCCGGTCAGCAGCAGACCGGCGCCCCACTTCAGCGGGCGCAAGAGTTTGTTTTGACGCTGTGCGGTCATGTCGTATCAGCCCTGATTCGGTTTGCCGGTGACCAGCCCGACCTGCGACAACTCCAGGCGACGCAGCAGGTCCAGCACTTCAATGACCTTCTGGTACTGCACCATGGCGTCACCGCGCACGATCACCGGAAAGTCCGGGCTCTGCGCTTTCTCGATGCGCAGACGCTCTTCCAGTTCACTCAGCGTTACCGGGTAGGCATCCAGAAACACCTGACCGGCATCGTTCACCGAAATCGCCTTGGTCTTGGCCTCGGATAACGACACCGAGGCGCTGGCTTTAGGCAGGTGGATCTGAATACCCGAGACCTGCGCGGTGGCGGTGAGGATGAACATCACCAACACCACCATCAGCACGTCCACCAGGGGCGTGATGTTGATGCTGTCTACCGGAGCATCATCGTCATCGTCGTGGGCGGCGTTTACAGAAGCCATGACGTTTCTCCTCAGGCCGGCAAAGCGGCGTTGGCGTGTTGACCGCGCTGATGCGCTGCCTCACTGAATTGGCTCTCGCCGTGCGTTTCCGCCAGACGGGTGATGAACTCGTCGACAAACACGCGCATGTCGGCGCTGACTTCCTTGTTACGGGTAATCAAGCGGTTGTAGCCAAACAGTGCCGGGATCGCGACGAACAGGCCCATGGCGGTAGCCAGCAAGGCGGCGGCCATCCCTGGAGCAATGGCGTTGATGTTCACGTCACCGGCCATCGCCGTACCGAGGAACACCACCATGATCCCCATCACCGTTCCGAGCAGGCCGATGTAAGGGCCGCCGGCAATGGCGTTGGACAGGGTCGACAGCTTGGAACTCAGTTGCTGGTTTTCGCGGGTACGCACACCGTCCATGGAGCAGCGGATGGCTTCGATGGTGGCGGCGGAAACAGATGAAGTGTCTGCACCTTGAGCGCGACGGGTACGGATTTCCTTGACGGCCACCAGGTACAGGCGCCACAGCGGCGAGTGGGTCAGACGCTCGGCCAGGGCTTTGTCATCGGCAAACATTTCCAGGCGGGTGCCCACTTGCGAGAACTGCTCGCGGAAAATCTCGTTGGCCTTGCTGACACGAGTGACCATGCTGTTTTTGCGAATCATGATGATCCACGACTGAATCATCATGCCCACCAGCACCACAATGATGATCCAGGCATCCATCGGGACTGCGTTGAACAAGAAACCCAGGCTGCCGAAGCCAAAACCCGACTGTTCTTCGTCTACACCGTAAGCCACCAGTTTGGATTCCGAACCTTGTGCCGTGGCATCCGCCAACAACAGACTGGCTGGGCGAGCGACCTTGGACAGGCGCAATTCATCGATAGCGCCGGCGAACGGCAGGTAGTGGCTGGGTTCAGCGTCGGCGGCATGCGGCAGATCTGCACCAATGGCCATTGCCGAGTTGAATGCAGGCATGGCGACCGCCAGGCTCGCGGTCTCGCGACCGTTGACAAACAGAGAGACTTTGTCGCCTTCAGCGGTCACCGCCAGATGTTGCCATTGGCCCGGGTTCAGAGGCTGAGTCGACACCGCGCGGTGGCCGTCGATTTCTACGAACGGTACGCCTTGGTCAACGCCGACCAGCAGGCTGTTACCGGCTTCGCGACGGGCCAGCAGCAGTTGCTCGCCATTGGCCTGGTCCAGACGCAACCAGGTACTCAAGGTAAAAGCGCCACCGGCGTTGTGTTGCAACGACGGGCTCGCTGGCAGCAGCAAAGGCTGGCCATTCAATTGCAGCGCCCGACCGATCACGCCATCAATGCTCACGCCAGTGGCGTTTTGTGAGGTGTTGCCGTATGCCGTGGTATCACGAGTCGGTGTGCCGTTAGCCCCTTCAAAATGGTACAGCGCGGTGTAGCTCGGATCGAACGTCAGTTGACCATTCGACGTGGCCACTGCTTTCTGATTGCCGTAGTACATCCACACGTCCTGACGCTGACCGCCTTCGACGTTAGGCACATCGACCCAGATCAGCGCCATGCCCATCAGCGGGTCAAAGCTTTCGATCTGATGGTTGAACACAGTCTTGTCATCGGCGCTGACAAAACGCAGATCGGAGCCGTCGTCCTTGACCCCATCAAACGAGAAATTGCCGGTGTGCAGGCGCACCAGCAGTGCAGTGCGACCCAAAGCCTGATTAATCGCCGCGCCTTGCGGGGTAGTGTCGACCGAAATTTGCTTGCGATAGTGCCAGTCATCCTGCCACCAGGCGTGTGCGGTGGCCGGGAGCGCGAAGCCCAGGCAGATCAACAGACTCAGAAATAAGCGTTGCATGTGAAAGGATCTCCGTGAAAACGAATCAGAAAGTCGCCTGCATACTGAAGTGCAGACGAGAGTCATGTTTTTGGGTGTTCGGGCCATCAACCAGCGGGTAGCCCCAATCCAGGCTGCCGGACAGCCACTTGCTCAAACTGGCGCGGGTGCCCAGGCCAACGCTGGCCAACCGGTAATCATCTTCTTGCTCTTCCAGCGCGTCGCGCAGGTACAACTGCGCCGCGTCGGCGAAGGCGTAGAAGCGCCATTCCTGTACATAGCTGCCGAGGTATTTGGCCAGCGACGGAGTGCGCAGCTCTTGCGACAGCAAGTAACCTTCGTCACCGGTGCGCTCGGCCGCCAGATAGCCGCGCACCGACGTGGCGCCGCCAGCGGAATACTGTTCGTTGGAGACCAGCGGACCGGACGCCAGTTGGAACCCGACCTTGGACGCCAATTGCCAATCGTTCTTGAACGCCGTAGTCAGATTCCCATCGCCCTTGAGCACGGCGAAACTTGGGCTGGAGTCCCAACGTTTGTCGCGGAACTCCTGGGAATCGCTGCCGTAGCCGAAGAAGGCTCGGGTGCCGATCACCAGGTTCAGGCTCAGCCCCAGCTGCGATTGTTCGGTGTAGTTGTAACCGTTGTAGCCGAAGCTCAGCGGTGCGTACTTGAGCGGGACCTGGTCGCTGCTGTCGCCGAAACGCAGTTGCTCGTCGAAGTCCTTGAAGTCGATCCCGGCCGAAAACGAATTGGCCCACGTACCGCTGGCCGGCAGGCTGTAAATAGCCGATACGCCATAGGAATGGCCTTTACCCAGTACGTTACTGCCGCCGATAGTGGCGATGTTGCTGTCGGACTGGTAACCCGAGAACTGCACGCTCCAGCGCTCGCTCAACGGCGCGCTGTAGGAGCCGGACCAGACCTTGGCGTTGTCCATGTCTTGGGGGGAGGTGAAAAACGTCAGAGAAACGCTGTGGCCCAACTGCCACAGGTTGTCGTAACCCACGGTGGCGACGCTGCGCAGTTTTTCGGTGTCGGCGCTGTAGTCGTTGTTCAGGCCGAGACTGGCGTGCCATGGGCTTTGGTCTTCGACTTGCAGGTCGACGTCCATGGTGCCGGGGCGCTGGCCTTCGTGTACGAGAGGTGTGACCTGGCGTCCGGCGGTGCGATTGAGACTTGCGAGCTGGGTTTGCACGGTGGCGAAATCCGGTACGGAGCCTTCCTTGAGGCCGGGCACCTCTTCACGGATTTCCACGGGTGAATAGTGCTTGGCGCCGACGACACGTACGCGGCCAACCTTGGTTTCGCTGACTTGCAGATAAACGATACCGTCGTCGACTTTTTGCTCAGGCAGTTCGATAAACACCGACTGATAGCCGCGTTCTTGGTAAGTCTTCTGCAGAGCGTCACGGGCACCCTCGATGTCTTTCAAGGTTTTTTGCGGCCCGAGAAACGGGTAGACCGCTTCTTCGATGGCTCGGGCGTCGAGCACGGTATTGCCGCGCACGAAGTACTCGTTGACGTCTACCCGCCGCTCCGGGCTCTGCGCCTGAGCGCCTTGCTCTTCGGCGAGTACCGGTTGTGCCAGCGCCAGCCAGCACAGTGCAGCGCCGCCGACCGGCCTGATTGACTTGAACAAATGCTCCACACCGCCCCCTAAATTGCCAAAATTACCCAGTTGTCCGAGATGGGGGTGGCGCTGTTTGCACAGCGTTTTGCCCCTTCTCCAACGCGTTACACAGGTAAGACGGGAGTGGTCGTGGGCTACCGAACTCTTGTCACAAAAGCTTCATTCTTATTTTTATGTGGCGTGGTGGGCGGGCACTGGTGCTGGTTGTTCTTGCTTTTTTAATCGCTGATGAAGGCTGCGATCGGGCTGGTGCGCCACTGCGACGTAGCGGCAGTGTTTTGTGTACATATCCGTTTGATGCATTACGGCTTTTTACGGGTTCCGCCCCTACGGCGGCTCACTTTTGTCAAACAGCCCTGTAGTCGCTGCCGAAGGCTGCGATCTGGTGCGAAGCGGCAGTGTTTTGTGTACATATCCGTTTGATGGATTACGGCTTTTTACGGGTTCCGCCCTTACGGCGGCTAACTTTTGCCAAACAGCCTTGTAGTCGCTGCCGAAGGCTGCGATCTGGTGCGAAGCGGCAGTGTTTTGTGTGCATATCCGTTTGATGCATTACGGCTTTTTACGGGTTCCGCCCTTACGGCGGCTAACTTTTGTCAAACAGCCACAAAAGTCAGCAAAAAGGCCTTGCCCCACCGTTCGGCCTTCGCTTCGCTCAGGTTCCCTCGCGCAGGTCCCGCTCCGTGGGCACGCCGCGATGGGCCATCCTTGGCCCAGCGCGGCTCTCCCGGCATCCATGCCGGTCGACCCACTACGCAAAACCTGCACTCGGCCTCCCAAAAGGGGCGGGTAGATCAAGATCACAAGCCAGATCAAAAACGGTTCGCGGAGAACTCGCGGTTTGGGTTTTTTGATCTGAAAATTACGTCTGCCGCCACGAGATTGCGTATGCGACTCAAAGGCCCCTCACAGCAGGCTGAACGCAGGTGCTGTTATGGGGGTATCCCGGCATGGATGCCGGGAGAGCTGCGCCGGGCCAAGGATGGCCCGTCGCAGCGTGCCCCCATAACAGTGCCGGAGTGAAGGCACCGGGCGAGCCTAAGCGAGATCGGCCGAATGGTAGGGCAAGGACCTTTTGGTTCCTTTTGGGGCTGTTTGCCAAAAGGAACTCGCTGTAAGAGCGAAACCGATAGTTCAGTTAAACGCCCATAAAGGATATGTACTCGGTAACTCGGTAACTCGGTCATTTCTACAACCCACCCACTCCAAACACAAAAAAAGGGGTGATCAATGATCACCCCAAAAGTCGAACTACAAAAATGTGCTGCGGTTACAGGCTGATTTGCCCCCGCTCCTCCTCGGTCAAGCTCGCTCGTGCCTGGTCACTCAGTCGCCCTGCGCCCAATACCTGCACCGGGCTGTTGGGGTTGTAACCCGGCACCGCCTGGGTTTGTTCCGGCCCGTGTTGCACCGGTTCGCTGCCAAAGCTCAGCACTTCAACTGTGACGATTGAGGCCCTGCCCTGTCGCGCTGCCGCCTGTTGGTTACGGGCTGCGCTGTCCGCCGCCTGGGACGCTGCCGCGCCCGCCGAACTGGCGGAAGACAAGGCTCCCGTGTTGACGCTCGCTGCCACCGGCACCCCGGACGATTTGCCCTGGGTCTGGATGTTCGCCGCGTTGACGATACGCAAGGCGGCGATGTTGATGTTGCCCGACACGCGAATCCCCGCTTCACCCGCGTCAATGGTGCCGAGCGGTGCTATCAGGTCGATGTCACCTGCTGGCACTTCCGGGATCGGATTGAGCGTGGCAATACCTGCACCGGTACTCGGCACCGAAGGCGACAGGGCGACGTTGCCCCAGTTGTCATAGGTGCGTTTCGGCGGTGTGTAGACCACGGTGGTTTTCGAGCCACGACCGGCGTTGATGTCACCCGCGGCGGACCAGCCCATGATCGAGCCACCAAAGGTGGTCATGATCCGGCTTTGGCCCAACAGAATGCTGCCCAGCGAGTACAGCTGGATATTGCCCGCGCCCTGAGTGATGACGCCCGCCGAAGCCGGTGGTGCGACACCCTCGATGCCGAACGTCTGGCTGCCGCCCGGGGTGAGCATCTGGATCGAGCCACCGAAGTCGGTGTGAACCCCGGCGCCACCAAACATGCGGATATCGCCCAGGTAGGTAATGGCGTTACCCGCCACGTCCTTCTCCGGGAACAGTGCCGCAATCGCTGCCCGACCACGGGCATAACTGCCTTCACGCACCCCCCCTGCCTGGTTGTACTCACGGCCGCCCGCTTCCAGTTCGGCAAAATACACATCGCGGGCAAACACGCGCTGCTGCTCGCCTGGCAATTGCTTGAAGTAAGCCACCGCCTGTTCGCTGTCACCGACAAAACCAAAGCGCTCGCTCAGCCATGCCAGCAACTCTTTTTCGTAGGTCTTGGCCACCTTGCCACCCGACGCCGACAAGGGCTCACCCTGCGCCAACTGATTGGCCGGATTGAGGTAAGCCTCGATAAAGCGCTGGTAATCCGCACCGTTGGCGCCCGTACCTGCCTGCATGGCAATGCTCGCGCCTTGACGCAAATCACCGGCTACGATTGGCCCGATGCTGGTCACGCTGACCTTGTCGTCCATGACGATACTGCGCCCGGCGGTGATCTCCAGACCGCCCGGGCCGGCAATGTTGAAGCTGCTGTAAATGATGTCGCGCCCGGCTGAAACGATGGAAATGTCGGTCGCATTGTTGTGAACGAACAGGTTACCCGTGGTGAACACCTCCGGATAAATCTCGCCATTGTCACCCGGGTTGGCACCGCTGCTGACGATATCGCGCCCGGCCATCATCCACACTGGGCGGCTGCCTTCGTACCAGGTCTCGCCGGCATGGGCCACGTTGGCATTTCTGTAAGCAATGATCCGACCACTGTTGACCCCAATCAGGTCGCCCTGCACCGCATAAAAGCGTGAAGGATCAGCGGTATTGCTCAACGGCTCACTCGTAGTCCCCGGGCCAAACGTAAACAGTGACAGCCCCAGATTACCGTAAGTGTTGTAGTTACCGGTTTGCGATAGATTGCTGTAATTCTGCCAGCCTAGGGTGGCAAGAAAGGCCGGATTCCATGGGGTTGCCATACTGCTGAGCGCCGTGCCGGATTGGGTGACGCTAAAGCCACCAGCGTAAATCGAATCCTGCGCCAGGAACTGCAATTGCCCGTTTTTGCCCGGAGCCAGGAGTATCGGGTAGCTATAGCTGTCGTAATCACGGCTCGTGGCGGCCTTGCCGTAGTAAAAACTACCACTGGCAGCGGTGGCCCTGAGGATCGATGGATACACCACCGCCAGGTCCGTGTTCGTACCACTCAAAAAAGGCGTCAGGTTGCCACCTTCGGCATACAGATCAACGGCCGTGTTAGGGGTCCACAAGGTAAACCAGCTGCTGGAACCGCCAGTCACGTCATTACGGCTGAAGGCCGATTGGTTGTACTGGCGCACGCGCCCTGCGTCCTCAACCGTTTGCACGACTAGGTCGCCCAAGGTATGCAAGCTGAACGTTGCATCGCCTGCCACTAGCGTCACCCCGCCTTGCGGTCGGCTGCGGCTGGCACGCAGGGGGTCAGCCGCACGCACATCACCCGGCACTTGAGCCGTAGTGCCGTATAACGTATCGACGCGCCCGATGCTGGCGGCCTGCACGTGCACATTACCGCGTGTGTTAGTCAGCACACCGTCACGATTGCCGGCCGTTTCAATAATGCTCACAGGGTTCAGCGCGCCTCTGACCTGCAGACGCAAGTCGCCGCCACCGGTCAGTTGCAGGCTGCCATCGCTGCTCACCCGGCCCGTGCTGCCAACGGCCAGTACCAGGCCCTGGGTGCGCTTGTTGTTTCCATCAATCGTGAAGGTCGGTTCTTTTAAGGAGCCCGCGTCGCCCCCCACGGTAACGTCCAAGTCACCGCCGCCCAGCGTGCCGAAACCCGTGAAGCCAATCAGGTTGTCAGAGATGATGTTGGTGTAAGTACCAAAGTTGATCCACCAGGCCGTCGGCTGAGCCTTCCCACCTGTTTCGATATCACCGCTGCCTTGGCGCCACAACCAGTTGCCGACATCGGCCGTATTGTTGCCGCTGTCATCAGAGTTAGGCCTGAATTGGCTGTAGCTCCCCCCGTTGTCGAGGTTGCCGGTGAGGTTGCCGTTCACGTTCAACGTCAAGTTACCCCCCGCTTCCGGGTACCACGCGCGATACAGACTTTCGCTGCCGCCGTTGACGAACTGCTCAAAGTAGCTAGGTTTTTCCTTGAGCACGGTGCTACCGCCCTTCAGCGCCCGAGGCTGGTTGAAGGGATCATCCGAGTAAGTGCCGGTGGACGAGGTGCCTGCCGTGTACACGCCATACGAAGAGTCCACGCTCAGGTTGCCACCGCTGAGCAATTGCAAGTCGCCGGTGCCGGTACGGACCACACTGAAGCGCGAGCTGGTCGGCAGAGGTGCATATTCCTTGGGGCTCATCGATACGCAGTAGCTCGGTGTGGCCACGCAGAATTTAGACGCGCCCCCTCTCACCCCAAGAGCCTCCAGGATCTGATCTTCGACCACGCTTCCTACCTCAACGATGATGCCTCTTCTCTGCAGGATGCCCGCTGCGTACGAGGTCCAGACGTACATCATTTTGGCTTGGCAGTAGTCGGAGAAATTGGTGCAAAAATCGGCAATCGTCCCCAGCTCAAACTGATCCAGGATCGATTGATCAACCGGATCACCTTCCTTGACCTCAACGCCGGCATTCCCGAGGTCTTCCACCGCATAAGCGCTCCATACCAGCACACCTTTGGGCGGCAACAGTTTGGCAAACATGCCGAAGTGACTGTCGGCCAGGCGCAGTGTGCCGCTGCTCGGATGAGGCTGAAGTAGGCGACTGTCCGCAGCTTCGGTGTCCGCCCCAGCCACCAGGCGCAATGACCACGACTGCGAACCTTCGGCCAGCATCGGTGAAATCGCCCAGTTTTTGCCCTGGCGTCCTGCGACTTCAGGCCGCAACTTGATCGAATCGACGTTGCCTACCAGCTTCACATCGGTGCCCGTCGGAATCAGCGACCCACGCGCCAGCGTAATGTTGCCATCTAGGGTGACGACATTTCGGCTTGGGTCCAGCGCTTGGTACAGGGCTGGCAATGGCACCCCTTTAGGCCAAAGCATAGCCAGCAGTTCGATGGGCTGACCCAACAGGGTACCGGCTTCTAGTTGAGTACCTGCTTGCAGGGTGACCGGCTGGTTAAGCAGCGTGCCTGCCGCCAGCAGCGTATTGCCCGAAGCGTCCAGTACTGCCGCTGCCAATACCGTGTCAGCAGGCAAGGTAACCTCCTGGGCCAATGTCGCCCGTACTGGCAAGCGCGTTCCAGCCACCACCGTCGTGCCTTTGATCGGCAAATCATAGTTCAGCACCGAGCCCGCCATGTACGTGGTGCCATCCGCCAGAACCACGCCATTGCCCGGCACGATGGTGCCGCCGCTGCTAAAGTCGCGTCCTTTTAACAGTACCCAGCCGTTGTCATCGACAGTGGGCGGCGGGGGCGCGAAGCCGTCGTTGATGCTGCCGTAAATGCTCAGATCGCCCCCGGCGCGCAAGGTCAGGCTGCCGGGCTCACCCGAGCCGTACACCGAGGTTTTCTGGCTATTGCGGTTGAGGCTGGCGTAGCGATAGCCGGACAGGTCGACGTCGCCCTGCACCACCAGATCGCCGTTTGGGGTCTTGCTGACGATTTCCACACCCGGACGCAGGTGGAAGGTGTCGGCGTAGGTCGCGTTGTTCAAACCGGCCAGTTTGTTGTTCAACAGATTGCTGTTTTGCAACGCGGCATTGATAAACGCCGTGCTCAAGACGTGCTTGCCATCCAGATACGCCTGATCAATCACCTGATACGGCCTGCCGCTGGCAGTCGGATCGGTCATCACGGGCGCGTCGTCGTAAGTCGCCATGCCGTTGAGGGTGATTGCGCGCGCACCTTGAATGTCCAGACGGCCGCTGGCATCAATGGCGATGTCGTTGTTGTTGAGGCGTGGGGCGTTCATTTCCAGGGTGCCGCGGTTACGCCCGTCATTGCCCGGAGTGCCCGCAGTGCCGTGACGCAGGTCGATGCGCACGCCGTCCGCCAGGTTCAGTTGCCCTGTGCCGGAACCCAGCACCACCATCGCCCGGTTCGGTGAATCGATGATTTTGCCGTAGCTGTCGACGCGCACCTGGCTGCCGTGGGCATCGAGTACCGCGCTGCTGTCCAGGGTCAGGCCTTTTTTACCGGCCAGGTTGATGCTACCGACGCGCTCACCGCTGGCGTCCACCAAGCCCGCGACGCGCAGGCTGCCGTTGTCGACCGAGACGTTGATGATGTTGGCCTTGAGGCCGTTACCAATGGTCAGGTCACCTTGCTTGAGCTGGAAGCTGCGTGCACCGAAGACTTCGCCGTCATTGAGGCGCTGGTTGAGCGCTGCAAACTGCTGATCCAGCGCGCCAGTGGCGCCCAGGCGCTGGGCCTGGACTTCAACGCTGCTGCCCTGATACGGCACAAGGGTGCCACCGGCATTGTAGTAACCGCTGTTACCGCCCAGGATCTTGCCTTGCAGATCGACCATGCCGCCCGCCGCGTCCAGCGCCACGGCGCGCAATTTGCCGCCCTGGTTATGCTGGGCCGACACGTCGATGGTCGAACCCAACGCCTGGTGGATATTGCCGTGTCGGCTGTCGAGCAGCACATCGCCGCCAGCGCCGTACTTAGTGATGTCGTTGAACACCACCGCACGACCGGCGACGTCGATCAACGATTCATCGGTCAATACCACATCGCCTGTGGCATCCAGCGTGACTTTGCCGCTCGGCAGCACCACCACCGAGGCCAGGCGAATGGTGTCGCCCTTGAAAGACAGCTCGCCGCCGTAGCCATTGACCGTGCCACGAGGACCGGCAGAGGCCGAGACATCAATCGCACCGCCCGCAGTAATGCGGTTCAGCGAGCCACCTTCACCGGTCATCAACGGCGTCACGATGTTGAGATTGCCGCCGCTGTAGGCAAAGCCAGTGACCGGGTCATACGCGCCCTGACGTTGATACACCGACAGGCTGCCTTTGTAGTTGGCCGTGATGCGATCGCTGGCATTCAGGTTGACGTTGGCAAAGCCCAGCACCAGACGGTCAAACACGGTGTTGTTGCTGGGCTGGGCGAATGGGCCATAGCCGAACTCGATGCGCTCGGCGTTGATATCCAGACGCCCGCTGCCGGTCCCGGCGCCGTCGGTGATCACCGCGCCCGGTGAACCCGTGGCGCCTTGCCAGATCAGATTGGCAGTGTGAATGGTCGCGACATCATCGGCATTGCCCAAGCCGTAGATCGCCGGGGCCGACAACACCAGGTTGTTCAGCAACGACTTGCCGGTCTGCGCGTCGTAAGTGTCCAGAAGCGTGGTGCCATAGAAGTTGAACGCCTGGCCCGCTGACAGTTGCAGGGTTTCCAGAGCCGGGGCGCCCGTGCTGGTGTCACCGCGCATCAAGCGTTCGAGCACTTGCTGGTTAAGGGTCAAACCCGATGGCAACACATTGCGCGCAGCGGCATCCGCCAGCCCGGCCGTGCTGCCAACGTTGATATTGCTCAAGGCCAGCGTCAGGTGACGGGTGCCATAACGCACGGCATCGTCCAGTTGCAGGGCTTTGTCGGTCGCGGCGACGATACTGCCCTCGGAATAGATGGTGGTCTGGCCTGAGCAGTTACTGTTCGGGCACACGCCGATCTGGATATTGCCCGTCGGTTCGTTATTGAGGTTGAGATAAGGCAGCACATTGAGCAGTCCATTGGACACGGCCAACAGGCTCGGCACGCCTTCATAAATAAAGCCATCACGGGCGTCATAGATCGCTGCGCCACGGCCTAAGGTCGTAATCGAAGCGCCCTGTTCGACCACGATATTGCCGGGGCCTGCCACGATCACCACTTCGGGGGCCGAAAGGGTCGCACCGCTGCGCAGGAACACCGAGTTTCCCGGTGTGTTCACACCAAATGGGAACTTGACGATATTACCGTTGCGGCCATATTCCACTTGCGGCAAGCCGCCAATAAAGATGCGTTTGGCATTCAGATTGTTAAGGCTTTGGGCCGTGAGCGTCAGCCCTTCGAAGGCCTCCAGAGGGCTGTTGGCATCGACGATTTGGGTGTACCAGTTCTCAACAGTTTCGCCGCCCAGGTTGATAACGCCCACGGTACCGCCGTAACCGCCTTTGGCCGCTTCAAATTGGCCAATGCCCTCGAACGTGAAGGTCTCTTTGCCTGCGCCGCCGCCAAACGCCAACTTGAGGGTTTTGGCATCCACTTCCAGCATGGGCCGTGGTACACCGAGCTTGGCAGCGTCGGCGATAGCGAATTGCGCGTAGCTGGTTTCGTTGTACTGCGAATAGCGGCGCAGGGTGTCGCCAGACGTCAGGATGACCTGGCTGTTAACGCTGTTGTGAATGCCGGTGTTGATAATCGACAGTTGCCCGGCCGTTGACCACGAACCGTTGCGCATCAGTGTTGTTGCGCTATCACTGCCCTGCCCGGAAAAATCGTTGATTTCCACCCGGAAGGCGCCCGCTTTCAAGGCGTAGGTGGACGGCATTAACGTGTAGGTGCCGGCAGGCAAGCCTGGTACGCCTGCGCCAAGGGTGATTTGTTGGCCCACCAGCGGCGTGCTCGCGCCGGCTTCGCCCGTAGCCGGTGCATAACCCGATTGAACGCCCGGCACAATGGCATAGATCGGGTTAGTACCCAGCCCTGGCAGGCTAAAGCCGCCGGTGGCACCAAACTGCACCAGCGGATTGAAGCGTGCATCGGTAGAGCCGCCACGCCCGGAAATAAAGCCTGCACCCAGCAGCTCGCCGCCGCCAGACAAGTCCAGTGTGGCACCGGGCAATACCGTTGCCTTGGTACCCCCTAGAATCACGCCTATTGTGAGCTCACCACTGCCTGTCTGCCCCAAGCCGCCCTGCCCGACGAAAACCACATTTTTACCGTTATAGCGATAAACCTGACCATCCACTGTGCCGCCATACGGCAGCACCAGGCCTTTGGCGCTGACCGATGTGAGGCTGCCCGGCAACAGCTCGACCCGGGAGTTGCCCACGTTACCGAGTTCAATCAACCCCAGCGGCGCACGCAACACGCCGCCCTGCTTGATGGTGTAAGCCCCCAGTTGCAGACGCCCGAACACCGAGTCCGGGGCCACGCCGTGATCATCGCCGACCTTTTCGATGGTCAGGGTGCGGGTCGGATCGAAAACCACCCGGTTGTCAGTGACGCCGATGTTACCCACCAGCACCTGAGCCTTGATGTCAGAACCCGGATAGATGCGCGCGGCACGCAGGGTCAAGTCACCTGCCGCACGTAATTGGGTGCTGAAGCCACTAGAAGTGTCGCCGCCATCGCGCCCAGCGAGAAAGCGCAGATCGCCACTGCTGTTGAGCTGGACGTTATCGAAGCTCAGCGTGTCGCCAAAACCAACGCGATCGCGAATGTCCAGCAAGCCGCTGTCAACGACTAACGTGCCCTGACTGCGCAACCCTGGCGAGGTGTCAGCGATGTAAGGTCGGGTCCAGGCTTCCATGCCGGATTTGTCCGGTTCAAGCATGCCACTGAGCACCACATGCGGAGCACTGAGATTAACGCGCGACGTTGGGTTGGCGTTGCGTGTCAGGTTAATGCCACCGGTGTACAGGTGCAGGCTTTGCCCCAGGTTCAGCGAAATATCACCGTCAACGTTAAACACACCACGGACCAGCAACGTCATGTTGTCAAAACCACCGGATTTGACCTGGTCCACACCCAGCGCGCCATGACCGTAAATTAACGAGTCTGCCGCAGCTTCAGCGCTGTCAGGCACGGAGAGGGTTTTATGCTGCTGGCTCAGTACCAGTTCACGCACTGGCAACACTCGGTCTGTGACGTGTTCCTTCAAGTAATACGGGGCTTCCAGCGCCAGCGACAGTCGCCCGCCTGCGGCACCCTCGCCTCCGGCATTGGCCTTGAAGAGGCCGTCCAGGTACAGACCATTATTGGAGGCGAAGGCAATATTGCCGCCATTGCTGGCCACGTTGACTCGGCCCTGCCCCGGTATATCCAGTAACGCCTGACTACCGGACGCATCCAGGCGTGCGCCTTCGCGCACGACCACAAACAGATCGCTGGCCTTGGCGATGCCGGTGCCGGGGTCGACATCGCCGCCGACGATGATCTGCCCGCCATTGCGCGCCTGACCATACACACGGCCGAGATTGTCGACGGCGGTCACGGCACGTGAGGCCACGTCAATCACTGCCTGCCCACCGATCCAGATCGAGCGGCCGTGACCGATGCCATCGACTGCACTGGATTCGCTGTTGCTCAGGCCCGCAAGGCTGACACTGCCGCCCCAAGCGTTCAACGTGCCATCGACCGTCAGTTGACCGATGCTGCGCAGGTTGATCGCCTGGCCAGGGTCGACATTAACCACTGCGCCCTTGCCCACAGTCAGTGCAGTGGTCTCAGCCAGCGCGCCGGAGGCGATAGTGGTGCCCGCGTTCAAGTTCAAACTCGCGCCACGACGCTGAGTCAACACCCCCTTGAGTGCATTTTCCTGGTACAGCGAGGGTGTCCAGCGCTCTAGCACGGAGGCTGGGTCGATGCCCGTTGGCGAGGTCGACGCCCTCTCACCTTGGCGGTATACCGGCATCGTGACATCTACCTGAGTGCCATCAGTGATCAGCAGGCCTTCGTTGCCGGTAATGTCGTAGGCCGAGAAACCTTTTTTGAAGAAATCAGCCGAGACATGCAGGGTGTCGGCGTCAGGTGCTGTGGCGCTGTCGCCGATCTGCACCTTGCGCGCCTGTACCGCCAGCTTACCGCCGCCCGTGACCCCGTAAGCGCGCAGTTCACTGCCCAACTCAAGCGTATCCATGGCCGCCAGGGTTACACTGCCGCCCTTGCCGCCGATGAACTTTGCGTCCAGACCAACGGTGGCGCCGGAAGACACATCTATCACGCTACCTTGCGCCAGATTCAGGTCGCCGGTGGTACGCAGCGACACATTGCCGCCATTCATGTACGCGGCGCCACTGTTGTTCACGCCGTCCTGCGCCAGGTTGTTCCAGCGTCCGGTTGTGTCGACGTTGACTCCGCTGGCCAACTTGACCCACGCCGGAGCCTCATTTGTGGGCTGTAGGTACACATCACCCACTGCCATTTCGCGTTCCCTGTCGGGCTGAAGGAATAGGTTGCCCGCGTTGATACTGCCCGCATGAGCGGTCAGGTTGGCATTAATCGTCGCCTGGGGAGTGAACAGCGTTATGTCGCCGCCATCGGCAACTTTAAGTGCGCCGTTGACCGTGATCTGCTGATTGGCGGAGGTCTTGATTGCGCCTAGTTCAACGCCATTAATCTGGTCGCTGTCGAGAACCACCTTGCCCTGACGATCCGTAGGCAATGCGGTGTCCAGGTTCAGGCCATCAGCGATTTTTTGCGCATTGGACTCAAATACAATCTCGTTGGTGACCGGGTTCAGGCTGTAGCGCAACGTGCCGGTGCTCTTGTTAAAGACTGGCGTGTAGTTACCGATGATCAGTTGCGCGCGCTGAGCGGCAGCTTTGGGTGTCTGCTGATAACCATCCGTATTGATCGTCGGGGTCTTGACCTGGCGCTCACCCTGGAACACATCACTGATCAACTGACCTTCAAGCACCGCGCTGGAGGTGCCGATCACCAGCTTGCCAGCGTCGCGGCCCACGGTATAACCGGCCTCGTTTCGGCTTTTCGGGGCAATCAGCGGGTTGTAGTAAAAATCGGTGCGACCCCAGCGCGCGTTGGTGTCTTCAAATCCCTTGTAGATACCGGAGTAAAGAATGTCGCCCGGCGCCTTGGACAACTCATACAAGCGACCATCCGGGCCTTTAAGCCAGGTTTGGCGAATTAAGCCGCTCTGCACATCGACCGTGCCACCCGACAGGTTGAATTGCGCGTTCTTTTCGCTAACCACTTCGTTACCGGTAAAGGTCAATGTGCCGCCCTGAGCCATCCACTCACCGACGCTATGACCTTGAGTGCCCAGATAGCCGCCGACTTCCAGCAGGCCACCGGCCGTGTACCAGCGATCAGTGGCATAGCCGTTAGTGCCCGCTGGCACAAATACCAGCTCACGCAGATCGACCCAGACATCGTAGTTGATCAGCTTGCCACCATCCCGGTTGACCGGCGCATCGCGCTGCTCATTACCCTGAATGTTGATCTTGATGCTGTTGGATTCCATCGACACCTTGACGCCAACCGCGCCAGACACGTCAATCATTGCCCCGTCGCGAACCAGGCTGCGCTGGCCAGCTGTCACAGCAACCTGACCACCCGTGGCCAAGGTGGTGGATCCGTCCTTGAACTCAACGGTGCCGCCGCTGACGATGTCGATCCGCGACTGGTCGATACGATCACTGATGGTGCTCAGGTTATCGAACAGTCCGGTAGCATTGTTGACCGGGTTCGGACGCCCGTCGAGGTTGAGCAAGCCATTATCACGCTGGCTGTTAAGCGCAGTGGCGTCGGTGCCATCCAGCAAAATGGCCGTGGTACTGCCCTTGCCCAGGGTGACTGTGCCAGTGCTGTCAGTGACCGAGTTCAACAGGTGGACAGTGCCTCGGGAATCCACCGAGGTGCTGGCCAAGGCCACGCCGTTTTGCTCGACCTTACGCCCGGTCAGCGTGACGTCCCCCGTCGAAGCCATGATCAGGCCATTGTTACTGACCGCGCCCGCCGTACTCCCCGCTTCGAGGCTGGTTGCGACTTCATTGCCTCGTGTGGTGGAGTTCTGGTTGCCCGAGGTCCCCACGCCACGGCGGATGTAAAAACTATCACCCGCGGCCAGTGTGGTCTGGCCCTTTGGGGTGATGACGGTGCCGGCGTTTTCAACCTCCGAGCCCAGCAACAAGGCGTAACCACCGGATTCGGTAGACAGCGTGGCAGCGTGGGTCTGAATCACCGCGCCGCGCTGCACTTCAACCTTGCCTGCGGCGTCGGTAAAGGTCGGACTAGAGCCGTCCACATCCACGTAAATACCGCGCTGAGTGAACTGGTCATCGGTGATATTCGCTGCACCGGCGACCAGGTTGCGCACGTTGACCTGACTGGTCCCGCTAAACACCACGCCATTACGGTTCATGATCATGACCGTACCGGCGCCCTTGATCTGGCCCTGAATTTCGCTTGGCTTGGCGTTGGGGTCGTTGACCCGATTCAGCGCGGCCCAGTTCGACTGCTGTTGGAAATCGACCGTGGTGTTGCGCCCGACGTTGAAGGTCTCCCAGTTGAGGATCGCCTTGTCAGCGGTCTGCTCAATGGTCACGGTGGTTTTGCCACCGGCTTGTGTTTGGGTCGGGCTTTTGGCGTTGGTCCAGCCCTGAGTCAGGCTGTTATCGACTTGCAAGCCACCTTTGCCCAGACCGTCCGGGATATTCGAAACCTGACCTGACGCAGCCTGGCGTCCAGCAGCTTGAGCCGCTTGCTGAGCAGCAATGGCTGCGACCGTGGTATTGAGCGTGGTCAGGGACCGTTGCAACTGCTGATTGACTTTGGCCTGCTGGTTCAGCGACGGGATCTTGGGCATCTGCGCATTGTTTCGCGCAGCGGTAGCCGCCTGAGACGCGCCCTTATCGGCAAACCAGCCTGAGCTGAACGCCGTGGCACCGTGGGCGCTGCCTGCGACCATCAGCAAGGCAATGGCATGGGCCAATGGCTTGAGGCGCAGAATCGAAGGGCCGCCAGGACCTTGAGCTTTCGAGTTAATCGGTGCTTTGCAACGGACCATCTGGAGTCATCCTCATTGGTTCTCACCCGAAGGTGAGTTTCACGTTCAGGAAGTAGGCCGTTGTGGGAGGGCTGCACCGAACCGTTGTCATTGAAAGTTCATAAAAAATACGCACGCGGTGCTGAAAAAAAAAGGAGTGATCAACGACCACCCCCGAGGGAGAACGACACAATCGTGCTGCGGTTAGAGACTGATTTGACGGCGCTCCTCATCGGTCAGGCTGGCTTGCGCATGCTCACTCAACGGTCCGGCACCGAGGATCTGCACCGGGCTGTTCGGGTTGTAGCCTGTGGTTTTAGGGGTTTGTTCTACATCGTGTTGCACCGGCTCACTGCCGAAACTCAGTACTTCAACCGTCACGATTGAAGCCCTTGCCTGCCGCGCGGCTGCTTGCTGGTTGCGGGCCGCGCTGTCGGCTGCCTGGGCTGCTGCCGAGCCCGCCGAACTGGCAGAACTCAAGGCCCCGGTATTGACAGTGGCCGACACCGGCACCCCGGACGATTTGCCTTGAGTCTGGATGTTGGCGGCATTGACCACGCGCAAAGCGGCGATGTTGATGTTGCCGGAAACCCGGATCCCGGCCTCCCCCGCGTCAATGGTGCCCAGTGGCGCGATGAGGTCGATATCACCTGCTGGCACTTCCGGGATCGGGTTCAGCGTGGCGATACCAGCCCCGGTACTCGGCACCGATGGCGCCAGGCCAACGTTGCCCCAGTTGTCATAAACCCGCTTCGGTGGCGTGTACACCACGGTGGTCTTGGAGCCACGCCCGGCGTTGATGTCACCTTGCCCTGACCAACCCATGATCGAACCGCCAAAGGTGGTCATGATCCGGCTTTGGCCCAGCAAAATGCTCTCCAGGGAATACAGGCTAATGTCGCCCGCGCCCTGAGTGATGATGCCCGCCGACGCCGGTGGCGCAATGCCTTCGATACCGAAGGTCTGGCCACCGCCCGGGGTCAGTAACTGGATCGAGCCACCGAAATCGGTGTGCACGCCCGCGCCGCCGAACATCGTGATATCACCCTTGTAGGTGATCGGGTTACCAGCCACATCCTGCTCCGGGAACAGTGCCGCAATCGCCGCCCGTCCGCGTACATAACTGCCTTGGCGCACACCGCCTTGCTGGTTGTACTCACGACCGGAAGCCTTGAGTTCGGCGAAGTAAACTTCACGGGCGAATACCCGCTGTTGCTCGGCGGGCAGCGCCGCGTAAAAGACCCGAGCCTGAGCGCTGTCACCGACGAAACCGAAGCGCTCGGCCAGCCAGGTGAGCAGCTCGTTTTCGTAAGTCTTGGCCACTTTGCCGCCTTGTACCGACAACGGTTCACCAAGGGAAACCTGATTGGCCGGGTTGAGGTAAGCCTCGACAAAATGCTGGAAGTCCGCCCCGTTGGGACCAAACCCGGCTTGCATCACGATGCTCGCACCGGGGCGGCTATCGCCGGGTGCCACACCGCCAAGGCTGGTGACGCTGACCTTGTCTTCCATCAGGATGTTACGGCCCGCTGTCAGCTCCAGCGTGCCCGGTCCCGCCACCTTGAAGTTGCTGAACAGAATGTCGCGGCCAGCGCTGACGATGGAGACGTCATTGGGGTTGTCATGCACGAACAGGTTGCCGGTCAATGTGTATTCACCCGTGTCCGACAGCCCTCCGATCGCACCACTCAGAGGCGTACCGCTGCTGACAATATCGCGCCCGGCCAGCATCCAGACCGCACCTGCGCCTTCGTAATACGTTTGGCGGTAACGCGGGTCATTTGAACTGGTGATCGAGAGTATCCGCCCACTGCTGATACCCAGCAGATCACCGTTCAGCGCATAGAAGCGCGCAGGCTCCAGGGCCTCGCCCCATGCCATACTTGCGGTGTTGGGACCAAAGGCAAACAGAGGGTGTAGCCCAAAACGGGCAACGTTGCCGTCGCTGGCTAAATTCCCGCTGCCCTGAACCGCACCTTTAGAGATGAAGCCCAGATAAGCCGGCTTCCAAATAGTCGCCATGGTATCTGGGGCTGCGCTGGAGCGGCTGATGCTCAGCGCGCCGCCATAAATCGAGTCACCCGCCAGCAGTTCCAATTGCCCATTGGCCGAGGGTGCCAGCACCAGCGCCCGCAGCATCTTGTCATCGGTATTGAAAGCCGAAGAGCTGCCGTAATACAGGCTGCCATTGGCCGCGACGGCCCTTAATGTCGCGGGATAGACTGCCGCCATATCGGTTTCTGCGGTCCCGGTCAGTGGCGTCAGGTTACCGCCGCCGGAGAACAGGTCCACCGCCGTGCGCGATGTCCATAAGCTGAACCAGCTCTGCCCGATACCGGAGGTGTCGCCTTTCTGGTACGTCAAAGTATTCATCTGCGACGCACGTCCAGGGTCGGCCACATCCTGCACAACCAGATCTCCTCGGGTTGCCAGACTGAAGGTCGCGTCGCCCGGCAGCAAGGTCATACCACCGGCGGCAATGCCGGACGTCGAGCGCAGTGCATCAATAGCACGCACTTCACTGGGACTCTGGTTACCGGACTTGATGCCATAACGCAGGGTCAGGCTGCCCAGATCACCGCTGGTCATCTGCACATGCCCGCGCACATTCACCACTGCCCCATTGAGATGGTCCCGGTAAACGTCGCTGCCGCCGTTCACGGAGCCACCGACCCGCAGGTTCAAATCGCCCCCGCCGGTCAGTTGCAGGCTGCCGTCAGCCCCTACGCGACCAGTGCTGCCGACCGCCATTACCAACCCTTGGCTGCGGCCATTGAGGCTTTGATCGCCAAAGCCCAGAGGCTTGGAGATGCCCGCATCGCCGCGCACATCGACATCGAGGTTGCCGCCACCCAACGTACCGAAACCGGTGAAACCCGTCATCTGGTCGGAGCCCCCGTTCGGGGACATATTGACGGTGTAAGAACCAAAGTTGATCCACCAAGCGGTGGCTTGGGCCTGACTGCCACTCAGGGTATTGCCCTGACGCCACAGCCAGTCGCCAACGTTCGCCGTATCGTGCCCCAGATCGCTCTTCACCCGGCGCATGTAACCAATTGGCGCAGTACCGATAATGTCACCGGTCAAATTGCCGCCAACCTTTAACAACAGGTTGCCCCCACCGTCCGGATACCAGGCGCGGTACAGGCTCTCTGACCCGCCATCCACCCACTGCTCGTTGCCACCCGCGTTAGCCAGTACCTTGCCATTTTCACCCACGGCTCGCGCCAGGTTGTAGGGATCGTTGGCCGAGGTGGCAGTGGAAGAACTGCCCGCCGTATACACCCCGAACAGCGACTCCATGCTCAGGTTGCCACCCGCCAGCAACTCCAGATCGGCCGCGCCGGTACGGATCACGCTGAAGCGGGTACTGCCGCCTTGCTCCAGGGTATAAGGCCCGCCGCCCGAAGCGCAGTAGTAAGGCGCGTCATCACACATCCCCGGGTAGGCATCGTTAACAAAGTCGATCGGCTGGCCCACCATGCTGTCGTCACCGAACCAGTCCATGGAGCCATCCAGGGTCCACACCAGACTCCCTACCCCGTACGAACCGAAATGGCTGTCGGCCAGGCGCAAGTTACCGCTCAACGGATTCGGTTGCAGTTGGCGACTGTCGGCCGCTTGAGTATCGGCCCCGGCCACCAGACGCACCGACCAGGCTTGGGAGCCTTCGGTCAGCATGGGCGCAATGCCCCAGTTTTTGCCCTGGCTTCCAGCCTCCTCGACCCGCAGTTGTACTGACGTCGCGCCATCGGGCAACTTGACGTCGGTACCCGCAGGTAAAAGAGCACCACGAGGCAGCACTTTGCTGCCATTGAGGGTCACCGCGTTGGTCCCATTGGGGTTGATCGCTGCGGGCAATGGCACGCCCTTGGGCCAGATCATGGCCCCGACATTGAAGAAGCTGGAGAACATGCTGCCGGCATCCAAAACAGTACCCGCAGGCAGGGTCTGGCTTTGACTCAACAGTGTACCGGCGGTGATCAGTACGTTGCCCGTGGCATCCCGTACAGCCGCTGCCAGCACGGTCCCTGCGGGCAATGTCAGCGGTTGAGTGAGCGTGGCGGCAACCGGTAGCCGTGTTCCAGCACCCAGCGCCACAGCCTTCATCGGCAAGTCAAAGTTAAGGGTTGAGCCCCCCGGGAACAAGGTCCCATCAGCGAGGGTCACGCCGCTGCCCGGTATCACCCGCGTGCCATTGGTATAGTCAATCCCCGGCAGCAACACCCAGCCGTTGTCGTCATCGGTCGCCGGTGGCGGTGCAAAACCGTCGTTAATGCTGCCGTAGATGTTCAGGTCGCCCCCGGCACGCAGGGTCAGGCTGCCCACTTCACCGGAGCCATACACGGCATTGTTTTTCTGGGTATGCGGGTTGAGGCTGGCATAGCGATAGCCGGACAGGTCGAGGTCGCCCTGCACCACCAGATCACCGCCCGGGGTTTTGCTGACGATTTCCACGCCCGGACGCAGATGGAAGGCGTCCGCGTAAGTGGCGTTGTTCAGCCCCGAGAGCCTGTTGTTCATCAGGTCTTTATTGCTCAGGGCTGCGTTGATGAACTGCACACTCAATGCATGTTTTTGATCCAGGTAAGCCTGATCAATCACCTGATACGGACGCCCGCTGGCAGTGGCATCGGTGTTGGTCGGGGCATCGTCGTAACGGGCCATGCCGTTGAGCGCGATCGAACGTGCACCCTGGATCGTCAACTGACCACGAGCATCAATGGCGATGTCCGTGTTGTTGAGGCGTGGCGCGTTCAACTCCAGGGTGCCGCGATTGCGTCCGTCATTGCCTGGCGTGCCCGCCGTGCCGTGACGCACGTCGATGTGCACGCCATCGTTCAAGGTCAATTGGCCCTCGCCCGAGCTGAGCACCACGATGGCGCGGTTCGGTGAATCAATGATCTTGCCGTAGCTGTCGACCCGCAGTTGGCTGCCATGCGCATCGAGCACCGCCGTGCCGTCGAGGGTCAGGCCGCGCTTGGCGGCCAACGCGATAGTGCCGACCCGCTCACCACTGGCGTCCACACGCCCGCTGACGCGCAGACTGCCGTTGTCCAGCGAGACGCTGACGTTGTTGGCCTTGACGTCGTTGCCAATGACCAGGTCGCCCTGCTTGATCTGGAAGCTGCGCGCACCAAAGACCTCGCCCTGGTTGAGGCGCTGATTGAGCGCTGCAAACTGTTCGTTGAGGCTGGCGCTGGCACCCAGGCGCTGAGCCTGGATTTCCACTGCGCCCGCCAGGTACGGCACCCACGTGCCGCCGGCGTCATAAACACCGCTGCTGCTGCCGAGGATCTTGCCCGCCAGATCGACAATGCCGGCACCGCTGTCCACCGCCACGGCGCGCAATTTGCCCGCCTGGTTGTACGTGGCCGAGAGGTTGATGGTCGAACCTGCTGCTTGCAGCACATTACCCGTGCGGCTTTCCAACAGTACATCACCGCCCGCCGCGTATTTGGTCACGTCGTTAAAGGCAATGGCACGACCGGACACATCGATCAGCGCCTCGTCGGTCAGCACTACATCGCCTCGGGCATCCAGTGTCACCTTGCCAGAGGGCAGGACCACGGCACTGGCCAGGCGAATGCTGTCACCTTTCAAGGACAGCTCGCCGCCCAGCCCTTTGACATCGCCATAAGTGCCCGCAGAGGCACTGATATTGATCGCGCCACCGGCGGTGATGCGATTAATCGAACCGGCTTCGCCGGTCATCAACGGGGTCAGGATGTTGAGGTTGCCGCCGGTGTAGGCAAAGCCGTCAAGCGGGTCAAAAGCGCCTTGGCTCTGATAGACCGAGAGGCTGCCAGTGTAGTTGGCGGTTATTTGTTGGCTGGCATTGAGGTTCACGTTGGCAAAACCCAGGGCCAGACGGTCCAGGCTTTTGGATTTGCTGGGCTGGGCGAAGTTGCCGTAGCCGAATTTGATGCTTTCACTATTGATGTCGAGGCGACCGCTACCGGTCCCCGCACCACCCTCTACCGGTGCTGAAGCGAGGCTGCCGGAGCCCTGCCAGATCAGGTTGGCAGTATGAATGGTGGCCACATCACTGGTGCTACCCGATCCATAGATTGCCGGAGTGGAGATCATCAGATTGTTCAGCAGGGACTTGCCGGTCACTGCGTCATAGGTGTCCAGGGCCGTAGTGCCATAAAAATTGAAGCTGTCGCGGGCTGAAAGTTGCAGGGTCTCCAGGGCGGGCGCACCAAATTGCGTATCACCGCGCAACAGACGGTCGATCAATTGTTGGTTCAGGGTTATCCCGGTTGGCAGACGATTGGCCGCAGCGGCGGCGGCCAGGGCTTCAGTGCTGCCAACGTTGATGCTGGACACCCCCAGGTTGAGGTGTCGCGTGCCGTAGCGTATTTCATCGCCCATTTGCAGGGTTTGGTCGGTCATGGCGACGATGCTGCCTTGCGAGTACAGCGATGTCTGCCCGTTGCACGGCGCACTGCTGCACACCGCTAACTGGATACCCAGGCTTTGTGCACCTTGCGATGAGTTGATCACGTTCAACAAACCATTGGACACCGCCAGCGTGTTGCCTACCGAGCTATACACAAAGCCGTCGCGTGCGTCATAGCTGACATCGCCGCGCCCAATGGTGTTGATTGAAGCACCCTGCTCCACGGTAATTGCGCCATCCATCGTCACCAGAAACACTTCGGGAGCCGACAAGGTTGACCCTTCACGCAGGGTGATAGAGCCGCTGTTGTTCCTGGCAAAGTTAACGTAATTACCCAGCTGTCCGTAGGTGACTTGAGGCAGACCGCCAATGACCAAGCGTCCGGCACCCAAGGCATTGAGGCTGTCGGCATACACGGTGACGCCTTTAAAATCAGGAGTCGCGGCCTGGCCTGGCGCAACTATTTCGATGCCGCCGGTGCCCATGTTCACCGCCGCGACGGAGCCTGCATAACCCCCAGTAGCCGCCTCAAAGTGACCGATACCCTCAAAAGAAAACGCACCCGCCCCATTCCCCGGTCGCAGGCCTAGTTTCAAGGTTCTGGCATCAACCTCCAGCAGCGCCCGAGGCACTCCGAGCCGGGCTGCGTCAGCCGCGGCGAACTGCGCGTAGCTGGTTTCGTTGTACTGGGAATAACGGCGCAAGGTTTCAGCCGACGTAAGGATCAACTGACTGGCCGTGCTGTTGCTGATGCCGGTATTGGCAATGGACAGTTGCCCGGCGGTTGACCAGGAGCCATTGCGCATTTGCTGGGCCGAGCCCTCGGACCCAACCCCGGCCTGGCCGTTGATCTCTACTCGATAAGCACCTGGCATCAAGGCATAAGTGGATGGCATCAAGGTGTAGGTACCCGCTGCCAGCCCCGGCACCCCGGCGCCGATGGTGACTTGCTGGCCAATCATCGGGTCCACTGCACCGCCCTCTGGCGCCACCGGGGCATAGCCCGATTGCACGCCAGGCACAATCGCATAGATCGGGTTGGTGCTCAGTCCCGGCAACACAAAACCGCCGTTGGCGCCGAACTGCACCAGCGGGTTATAGCGGGCATCGGTAGAGCCGCCGCGTCCGGAAACAAACCCGGCGCCGAGCAGCTCACCGCCACCGGACAGGTCCACTGTGGCCCCAGGCAGTACAGCCACAGACTGTCCGCCGAGGATCATCCCGACCTGCAGGTCCCCGTTTTGATTCACAATCCCGCCCAGGCCAAGGAGCGTTACAGTTTTGCCATTGTAGGTGTAGGTCTGGCCATCAACCGTACCGCCGTAAGGCAGCACCAGGCCCTTACCACTGGCCGAGGTCAGGCTGCCGGGCAGCAACTCCACGCGTTTGGAACCCAGCGTGCCAATTTCGATCAGCCCCAGCGGTGCCCGCACGACCCCGCCCTGCTTGATGATGGCGCCGCCCAGTTGCAGACGACCGAAGGCTGAGTAAGGCACAGGGGCATCGCTGTTACCGGTACGACCAATCGTCAAGACGCGCGTCGGGTCGTAGTTGAAACCGCCTTCAGCCTTGGCGTCCAGAAAGCCAGCAATCACCCGAGCCCCAACTCCGGTCGCCGGATACAACTGCGCCGCCAGCAGGGTCATATCACCCCGGGTCATCAGTTGGGTGTTGATGCCCAGGCTGAGAGCGTCCGAGCCCTCAAGGAAGCGCAAATCGCCCTGACTGGTCAGTTGCACATCATCAAAACCGCGACGATCAACCACCAGCGGCATGCCGCCCGGAGTCACGCTGCTCCGGTTACCGAATTGCACATTGCCGCGCACATCGATCAGGTTGGCGTTGGCATTAAACACCGCCTGACTGGCACGTTCCGACATGCCAGTGACCAACACCGGATGTCGATACTGGTCTTTGGCCAGCAGCGGATCGAGGATTCCTGCGAGCAATACATAAGGTGCTGTCAGATTGATCCGGGAGTTGGCGGCTGCGTTCTCACTGAGGGCCATGGCACCGCTGTACAGGCGCAGGCTCTGGCCCATGTTCAGCGACACATCACCGTCAAAACTCAGCAGGCCATCGGTCAGCACCGCCAGGTTGTCAAAACCGCCGGAACTGACCTGATCAACCCCCAGACGCGCATGACCGTACTCCAGGCTGGCGGCTGCCGCATCGGCCGTGTCGGCTAACGTGCTGCTTTGATGATCCTGGCTGAGTACCAGTTCACGGACTTTCAGCACCGTGTCGGTGACAGCGCTTTTCAGGTAGTACGGGCTTTCCAACGCCAGCGACAGACTGCCGCCCGCCGCACCGGCGCCCCCGGCATTGGCGATAAAGCTGCCGTCCAGGTACAGGCCATTGTTGGAGGCAAAGGCAATGCTGCCGCCGTTGCTGGCGACCTGTGTACGACCTTGCCCCGGCACATCGAGCAGCGCTTGGCTGCCGGATGCATCGAGCCGCGCGCCTTCGCGCAGCACCACAAACAGATCACTGGTTTTGGCAATGCCGGTGGCCAGGTCAATATCGCCGCCAATCGTGATCTTGCCGCCATGGCGCACTTGGCCATACACCTGGCCACGATTGTCGACAGCGGTCACGGCCCGTGAGGCCACATCAATGACGGCCTGCTCGCCAATCCAGATCGAGCGGCCATGGCCGATGGCTTCGACTCTTTCTGAGTCGGCGTTGGCCAGCCCCATAAGGGTTACATTGCCCCCCCAGGCAGTGAGCGTGCCGTCGACCGTCAACTGGCCGATGCTGCGCAGATTGATCGCCTGGCCGGGATCAACAGTGACCGCCGCACCTTTGCCCACGACCAGTGAGGTGGTTGCAGCCAAAGCACCTGATGAGATAAGCGAACCGGCGTTCAAATTAAGACTGGCGCCACGGCGCTGAGTCAGCACGCCCTTGAGCGGATTTTCCTGGTACAGCGCCGGTGTCCAGCGATCCAGCGCGGTAATCGGGTCGCTGCCACTTGGTGTGGTCGCTGCGTGTTCGCCCTGACGGTAAACCGGCATCGTGACATCGACCTGAGTGCCGTCGGTGACCAACAGCCCTTCGTTGCCGGTAATGTCATAGGCCGAGAAGCCCTTGTTGAAGAAGTCACCTGCCAAATGCAAGGTATCGGCGTCTGGCGCGGTGGCGCTCTCACCGATCTGCACCTT
Source organism: Pseudomonas sp. CCC3.1 (assembly GCF_034347405.1). Classification (NCBI taxonomy): domain Bacteria; kingdom Pseudomonadati; phylum Pseudomonadota; class Gammaproteobacteria; order Pseudomonadales; family Pseudomonadaceae; genus Pseudomonas; species Pseudomonas sp. CCC3.1. The sequence goes on from NZ_CP133778.1 coordinate 2,884,471, forward strand.
GCGTGCCTGCACGGCCAACGTACCGCCACCGCTGACCCCATAACCGCGCAATTCACTGTCCAGCGCAAGCTTGCCGTAAGCCGCAAGCGTCACGTTACCGCCCTTGGCGCCGGTAAACGTGCCGTCCAGCCCAATCGTGGCCCCGGAAGACACATCCACCACACTGCCTTCAGCCAGCGTCACATCACCGTTACTGCGCAACGACACCTTGCCGCCATTCGAATACGCCACGCTGGGGTTGTTGGCGCCGTCCTGCGCCAAGTTGTTCCAGCGCCCGGAAGCGTCAAGCTTGACCCCTTGCGCGACATTGACCCACGCCTGAGTCCCGGTCGGTGCGTTGAGCAATGCATCGCCCACTGCAAAGCTGCGGTTCACGTCGGGCTGGCTGAGAATGTTGCCTGCATTGATGCTGCCACCGCGGGCCGTCAGGTTGGCGTTGATGGCCGCCTGCGGGGTGAATAAAGTGATTTCACCCCCATCGGCCACTTTCAGTGCGCCATTGACGGTGATTTGCTGCTTGGCCGAGGCTTTGATCGCGCCCAGTTCGAAGCCATTGAGTTGGTCACTGTCGAGGATGATCTTGCCCTGACGATCAGCAGGCAATGCCGTGTCCAGGCTCAGGCCATCAGTGATTTTTTGCGCATTGGACTCGAACAGAATCTCGTCCGCGACCGGGTTCATGCCGAAGCGCAAGGTGCCGGTGCTTTTGTTGAATACGGGCGTGTAGCTGCCAATGATCAGTTGTGCACGCTGGGCCGCAGCCTTTTGCGCCTGCTGATAGCCGTCGATATTGAGCGTCGGGGTCTTGATCTGGCGCTCACCCTGGAATACATCACTGATCAACTGACCTTCAAGCACCGCGCTGGAGGTGCCGATCACCAGCTTGCCAGCGTCACGACCTACGGTATAACCCGCCTCGTAGCGGCGTTGCGAAGCAATCAGGGGGTTGTAGTAGTAGTCGGTACGGCCCCAACGCGCGTTGGTGTCTTCATAGCCCTTGTAGAAACCGCTATAGAGAATGTCGCCCGGTGCCTTGGACAACTCATACAGACGCCCATCCGGGCCTTTAAGCCAGGTTTGCTGAATGTAGCCACCCTGCACGTCCACCGTACCGCCCGACAAGTTGAACTGGGCATTTTTCTCGGTAACCACTTCCTTGCCCGTGAACGTCAGCGTGCCGCCCTGAGCCATCCACTCGCTGACGGTATGCCCTTGGGTGCCAAGATAACCGCCGACTTCCAGCAAACCACCGGCGGTGTACCAGCGATCTGTGGCGTAACCGTTGGTGCCCGCCGGGACGAACACCAATTCGCGCAAATCGACCCATACATCGTTGTTGGCCAGCTTGCCGCCTTCACGGTTCACCGGCGCATCGCGCTGCTCGTTACCCTGAACGTTGATCTTGATGTTGTTGGATTCCATCGACACCTTGACGCCAACCGCGCCAGACACGTCAATCATTGCCCCATCGCGAACCAGACTGCGCTGGCCCGCTGTGACCGCAACCTGACCACCCGTGGCCAAGGTGGTGGAACCGTCCTTGAACTCCACGGTGCCGCCGCTGACGATCTCGACCCGCGACTGGTCGATACGATCAGTGATGGTGCTCAGGTTGTTAAACAGCCCGGTGGCGTTGTTGACCGCATTTGGGCGACCGTCGAGGTTGATCAGGCCGTTATCACGCTGGCTGTTAAGCGCCGTGGCGTCGGTACCGTCCAGCAAAATGGCCGTGGTGCTGCCCTTGCCCAGGGTGACAGTGCCAGTGCTGTCAGTGATCGGGTTCAACAGGTGAATCGTGCCTCGGGTATCCACCGAAGTGCTGGCCAAGGCCACACCGTTTTGCTCGACCTTGTGCCCGGTCAGCGTGATGTCACCGGTCGAGGCCATGATCAGCCCGTTGTTGCTGACCTTACCGGCCGTGCTACCGGCCTTGAAGCTGGTGGCAACTTCATTGCCACGGGTAGTGGAATTCTGGTTACCCGAGGTACCGACGCCCCGGCGGATATAAAAACTGTCGCCCGCGGCGAGTGTGGTCTGCCCTTTGGCAGTGATGAGGGTGCCGGAGTTTTCAACCTCCGAGCCCAACAAAATTGCGTAACCACCCGAGTCGGTGGACAGCGTTGCAGCGTGGGTTTGAATCACCGCACCGTTCTGCACCTCAACCTTGCCAGCGGCATCGGTGAAGGTTGGCTTGGAACCGTTTGCATCGACATAAATCCCGCGCTGGGTGAACTGATCGTCGGTGATGGTGGCCGCACCGGCAACCAGGTTACGTACGTTGACCTGGCTGGTACCGGTGAAGACCACACCGTTGCGGTTCATGATCATCACCGTGCCGGCGCCTTTGATCTGCCCCTGAATTTCACTCGGTTTGGCGTTGGGATCATTGACCCGGTTCAGCGCAGCCCAGTTGGACTGCTGCTGGAAATCGACCGTGGTATTGCGCCCCACGTTGAAGGTTTCCCAGTTGAGGATCGCCTTGTCAGCGGTCTGCTCAATGGTCACTGTGGTCTTGCCACCGACTTGCGTTTGGGTCGGGCCTTTGGCGTTGGTCCAGCCTTGGGTCAGGCTGTTATCGACCTGCAAACCGCCTTTGCCTAGGCCATCAGGAACGCTTGACACCTGGCCTAACGCCGCTTGGCGCCCGGCAGCTTGAGCGGCTTGTTGAGCGGCAATCGCTGCAACGCTGGTGTTGAGGGTGGTCAGGGACCGTTGCAACTGCTGGTTGGCCTTGGCCTGCTGATTCAGCGACGGGATTGTCGGCATCTGCGCGTTGTTGCGCGCAGCGGTGGCGGCCTGAGAGGCGCCTTTGTCGGCGAACCAGCCAGAACTGAACGCCGTTGCACCGTGGGCGCTGCCTGCGACCATCAGCAAGGCGATGGCGTGGGCCAATGGCTTGAGCCGCAGGATCGTCGGGCCGACTTGGCCTTGAGCATTTGGGTTAATCGGTAGTTTGCAACGGGCCATCTGGAATCTTCCTCATGGTTTCTCGCCGTGGGGCAAGCGTTTCATATAGGAGATAGGCAGTTTTCAGAGGGCTGGACTGAATGCCCGTCATCAAAAATTCACAATGGATGGCTGAAGAGATTCATCGTTTATGGGGGAGAAATCGTATGTGCAGTCGCGGCCGAAGGCTGCGATCTGGCGCAGTGGCGCAGTGGCGCACCTGCTAGATCGCAGCCTTCGGTCTGTTTGTCGCTAGCTCAACAACACAACCCCTCCCGGCAATTGAGTGCATTTGGCGCCATATGCATCCCGAATCATAAACGCCACGCCAGGCAGTTGTTGCAGGCTGAACCGCGCCTGCACCCGGCGCTTGCCCAGTTCGCTGTTGAGCAGCACCAGCATCCCCGGCCGGTATCGATTGATCTCGCTGACAACACTCGCCAATGTCGCGTTGTTGAACACCAGCACCTGCTCACGCCAGGCAACCACCGCCTGCGTATCCACCGCCAACGGATCTTGGGCACCGGCGGCGTTGTAGGTCAGTTGGCGACCACTGTCCAGACGGATATTGCGCCCGCCGACGTCCACGGCAACGGAACCCTCAACACAGGTCACGCAGACGCTGTTATCGGTATTGCGCACGTTAAAGCGTGCGTGTGCGCTGCTCAACCAGCCAGCCCCCGCTTGAACCCTGAGCGGTTGCGCGGCATTGGCCAGCACTTCCACTTCGCCTTCCAGCAACTCGATGCCCTGATTGCGACGGCTGATGCGGGTTTGGGTATTGAGTTCAAGGCGTACGCCGTCACTCAAGTTCACGCCCCGCTGCTCGCCAACTTCTGTGCGATAGTCAGCCGTCAACCCGTCAAAACCGCCCGGCGCAGAGACCTGTACCAAAACGATCGCGGCCGAGGCGGCAATGGCCGTTCCAAGGAACGCACGACGCCCGACGTTGCGCGGCGGCTGTTGCACGTCTGCTGCGGCCGGCGCCAGTTGCTGCCACAACACCTTGGCCTGCTCAAAGACCTGTGCATGTTCCGGGCTTTGCGCACACCAGAGTTTCAGGGCCTTGGCGTCAGCGACGGTGGCGTGCCCTGAGGTCAGCAGAACCAGCCAGTCCCGGGCTTCTTTACGCAATTGGCTGTCTGACAGATCCCGGGATGAGGGAAACCTAAAAATATTCAAGCGCGTACATTCTCACGGATTATCAGGGACTCATTACTTAAGACGGTTTTCCGGCCCCGGGACCGAACCGCTGAATGACTTTTCTTTCCAAACGCTTTGCGCAGAAGCCCAAAGCGGCCTTGATTTCCTTCTCGACCATGCGCGTAGAAATGCCAAAGCGTCGGGAGATTTCCAGGTGCGGCGCCTCTTCAAGACGCGCCGCCAGCAAGATTTTGCGCTGGCGCGGCGGCAGCGCATAGAGGGCCTTGATCAACGACTGGATTTCTTTCTGCCCGCCGACCACCCGAGACGGGTCAAGGGCTTCATCGCTGGGTTGTAACAAGTCTGAAATCTCGCTGCCGGTCAGCAGTCGCGCATCGGCCTGGCGACGGTCGGCGGCGATGTTCAAGGCCATACGGTAAAGGTAGGCGTTGGGTTGCAGGAGGTTGGGCGGCACCTCCATGCGGTCTACCCGCAAATAGGTTTCGTGCAGCACATCGCAGGCCAGGTCTTCGGAACCCAGGCGCTTGCGCAAACGCACCTTGAAGTCTTCGTAAGACGCCAGAAACAAACTGACCATTGTGCTGTGCCCGGTCTCTTTCATGATCCCGGCGCTCCTGTCCCTGCTGTACATTCCATGCGTGTTCCTGTTGTGTCGGGCATCAATAGTAAAGTCACCGGCAATCGCAGTGAGCTGGGTGCCGGACGCTCGACGCGGGTGGTGCTCAGGTTGCGCACCAACAGCTCGTCGCGTTGCGTATCACCCGTGGAACTGACCAGCCGACTGTGTTCGATCAACCCCTCACGGTTGACCCATACCTGAATCAGGGCGCGAAAACTGCCTGGGCGGGTCAGCGGCGAACGGCACAAGCTGTACTCGATGGCTTGCTGCAAGGCCGCGGCGTAGCTGTTGTTGATGCGCGCAGCAGCCGCCCGTGCCTTGGCTCCCCGCCCCTCTACCGGGCGGCTGACCTCAGGCACTTGCAACGTGAAGGCATCACTGCTGGCATATCGAGCCATCAAGCCACTCCCTGTCAGTAACACGCCCAAGGCTTGCTGGGCGGTATAGCGGCCATGCACACCGATTGAACGCCTGCTTTGGGTTAACTCACGATCCACCAGAATCGCCATGCCAGTGGCCCGACTAAAGGCTTGCAGCGCGTGTTCCAGATTTTGCGCTGGCAGGTCCAGCACCAGCAAAGGTGACTCATCAGTGTCTGCCAGCAAGGAGGGCGCCCACAGCAGAGCGAACAGCAACGTCAGACAACGTGCTGCGTAACTCCATGCCCCTCGCTCGCGTTTTGCTTGGCGTCGCTGCACGGCCACCGCGTCCTGCCAAAAACGTCATCCTGAAGGCTGTATATGAAACTGACGTTACAGTGATGGCAAAAAAACATCGCGCAGCCGCCCAACGCCTTGCACTACACTTTTGATCTACAGCGGCCCTCCTCTCGCGGGCCCGCAAGGAGGCCCTGATGAAACTGCTCCCCGCCCTCGCCACTGTGTTTTTGTGTTCCGGTTTGTCATTGATCGCCCACGCCCAAGGCGCCGATACAGGCTGCACCGAGGTCAAGGTTGATGGCTACAACGCCCCGAACTACGGCTGTCTGAGCCAGCAGTTGGGCAATAATTCGAGCGCCGCCAAAGCCGCGCAAAAGAAGGGTGAAGCCATGAACGTTCCGGTGGATAAACGCCCACCGAATCAGATCGGACTGTCGACGCCAGCCGCCACCAGCGTGCGCATGGGCAACACCTTTGGCACGTCGGTGAAACCGCAGCGGCCTTGAAGTTTTGTGACCGCTCCTGTGGAAGCGGGCTTGCCCGCGAGGGTAGCGGAGCGCTTTGACAGAGAAACCGCATCGCCAGCATCGCTGGCAAGCCAGGCTCCCACAGGCAAATCAATCGACGCAGATTTCGCCGATATGCCGCCACATTTCGAGCGGGTTCGAATACATCGGAAAGTGCCCGCAGGCCGGAATTTGCGCCAGCTGCACACCCGCGGCCTCAATGGATGACAGGTAGGACAGCGAGGCGTTCTGCTCGCCGTACATGAACATGCGCGGGCATTTCAGGCCGAGGAATTTGCCCATCAAGTCAGCGTTATCGGACAAATCAACTATCGACTCAAAAATGGCGCGCACCGCACCCGCCCGTACCTTGTGTCGCAAACTCGCTGAATACAGGGCGCTGGCGTAAGCCGGTGCATGCCGCACACGTTCGATAAAAGCCGCGAAAAATGCCTGCGGGTCAGCACTCGGATAATCGACGATCTGACGGCTGAGGAAGCAGTCTTCCGGGGCGATGTTGCCTTCTATATCGACGAAACTAAGCACCCGTTCCGGGAAGTTATGGGCCAGCAGCAGCGCAGTGAGTCCGCCCATGGAATGGCCCACCAGATGGAAGCGTTCGATGCCGAAATGCGCCAGCACCTGAAGCGCGGTTTGCAGCAAGAAATCGATGGATATGCTCGACAAATCATCACATTCGCTCTCACCACAACCCGGCGCGTCGTAAGCAAGGAACGAACGACCAGCGAGCTGCGCTTGCAACACGATGTCGGCGTAGTCTTCTTTGGTGGAACCAAATCCATGCAGAAAGACAATCGGCGCCAGTTCGCCCTCTTGGTGGATGGCCGCGATGTTCAGTGAAACACCCTCTACAGTGAGAGGCAGTTGGGAGTGGGTAAAGGGCACGTTTAAAACCTGTGAAGTCTAAAGATGGCCTCAATGTCACGGCTCTTGCGCCTTGTGTACATTCCTTTTTCAGTAAGGTCTTGATACGCCAAACCTATCAAATCAACCCTTTCAGACTCAGGCCTTATCGCGCAGCCGAGCAATGATGTCATCGATCAGCGGGTTCGGCCGATCCGCATTCCAGGCCACGGCTGTCGTCACCACATTCAGTTTTTGGCTCAGCGGACGAAACACCACATTGGCAGGTGCCAGTTTTTTCAAGGACGCCGGTACCAGTGCAATGCCTTGCCGATAGCTGACAAAGGCAATTTGCGAGGCCACCGAACGCACTTCGTGCAGCACGCGCGGGGAGAAGCCGCTGGCCCGACAGGTCGCGATCAGGTTGTCGAAATACACCGGGCTGACCTTGCGGGCAAACATCACCAAAGGCTCATTGGCCAGGCTGGACAGGCTGATCCGCGTGCGCGACGCCAATGGGTGATCGACTGCCAGGGCCACTACCAAGCGATCCTCCAACAGCGGCAATGATTGAATGGAGGTGCCCAGGTCGCCATCCAGTCGGGCGAACGCCAGGTCAATGTCGGCTGACTCAAGTGCCGGAATCGCCTCAACGCTATCGATTTCCCGTACCGAGACGGTCAGGTGCGGATAGTCGATTTTCAGCTGTTCGATCAAACGTGGCAGCACATCGAACATCGCGGTGGAAATGGCGCCGATGGTCAGTACCCCAGACTGCCCCGCCACCGCTTCCTCCACGGCCAACTCCAGACGCTCGAGCTGATCTGCAAATTTACGCACTGCCGGCAAAATCGCCGCGCCCACCGGGGTCAATTTGGCGCCGCGTCGCGAGCGGTCGAAGAGTGTGACCTTGAGCGCCTGCTCAAGCACCTGAATTTGCTCACTGAGCGGCGGTTGCGACATGCCCAGACGCTTGGCAGCACGGCCAAAATTCTGTTCTTCGGCAACTGCCAGGAACAGCCAGAGGTGACGGATCAGACGAAAATTGATCATAGATATTCCATAGGTTTAGCGTATCTAATGCTTCTGTGATTCGTAATATACCTATCAAACACGCTCATCAACACTGGGCGCCTCCGTCACCCCAGAGGCTACCCCATGAAGCACACCCCTTTGCTGGACCGACTGGCCGCGCTGGACACCAATACCGTGTCCGACGCCCTCGATTTTCTTGGCTTGGCGGGCGCCACTGTAGGCTTACGACCTTTGTGGAATTGCCCGAAAATCGTCGGTCGCGCCAGCACCGTATTGCTGGCCCCCAAGCTCGATACCGCGCCCTCGGTACACCTGATTACCCCGGTGATTGAACAGATCGACAGCGACGACCGGGTGCTGGTCATCGCCGGTGGGCTCGAAGGCATCTCGTGCTGGGGCGATATTCTGGCCAACGCAGCTGTACGCAAACAGGTGCGCGGCACCGTTATCGATGGTTTCAGCCGCGACATCGACGGCAGCGCAGCGATGGGTTATCCGGTGTATGGGCGCGATGTCACCATGATCAGCGCGCGCAACCGGGTGATGCAGATCGATGCCGCTGTCACCATCAACGTGGCAGGCGTCGACGTCAGCGAGAATGACTATGTGATTGCCGATAACTGCGGCACGGTGTTCGTCCCCCAACCCCATATCGAGCAGGTGCTCGACCTCGCAGAGCGCATCAACCGCCGACAAGAAGCCATGGTTGAGGCGATACGCGCTGGCCGCTCGGTCGCTGAAGTGATGCACGACAGCCATTTCGATGCAATCCAGACGGAGCACGCCTGATGAATACTGAAGATCAAGCACTGGTCGCCCTGTTTGCAGGGCTGGACACACCGGGCGTCTCTGATGCGCTGGACAAACTCGGGCTGCCCGGCCAATGCCTTGGCATCGCGCCGCTGGACAACTACAGCGCTGTCGTAGTGGGCCCCGCCTTCACCGTGCAATACGTCTCAGCCAGCGTGCCGCCTGGCACTGTGGGCGATTTTATCGACGACGTTGCGCCCGGCGACGTGGTGGTTATCGACAACGGAGGCCGCACCGACTGCACGGTCTGGGGCGACATCATGACCCAGTACGCGGGCAGCCGGGCTATCGCCGCAACCGTGATCGACGGTGTTTGCCGAGACGTGAGCAAGGCCCTGAGTGACGGCTACCCGGTGTTCAGCAAAGGCCGCTTCATGCGCACCGGCAAAGACCGCGTGCAGGTGCAATCAGTCAACCAGCCCGTATCGATTGGCAGCGCCCGTGTCTGTGCGCGTGACATCGTGGTCGCTGACGCCAATGGCGTGGTGATTGTGCCGCGAGCACGGGCCGCAGAAGTCGCGGCCTGTGCCCGCCAGATCGAATCGGTCGAAGCGCAGATTCGCACCCTGATCACACAAGGCAAAACCCTTGAGCAAGCCCGAACAGCCTTGGGTTATCACAGTTTGCAAAGGAAAGTCTGATGAGTGCCGATATTCAGCGTCTGAACCAGCGTTTGGCCATCGCGCAACCTTCGGCTACGTATCGCATCATCGACAGCGTGGCAGAGCGTCGGGCGAAAGGCGCGAAGATCATTTCGCTCTGCGCAGGCGAGCCGGACTTCGATACCCCGGCACATGTGCGCAAGGCGGCGATTCAAGCCATTGAACACGGCCATACCCGTTACACCCAAGTCGCTGGCGTACGTTCATTGCGCGAAGCCGTTGCCGCCAAATTCCAGCGTGAAAACGCTCTGGACGTCAGTTGGCAAGACACGCTCGTGTGCAGCGGCGGCAAGCAGGTGATCTACAACGCCCTGGCTGCGACGCTCAATGAGGGTGATCAAGTCATCGTTCCCGCGCCCTATTGGGTCAGTTACCCCGAGATGGTTCAGTTGTGTGGCGGTGAGTCCCGGATCGTAACGTGCGATGCCGACACGGGATTCAAACTGACCCCCGCCGCGCTGGCCGCAGCGATTACACCCCGCACGCGCTGGTTGATCCTGAACTCGCCGTCCAATCCAACCGGCGCGGTGTACAGCCGCGATGAACTGCACGCGCTGGCCGAGGTGCTATTGGCCAACCCGCATGTGCTGATCCTGGCCGATGACATCTACGAGCACCTGATTTTCGACGATCAGACGTTCTTCACCCTGGCCCAGGTTGAGCCGCGACTGGCTGCCAGAACCCTGACCATGAATGGCGTTTCCAAGGCGTACGCCATGACAGGTTGGCGCATCGGTTTTGCCACAGGGCCGCGCTGGTTGCTGGATGCCATGGAGAAACTGCAAGGCCAGCAAACCTCGGGGGCCAGTTCTGTTTCGCAGCAGGCAGCGTTGGCGGCATTGGAGGGACCGAAAGACTTTATTCAGCACAGTCGGGCGGTGTTTCAGAAGCGTCGAGACAGGCTGGTTGAGCAGTTGAATGCCATTGACGGGCTTGAGTGCGCGAGCCCGGCCGGTGCGTTTTATGTCTTTGCCAAGTGTGCCGGGTTGATTGGCCGTACCTCGGCCGCAGGACGCGTGCTGCACACCGATGAAGACGTCGCCCATGCATTGCTCGACGAAGCTAATGTGGCCGTGGTGCCGGGTAGCGCTTTTGGTCTGGCGCCGTACCTGCGGATTGCTTATGCCCTGGATGATGCGTCACTGATGGGTGCCTGCGAAGCGATTCGCGGGTTTTGCAACGCCCTGGAGTGAGCTGACCTCGCGATCTTTTGATCTTTTAATTTGAAACCCAGTTTGAGGACGTCACGGCACACAAATGCAGGCACTGCGGGTACAATCGCCGGCCTTCCCTCACCACCAAGGATTACCCATGTCAGGGCTTGAACTGTTTGCCGCCGTGCTAGGCGTCATTGCCGTTTGGTTAACAGTCAAACAAAACCCTTGGTGCTGGCCCATCGGGCTGGTGATGGTGCTGCTCTATAGCTGGATTTTCTTCGATGTGAAGCTGTATTCCGACATGCTGCTGCAAGTGGTGTACGCGGTGTTGCAGTTGTATGGCTGGTGGCAGTGGACCCGTTCCGGGGCGCAGCATCAAGGTCGTCAGGTCACGTCGCTGAACGCCCGGCAAATATCGACCGGTCTGGCTATCGGTGCCATCGGTAGTCTGGCACTCGGCGCCGCTATGGCTCACTGGACCGACGCTGCCCAACCCTGGCTGGACGCAGCGCTGACCGCTTTCAGTCTGGTCGCCCAGTTGTGGATGGCCCAAAAACGCCTGCAATGCTGGGCGCTGTGGTTTGTGGTGGATGTGATTTTCGTCGGCCTGTTTGTCTACAAAGGGCTGTACCTGACCGCCGGGCTGTATGCCCTGTTCACGGTCATCGCCATTCAGGGCTGGCGTGACTGGCGCCTCGATCCGGCGCTGCGCACATGAAAGTGGTGGTACTGGCCGGCCCGGAGTCCAGCGGCAAAAGCTGGCTCGCGGAACAATTGCAGGCACACTTCGGCGGCCTTTTGGTGGGTGAATACGTGCGCTCTTTCATCGAGCAAAACCAACGCGATACGTGTCTTGCAGACATTCCGGCCATCGCTCGTGGCCAACTCGCCCAGGAAGATGCGGCCCGCGCACAACAACCTGAATTACTGATTCTGGACACGCATTTGCTGAGCAATATGCTCTGGAGCCAGACCTTGTTTGGCGACTGCCCGGCCTGGCTTGAACGGCAGTTGCTTGAACGTCATTACGATCTGCATTTACTGCTGTCACCCGAACACGTGGAGTGGACTCAAGACGGCCAGCGCTGCCAACCCGCTCTCGCCGATCGCCAGGCGTTTTTTAACGCCAGCCGCAAATGGCTGGAACAGCATCAACAACTTCTGCAAGTGATTACCGGCGACTGGCACGCTCGCCACCTACAGGCCTTTAACGCTGTCGAACAGTTACTGGCTTAAATCGCAAAAGTGTCCATTTCTGAAACACTCACTGCCCACAGGAGCCTTGTAAACACAGGGCTCTAATAGTTAGCCGGCAATCTGTAACGTTTCTGAAACACACGATCAGACCGCCATCCCTCCCGCCGCGGCCTATACCTTTAGTGCATTAATGGCTTTAAGCCATATCAAGAATGAAACACTTTCTGTGCGTGCAGACTGATAGTTGTTTGCGGGCATTTGTTTTTAAACACTAAATTAAAGTCGGCACATCTTTTGCTCTGCTCTTTTCAGCACTTTATTACAACTAGAAAGTTTCACTGTTTAACCTGCTGATGAAGAACGGAGTCTGACATGCAACCGACCGACGCTTTAAAACCCCTGGTTTTTGCACTAGCAGCATTGATTGCTGCAGCAGCACGAACGCCACGCGCTAACGAATTTGATGCTTGTGCAACAACCGATAAAAGGTAGGCCGCGAGACACCCAGCACTTTGGCAGCGGTACTCAAGTTGTTCGAGTGCCGATGCAGTACATCGCACAGGGCCTGACGCTCAGCACGCACTTTGTAGTCTTCAAGGGTGCCTATGGCAGGCATGGTAGCGGGCTGTACTTCCAGGCCCAGATCGGCGGCTTCGATTTGCCGTCCTTCCGCCAGCACCAGCCCACGCCGAACGCGGTTGGCCAGTTCGCGGACATTGCCAGGCCAAGGGTGATTGCCCAGCGCAATCAGTGCGCCATCACTGAATGAGCGCGAACGGCGGCCCGTCTCTTGGCTGTACAGGCGCGAAAAATGGTTGGCCAACAGACTGATGTCACCGTGACGCTCATGCAAGGGAGACATTTGCACCTGCAAGACATTGAGCCGGTAGTACAGGTCTTCACGAAAGCGCCCCTGAGCGATGGCCGCTTCAAGATCGACATGGGTGGCCGCAAGAACGCGCACATCGACAGCAATCGGCGCGCCGCCGCCAACGCGTTCAATGTGTTTTTCTTGCAGGAAACGCAACAGGCTGGCTTGCAACTCCAGGGGCAAGTCACCTATTTCGTCCAGGAACAGCGTGCCACCGTTGGCGGTTTCGATACGCCCGATCTTGCGTTGATGGGCCCCGGTGAACGCGCCTTTTTCATGGCCAAACAGCTCTGATTGAATCAGGTGCTCCGGGATGGATCCGCAATTGATCGCGACAAAGGGCTGATCATGACGCTTGGATTGACGATGCAGGGTACGCGCGACCAGTTCTTTGCCAGTGCCGCTTTCACCACGAATCAATATCGGCGACTGGGTGGGCGCGAACTTGCTCAACAGTTTTCGCAAGTCACGAATGCTTCGGCTTTCACCCAACAGTTCATGGGCATGGGGATCGATATGAATCAACGCCTGCTCGCGCAAACGGGACATGCCAAACGCTCGACCGAGCGTGACCTGAACCCGTGGCACATCAAACGGCAAAGTATGGAAATCAAAAAACCACTCACAGACAAAGTCACCGATATTTTTCATCTTTAAAACATCAGCACTCAGCACTGCAATCCACTCAGTACCGCTGCGGTTGATCATTTCTTTAACGGCTTCGGGACGTTCAAGGTGCGAAGGCAACAACCTGAATAAACCGACATCACAAGAGCGATTACTGACCGACTCCAGGCTGCAACTGTCCACCGACCAGCCAACACTCTGGAGTTCTGGTAATAAATGGTGACAATCTTCACACGGATCAACCACTAACAGGCGTCGAGGTGAGGGCATTGCAAACATGACTGATCCTTGGCGTCAAAAAACAAAAAGAGTTTTAGAAACATAGTGTTGGGGAGACTGACCGTAACGGTAGCAACAAGTAAGGCGGGGACTTGTACCGTTTATTTATAAGCGCAATAGCAATATGACATTAACCCTCGCAAACAGAGGACTCGGGGATTCCCCAGCCACTTAAACGGATACGCGCAGGTGTTACAGAATTGATTTAAATCAGTCTGATAAAAAAACTTTTAAAAAAATGACCCATTCGTGTGACCTGAACCGGCTCTGAGGGCATCAGTACAAGTAACCAACCGAACGGTACGCCCAGCCGACGGTTAATCATTTGATGGGCACCCATGAGAGATGACCCTATGAACGCCCCGCTCCGTTTCAACGAAGCACTTTTGATTGCCGGCCACGCCTTTGAACCTTTTCAATGTGTTGCCTGGGCAGCGCAAGACGGTCACGGCGAATTGAGCCTGACAGTCATTGACCGCACCAGCACCCGCATCGGCCGCAAGCAAATCCCACGCAGCGCCTGCTCGGACGCCGCCCAGCTCGAACACCTGCTGGCACAAGCTAGGACCGAGTTGAGCAACGAAGGCTACGCCCTGCAACCATGGGTCATGCCGGCATAACAAGCCGCACACTCGTGTAGACGCTGCCGCAGGCTGCGGCAGCGTCTACCGTGTTTTAACCATCGATATGTTGGTAGTCGATTCCCAACTCTGCCGCCATTTGCCGGGCGCGCCCCAGACGAATCGGCCCCCTCTCTATATCAATCAACAGCCCAAGGCAGTCCAGTCCGGGCAGCGACGACCGCTCTTTTAATCGTCCATCTGTGACCAACAAAAACCGCTGTTGCTCCTGTGAAAACTGCTTGCGACGCACCTCAAGCCAACGCACGACTTCGTGCAACGCGTCCAGCAACGGCGTGCCACCGCCAGCCCCCAGCCCCTCCAGCCACTGATCCAGCGCTTTTGAAGCCTTGGCGCCGCTGACGTGCCACTGCGGCGCACTGCCGCTCGCGGTCATCACTGCTACCCTGGCACGCTGGCGATAGGCATCGTCGAAAAGTTGCGCCAGCAAACCCTTGGCATCACTCAATGCCTGATTCCGGCGGGTTGACGCAGAAGCATCAATCACCACCAGCCACAGTTCCTGAGCTGCACCTTTACGCGCTTTATGGGCCAGGTCTTCGCGCGTTTTCGGGCGGCCGCGCAGCAGGGTTTGCACCCAATCAATCGCGCCATTCTCAGCATAGCGACTGGCACCCAGGCGGCCTTGTTCGAGTATTCCCGGTCGGGGTTTGGCATCCGCCCCCGCAGTTGATCGAGGGCGAATGCCTAGGGCTTTTTTGGCCAGCTCGGCACTTCTCGACGCGCGCCCATGGCTTGCGGTTGCGCCGCTAACTCGCCCCATTGCCCCTGCCCTGAACTTGCAGAATGGCCTGCCGATTGGGCAGATGACTGCGGCTCGGGGGTCGGTGCTTGCGGGGTTTGCTCACGACGGCGATGACGCAAGGCAAACTCGGCGACCGCATCAATGTCATCCAGACTGATGGATTCTGCCCCGCGCCAGGCCGTATGCGCCCGCGCCGCCCTCAGCCAGACCAGATCGGCACGCAAGCCATCGACACCCGCGGCGTAACAACGCTCGGTAATCACGGCCAATGACTGATCATCCAGTTCAATCTGTTGCAAGCCGTCTCGCGCCTGCTGGCAACGTTGACGCAAGGCGTCTTGCGCCTGCGCCCACTGCGCACAAAAGCCCTGCGGATCGGCATCAAAAGCTAACCGGCGACGGATGATTTCTCCGCGCTCCGTCGGCTGCGGCTGGCTGTCCATGGCCACGTTCAAGCCAAATCGGTCGAGCAATTGCGGGCGCAGTTCGCCTTCTTCGGGGTTCATGGTGCCGATCAGCACAAACCGCGCCGGGTGGCGATGGGAAATACCATCACGCTCCACCACGTTAATGCCGCTGGCGGCGACGTCCAGCAACACGTCCACCAAGTGATCCGCCAGCAGGTTGACTTCGTCGACATACAGCACCCCGCCATCGGCCTTGGCCAATACACCGGGCGAAAATTGCGCCTTGCTCTGGCCCAGCGCCGCGTCCAGATCTAGGGTGCCGACCAAGCGCTCTTCAGTCGCGCCCAACGGCAACGTCACAAACGGGCCGCTGGCGAGCACATCGGCCAGGCCACGGGCCAGGGTCGATTTGGCCATGCCGCGCGGGCCCTCGATCAACACTCCGCCAATTTTCGGGTCAATCGCCGTCAGGCACAGCGCCAGTTTCAATGAGTCCGCGCCGACCACCGCCGACAGCGGGAAATGGGGGGTGTCAGTCATGTACAAAACCTTTTCAGAATTATCACGCCCTTGTAGGAGCGAGCTTGCCTCACGATCTTTTTAAGATCAAAAGATCGCGAGGCAAGCTCGCTCCTACAGGGTTCAATTTCAATCTTCTTCGATGTCCAGCAGCAGGTCTTCCAGCGCCTGGCGATATTCGCCCGGCTCACTCCACAGACCTCGCTGCTGCGCTTCAAGCAAACGCTCGGTCATGTCGCGCAGTGCATGCGGGTTATGTTGCTGCACAAATTCACGGGTGTCCGGGTCCAGCAGGTAGGCATCGGCCAGCAACGCGTATTGGTGGTCGTCGATCAACTGGGTCGTGGCGTCAAAGGCAAACACATTATCGAGGGTTGCCGCCATCTCGAACGCCCCCTTGTAGCCATGGCGTTTAACCCCTTCGATCCACTTCGGATTCGCCGCCCGCGAGCGGATCACCCGATTCAGTTCTTCTTTGAGGGTGCGAATTTTCGGCACGTCGGGCTGGCTGTGGTCGCCATGGTAGCTGGCGGCCGTTGTGCCACTCAGGCTTTCGACGGCTGCCAGCATGCCGCCCTGAAATTGGTAATAGTCGTTGGAATCGAGCAAGTCATGCTCGCGATTGTCCTGATTCTGCACCACCGCCTGCACCTGACTCAGGCGCTGGGCAAACTGGTCACGGGCAGCCGTGCCTTCATCGGTGCCGCCATAAGCGTAGCCACCCCAGTTCAGGTACACCTCAGCCAGGTCTTCGCGGCTTTGCCACACGCGACCATCAATGGCGTTTTGCACGCCTGCGCCATAAGCACCGGGTTTGGCGCCGAAAATACGCCAGCCCGCCTGACGCGCCGCCAACTCAGGGGCCAGGCCGTCGCGCTCAAGCTGCTCGCGTTCACGGCGTACCTTGGCCGCCAGCGGGTTCAGATCATCAGGCTCGTCCAGCGCAGCCACCGCTTGCACCGCTGCATCAAACAGGCGGATCAAGTTGGCAAAGGCATCGCGAAAGAACCCCGACACACGCAAGGTGACATCGACCCGTGGCCGGTCGAGCAGGCTGACCGGCAAGATTTCAAAGTCATCGACGCGCTGGCTGCCCGTGGCCCATACCGGTCGTACGCCCATAAGGGCCATGGCCTGGGCAATGTCGTCGCCCCCGGTGCGCATGGTCGCCGTGCCCCAAACCGAGAGCCCGAGCTGACGCAGGTGATCACCGTGATCTTGCAGATGACGTTCAAGAATCAGAGTGGCGGACTGGAAGCCGATACGCCATGCGGTGGTTGTGGGCAGGTTGCGCACGTCTACCGAGAAAAAGTTACGCCCGGTGGGCAGCACGTCCAGCCGTCCGCGGCTCGGCGCACCGCTTGGCCCGGCTGGCACAAAGCGCCCGCTCAGCGCATCGAGCAAACCCTGCATCTCAGCCGGGCCGCAGGCATCCAAACGCGGCGCCACAACCGCCAGCAACGCATCAAAAATGGAACGTACTTCGACCCACTGCTCACCTTCTGGCAATTGCAGGCGGCCTTCCAGTGCCTGCTCTATCAACAGCGCCGCATACAGTTCCAGACGTTCTCGGGTGTCTCCCGCCGTGCGCCACAGCGCCTCGCTAACGGCTTGCAATTCGGGAGGTTGACGCGTCACCCATGGCTCGGCCAGCGCGCAATCCAGCGGATCGAAGCCCAATTCAAAGGCTTTCGCCAAGGCCCGCAACAGGCTTGATTGAGCGCCACGGCCATCGCCACGGGGAATACGCAGCAACGCCAGCAACGTGTCGATACGCAGGCGCCCAGCCGGTGACTCACCAAAAATATGCAGCCCATCGCGGATTTGCGACTCTTTTAAATCGCACAAGTAGGTGTCCAGACGCGGCAACCAGATCGCCGCATCGGCGTCGCTGTCGAGGTTCTCGTCCAGTTGCAGCTCACGATCGATGTGAGTGTCACGCACCAACTTGAGAATGTCGCGCTGCAACTCGCGGGCGCGGCGCGGGTCGAGCAATTGTGCTTCGTAATACTCGTCGGCCAGCAGCTCAAGATCGCGCAACGGGCCGTAGGTTTCAGCCCGGGTCAACGGCGGCATTAAATGGTCGATGATCACTGCCTGAGTGCGGCGCTTGGCCTGTGCGCCCTCGCCCGGATCGTTGACGATAAATGGGTACACATTCGGCATGGGGCCGAGAATCGCGTCTGGCCAGCAATGCTCCGACAACCCGACGCCTTTGCCCGGCAACCATTCCAGGTTGCCGTGTTTGCCAACGTGCACCACGGCGTGAGCGCCGTAGGTGTGGCGCAACCAGAAGTAAAACGCCAGGTACGCATGGGGCGGTACCAGGTCCGGATCGTGATAGACCGCGCTGGCGTCTGCCTGATAACCACGCGCCGGCTGAATGCCAACAAAGGTCAAACCAAAACGCAGCCCGGCGATCATCAGACGGCCGCTGCGAAACATCGGGTCATCTTGCGGCGCGCCCCAGCGTTCATTGACCGCTTGCTGATTGGCCTCGGGCAACTGGCTGAACATCGTCCAGTACTCATCCAGCCCCAGGCTTTGATGGCATGGACGCAGGTCAAGGCTGTCGAGGTCGTTACTGACGCCGCCCAGCAAAGCCTGAATCAATGCGGTCCCGGACTCCGGCAACTCGGTGTCCAGCGGATAGCCCTGCACCTGCAAGGCCCGCAGAATATTCAGCGCAGCGGCCGGAGTATCCAGCCCCACGCCATTACCGATGCGACCATCGCGGGTCGGGTAGTTGGCCAGAATCAGGGCGATGCGTTTTTGCGGGTTTGGCACGCGAGCCAGCTCAACCCAGCGCCGCGCCAGCTCGGCGACAAAGTCCATGCGTTCCGGCTGCGCGCGATAGCACACCACATCCGACTGGCTGCGCTCACTGCGCCACGCCAAGTCTTTAAAACTGACCGGACGGCTGATGATTCGCCCGTCCAGTTCTGGCAAGGCAATGTGCATCGCCAGATCACGCGGGCCAAGGCCTTGTTCGCTGTCGCGCCAGCCGGGTTCGTTGTCTTGGGCACAAATGGCCTGAATGACCGGGATATTGCGCCGGAACGGGCGCAAGTGAGGCGCTTCGGGACTGGACTGGGCAAAGCCAGTGGTATTGAGAATGACCCCGGCCTCGACCTCGTCGAGCAGGTCCTGAACCACCGTCAGGCAGCCCGGCTCTTTAAGGCTGGCGACTGCAATCGGCAAAGGGTTAAGCCCTGCCGCTTGCAAACGCTGGCAAAACACATCGACAAACGCAGTGTTGGCCGCTTGCAAGTGCGAGCGATAGAACAGCAGCGCCGCCACCGGCTGCCCGGCGTGCCAGTCAGCCTGCCAGTGCTTGAGTTCGGGGCTGGTGTGCTGCGGGTGATAGATGGCGGTGCGCGGCAAGGTCTGCGGCTCATCCCACGGGTAATCGCGGCCCAGGCATTGGCTGGCCAAGCAGCGATAAAGTTGCAGCGCATTATGCCGCCCGCCCTGACGCAAAAAGTGCCAAAGACGCTCGCCCTGTTCGGCGGGTACAGTGCTCAGCGCACTCAACTCAGGGTCAGGACGGTCATCGCCCGGCACCAGAATCAGCGTCACGCCGCGCTCGGCCAACTGCATCAGGCGCTCAATGCCGTAGCGCCAATAACCAATTCCGCCGTGCAAGGACAGCAGAATCACTTTGGCGTGTTGCAGCACCTGGTCGACGTACAGATCGACCGAGCCATGGTTTTGCACCTGCATCGGGTTTGCCAGACGCAGGCTTGGATAATCTTCAGGCAACTGCTGCGCGGCGTCCGCGAGCAGTGCCAGGCTTGAATCACCGCTGCACAGGATCACCAGCTCGGCGGGGGTTTGGCCTAAGTCGGCAATGTTGTCGTCCGATACAAAGCCACCGGGCTGGGTCCTGAGCAAATGCATGGTTTAAACGCTCAACGCTGTACGCAGGGTGGACTCAAGCAGTGCGGCGTCCAGGTCCTGGCCAATCAGAACCAGCTTGGTGGTGCGCGCCTCATCACTGCCCCAGGCGCGGTCGAAGTGCTTGTCAAAACGCGTGCCCACGCCCTGAATCAACAAACGCATCGGCTTGCCAGGAATCGCCGCAAAACCTTTAACCCGCAGGATGTCGTGCTTGACCACCAATTGCGTCAGGGCGTCCAACAGCACACGCTCCTCTGCTTGTGGCAGCTCAATAGAGATGGAGTCGAAAGCATCGTGGTCATGATCGTCGTGGTCATCATCGCCATCGTGGTGATGGTCGTGGTGGCTGTGACGGCTGTCGATGTGGTCTTCGGAACCGGCGCCCAGACCCAGCAAAATGTCCAGGGGCAGACGACCGCTGCTGGCCTCAATGATTTTCACCGCCGGTGGCAGCTCTTCAGCCACTTCGGCACGCACTTTGGCCAGGTCTTCAGGGTTGATCAGGTCCGCTTTGTTGAGGATCACCAAGTCAGCGCTGGCCAATTGATCGGCAAACAGTTCGTGCAGTGGCGACTCGTGATCCAGGTTCGGGTCGAGTTTGCGCTGGGCATCCACCTGATCCGGGAAGGCGGCAAAGGTGCCCCGCGCCACTGCCGGGCTGTCGACCACAGTGATCACGGCGTCAACGGTGCAGGCGCTGCGGATTTCTGGCCACTGAAAAGCTTGAACCAGCGGCTTTGGCAAGGCCAGGCCCGAGGTTTCAATCAGGATGTGATCGATGTCACCACGACGGGCAACCAGTTCGCGCATCACCGGGAAGAATTCTTCTTGAACGGTGCAGCACAGACAGCCGTTGGCCAGTTCGTAGACGCGGCCGTTGGCTTCTTCTTCGGTGCAGCCGATGGAGCATTGCTTGAGGATTTCGCCGTCGATGCCCAACTCGCCGAATTCGTTGACGATCACCGCAATGCGGCGACCTTGGGCGTTGTCCAGCATGTGGCGCAGCAAGGTGGTTTTGCCCGAGCCGAGGAAGCCGGTAACGATAGTGACGGGGGTTTTGGCCAGTGTTTTCATCGGATGCCCTTTGGCAAAGCGGCGGGCAAACGGGACGACGACCGTCTCATACGAGCGGTAAACATTCGCCACCGGATCACCCCGCCCGGTTGAATTAAGAATCTGACACGAGGCAGGTCTCCTGGCTTACGGCTGGGGGTCTGCCCTAGGCAGCCCCATTCCCTGCGCCTTCCCGCTTACAAGCAGTGGCGTGGCAGGGTAAATGACCGTTTACAGTTGCGGGGGCAGCCGCGGCATACCGCGTTCCCGTCTTAGCTTCGCGTTGCGAAGAACCTCGAACGTGCAAGGCTACGCAGTGCTTTGTAACAGGTCAATGTTAGCGCTGTACTAGAGGCATCCAAGCCCGCAGAGTCGATGCCACCCCTTCGTTCAGCCACCGTTCAGCCAATGAAATCGATTCTTGTTTGGCAATACGTATCAATATGTTACAAATTGACACTATCAATTCGTAACGCGGTGTTCTGCCCATGCTGGTTCCATTTCTGATCATGCTGCGCGAAGGTATCGAAGCCGCGCTTATCGTCGGCATCATTGCCAGTTACCTCAAGCAAACCGGGCGTGGGCAGTGGATGCCTGCGGTCTGGATTGGGGTTTTCCTCGCCGCCGCCTTGTCGCTGCTGGTCGGCGGTGGCCTGGAACTGATGAGCGCCGAATTCCCGCAAAAACAGCAGGAATTGTTCGAAGGCATCGTCGGCCTGATCGCCGTTGGCATTCTCAGCTCCATGGTGTTCTGGATGCGCAAGGTCGCCCGCTCGATCAAGCATTCTCTGCACACCTCTCTCGACCACGCCCTCGCCGGCTCCAAACATCAAGTCACCGCGCTGATTGCCATGGTGTTTTTTGCAGTGGCACGTGAAGGGCTGGAAACCGTGTTTTTCCTGCTCGCGGTGTTCCAGCAAAGCGAAGGTCCGGCCGCACCTCTGGGCGCCCTGCTCGGGCTGATTCTGGCGATCTTCGTGGGCTTTGCTATTTATAGCGGCAGCATGCGCCTGAACCTGGGGCTGTTTTTCCGCTGGACCGGGCTGTTCATTCTGGTGGTCGCCGCTGGCATTTTGGCCAATTCGGTGCAAGCCCTGCACGAAGCCGGGCTGTGGAATCACCTGCAAGACGTGGTCTTCGACATTAGCGCCACGCTGCCGATGGACGGCCCGCTGGGTTCGATCCTGGCCGGGATGTTCGGCTATCAAGACGCACCCACTGTCAGTGTGATCGGCGCCTATGTGATTTATCTGGTGGTGACGTTGGTGATGTTCTTCCGCTCCCCGGCACCGCCCAAAGCCATCCAACCCTCTTCAGTGACGAACTCATAAGGTCCTGCATGTCTACCCCTGCAAGCGGTACACCCCCACGCGCGCTGCGCTGGGCTGTGGCCGGCTCGGTGATCGTAATGATCGCGGCCGGCGGGTTGTTCTACTACGCCTCGCAACTGGCTGCGGCCAAGCGCAAGGTGCACAGCAATGAAATCACCGTAACGATTCACCCTCACAGTTGTGAACCCAACGCCCTGACCGTGCCCGCCGGCTTTAACAGTTTCCGTATCGTCAACGCCTCGGAACGTGCCGTCGAATGGGAAATCCTTGACGGCGTGCTAGTGATCGAAGAGCGCGAGAACATTGCTCCCGGTCTCAGCCAGGTGATCAACGCCAACCTCGCGCCCGGTGATTACGCCATTACCTGCGGCCTGCTCAGCAACCCGCGCGGCACCCTGCACGTCACACCGACCGCGGAATCGGAAGCCAACGCCAAGGCGCGCCCATCCATGGTGGCGTTCATTGGCCCTTTGTCAGAGTTCCGGGTGTACTTGAGCAGCCAGGGCAACGCGCTGATCAAGGCTGTTGACGCCTTGTCGCAAGCGATTGCCAGCGGCGACTTGCAGCAGGCACAGGCCCTTTATGTACCGGCACGCGAGGCCTATCAGCGCCTGGCCCCGGCCGCACAACGCCTGGCTGAACTGGACAACGCCATCAACGCCCGCGCCGATTACTTCGAAAAACGCGAACAAGACCCAGGCTTCAGTGGTTTTCATCGCCTCGAATACGGCCTGTTTGAGCAACACAGCACCCAAGGCCTGGCGCCGATTGCCGAGCAATTGCAAGCCAATGCGTTACTGCTCAAGCAACAACTGCTGGCGCAATCGCTGCCGCCTGAACAGTTGGTCAATATTGTTTCGCGCACATTGCACAACCTGGCGGACACCCGTGCCGCCAGCGGCGAAGAAGAGCGTTACAGCCACATCGACCTGAACGGTTTCGCCGCCAACCTTCAAACCACGCGCAAGGTGGTCGATCTGCTGCGCCCGTTACTGGCCAAAAACAATGCCGACATTCTGCTCAACATTGATACCGCCAGCTCCGCGCTTGAAGCCGTACTCAGCGGCCTGAAAACCGATAAAGGCTACCTCACGTACGACACGGTGAGCGCGGCCCAGCGTCAAGAAATCAGTAACAAGGCCAAGGCTCTGGCCGATGCACTCGATGGAATCGATCCAGCCCTCGGCCTTTCCGGCCTGTAATTGCAGACGAGACGTACATGAGCGATTCAGACAACAGCCCTAGCGAATTCAATCTGCAACGCCGCCGCGTGCTCCTCGGTATGGGGGTCGCAGGTGCCGCACTGGCTGGCAGCGCCCTGAGTTGCCCGGCCATGGCGGCCAGCGCCAACGCGCAAGTCACCCAGGCGCCCAGCAGCGACAAGACCCAGGACCATCACGCGTTCCACGGCCAACACCAGAACGGCATCGTAACCCCGCGCCCCGCAGCAGGCATGCTCGTGTCCTTTGATGTGCTGGCCAGCGACCGCAAAGACCTGGAGCGCCTGTTCCGCACCTTGAATGAGCGCATTGCGTTCCTGACCAAAGGCGGCCCAGTACCCCAGGTCGACCCCAAGTTACCGCCAACCGACTCCGGCATTCTCGGCCCGGTCGTCACCCCGGACAACCTGACGGTGACGGTGTCGGTCGGCGAGTCGCTGTTCGATGAGCGCTTCGGCCTGAGCAGCGTCAAGCCCAAGCGTCTGAGCCGCATGCAGGGCTTTCCCAACGATGCGCTGGAGCCCGCACTCTGCCACGGCGATCTGAGCCTGCAGTTTTGCGCCAATACCGCCGACACCAACATTCACGCTCTGCGCGACATCGTGAAAAACCTGCCGGACTTGCTGCTGGTGCGTTGGAAGCAAGAAGGTACTGTGCCGCCGCAAGCCCCAACGAAGCCGGGCGTACCGCCACAGAGCGCGCGCAACTTTTTGGGTTTCCGTGATGGCTCGGCCAACCCGGACTCCAATAACAACGCTGTGATGAACACCATTGTCTGGGTCCAGCCGGGCAGCGACGAACCGCATTGGGCAGTGGATGGCAGCTATCAAGCGGTGCGCATCATTCGCAATTTTGTTGAACGCTGGGACCGCACCCCTCTGCAAGA
The DNA here is from genome assembly GCF_034347405.1 of Pseudomonas sp. CCC3.1. Classification (NCBI taxonomy): domain Bacteria; kingdom Pseudomonadati; phylum Pseudomonadota; class Gammaproteobacteria; order Pseudomonadales; family Pseudomonadaceae; genus Pseudomonas; species Pseudomonas sp. CCC3.1. Next base: position 2,908,569 of record NZ_CP133778.1, read on the forward strand.
GCAACAAAGCATCTTCGGCCGCAACAAGGCCAGTGGCGCGCCGATGGATGGCCAGCACGAGACCGACGTTCCGGATTACAGCAAAGACCCCGAAGGCAAGGTCACCAAGCTGGACGCTCACATCCGCCTGGCCAACCCGCGCACTGCCGAAACCAGCAACAGCTTGATCCTGCGTCGCCCGTTCAACTACTCCAACGGGGTTAACAAAAACGGCCAACTGGACATGGGCTTGCTGTTCATTTGCTACCAGAGCGATCTGGACAAAGGTTTTATCGCGGTACAGACCCGACTCAACGGTGAGCCTCTGGAGGAATACCTCAAGCCGATTGGCGGCGGTTACTTCTTCACCTTGCCGGGCGTGCGCAACGATCAGGATTTCATTGGGCGCTCGTTGCTCAATGCCGCTGCACCGCTCACCCGCACTTGATCTCAACCCCAACCTAAACCTAAAACACACCGGATACAGTCCCATGAAGAAGACGCCGCTCGCACTGCTCATCGCTCTAGGTTTGCTGCACACCCCGCTCTCGGTATTCGCGGCGACTGCACCCCTGGATCTGGTGCAACCTATTTCCGACTACAAAATTTACGTCACTGAAGAAATCGACACCCTGGCGCAAGAAACCCAGAAATTCACCGACGCCATTAAAAAAGGCGACCTGGCCACTGCGAAGAAGCTCTACGCACCGACCCGCGTGCACTATGAGTCGATTGAGCCGATTGCCGAACTGTTCAGTGACCTCGATGCCTCCATCGACTCCCGGGTTGATGACCACGAAAAAGGCGTGACCGCTGAAGACTTCACCGGTTTTCACCGCATTGAATACACCCTGTTCTCCGAGAACAGCACCAAAGGCCTGGACGCCCTGGCTGACAAGCTCAACACCGACGTCAAAGACCTGCAAACCCGCGTGGCCGGTCTGACCTTCCCGCCCGAGAAAGTGGTAGGCGGTGCTGCCGCACTGATGGAAGAAGTTGCCGCGACCAAGATTTCCGGCGAAGAAGACCGCTACAGCCACACCGACCTGTATGACTTCCAGGGCAACGTAGACGGCGCGAAGAAAATTTTTGATTTGTTCCGTCCGCAAATCGCCGCGAACGACAAGGCATTTGTCGCCAAGGTCGACAAAAACTTCGCCACCGTTGACAAGATTCTGGCCAAATACAAAACCAAAGAGGGTGGTTTTGAGACCTACGACAAAGTCAAAGATAACGATCGCAAGGCGCTGGTCGGCCCGGTCAACACCCTGGCCGAAGACTTGTCGACCTTGCGCGGCAAGCTGGGCTTGAACTAAAAACCCTGTAATCAGCAATGCTGCTCACTTAGGCGTTACGCACGGCCAACTGTAGGAGCGAGCTTGCCTCGCGATCTTTTGATCCTTGAAAAGATCGCGAGACAAGCTCGCTCCTACAAGATTGGCGTTCACTTAAGAGAACAGACTGGCTGTCTATCGGCGCCAATCGATGTGATGCACATCACATATCTGCAGGTTGGCGCTGCAGGTTTTTTAACGTTAAAAAATCTGCTTTTTGTTTAAGCATTGACACACGTCACTGTTTAAATTCGTTAAGTTCCTATCAATATTTGCATTCGTAACACTCCCGCTATTCATCACCAAAGCTGCTGTTTAAGCGCTATTCATTGGTTCCTGAATAGCACCTGTCTAGCGGTTAGAAAAAACACACACTTGATCTAACTTTCATAGGTTTTTCACAATAGTGCGTTTAACGTATGCCTCATCTAGCGGGGGTAGCCCCAATAGTTTGCAACAAAATCATGTAGATAACGTAGTTCGATGACTTTACCTTCGTCAGTTTTAAGCTTTACTGCCTGTAGGCGTAGCCTCTCTAGGACGCCCGTATAGGCTGACTTCTGAGACAAGTTATCTTGTGCCATTGAAACTGACTGGAACGAAAATTTTGAAACCCTACCCTATCCAGTGTGTGTCGATCGTCATTCCGGTCTACAACGAAGAACAGAGCCTGCCCGAATTATTGCGGCGTACCGAGGCGGCCTGTGTCCAGTTAACCCAACCTTACGAAATCGTACTGGTCGATGACGGCAGCCGCGATCAATCGGCGCAAATCCTCCAGGACGCGGCTGAACGTGAAGGCAGCTCTGTTGTCGCGGTGATCCTTAACCGCAACTACGGGCAACATGCCGCGATCATGGCCGGCTTCGAAAACTCCAAGGGTGATGTCGTCATTACCCTGGACGCCGACCTGCAGAACCCGCCGGAAGAAATCCCGCGCCTGGTCGCTCAAGCAGCCCTGGGCTATGACGTCGTCGGCACCGTGCGCAATAACCGTCAAGACTCCGCCTGGCGCCGCTGGCCGTCACGCCTGATCAACCTTGCGGTGCAACGTTCCACCGGCGTTGCCATGAGCGACTACGGCTGCATGTTGCGCGCTTATCGCCGTTCGATTGTCGACGCGATGCTGGCTTGCCGTGAACGCAGCACCTTTATCCCGATTCTCGCCAACAGCTTTGCCCGTCACACCACCGAAGTGTTGGTGCAGCATGCTGAGCGCGAGCACGGCGATTCAAAATACAGCCCGATGCGCCTGATCAACCTGATGTTCGACTTGATCACGTGCATGACCACCACCCCCTTGCGCCTGCTGAGCATCATCGGTTTCAGCATGGCGTTGCTGGGCGGTGTATTCGCCATTCTGCTGATCGTCTTGCGCCTGATCTTTGGCGCTACCTGGGCTGGCGACGGTACGTTTGTACTGTTTGCGGTGCTATTCGTATTCACCGGCGGCCAATTTATCGGCATGGGCCTGCTGGGCGAATACCTGGGACGCATGTACAGCGATGTACGTGCACGGCCACGCTTCTTTATTGAAAAGATCGTGCGCGCCGAGCCTGCTGATGTTTGCGTTACAACCAGTCACTCGTCTTCTACTAGCAACTCGTCTTCTTCTACTTCGACACAGGTCCAATCATGAGTTTGAAAGCCGTTGTTTTCGCCTATCACGATATTGGCTGCACAGGCATCGAAGCACTGCTCAATGCAGGCTATGAAATCGCTGCTGTGTTCACCCATGCGGACGATCCCAAGGAAAATAACTTTTACGGCTCTGTGGCCCAACTGTGCGCCCGTAAAGGCATCCCGGTGCACGCGCCGGAAGACGCTAACCACCCACTGTGGATCGAGCGCATTCGCAAGCTGAATGCCGATTACATCTTCTCGTTCTACTACCGCAACCTGCTGGGCGAAGAACTGTTGAACAGCGTCAGCAAAGGCGCGTTCAACCTGCACGGTTCCCTGCTGCCGCGCTACCGTGGTCGCGCACCCGCCAACTGGGTGCTGGTCAACGGCGAAACCGAAACCGGCGTCACCTTGCACCGCATGGTCAAACGCGCCGATGCCGGTGACATTGTTGCCCAGCAGCGCATCAGCATTGAGCGCAGCGACACCGCACTGAGCCTGCACGCCAAGCTGCGCGAGAGCGCTGCCAACCTGCTGGCCGAAACTTTGCCGGTGCTGCCGGAAGGCAAGCTCAAAGAAACCCCGCAAGACGAATCCAAGGCCACTTACTTTGGTCGTCGCACCCCGGCTGACGGCTTGCTGCAATGGGCACGCCCGGCTGAAGAACTGTTCAACCTGGTTCGCGCTGTGACCCAACCGTACCCGGGCGCTTTCTGCTCCGTGGGCGAACACAAACTGATTGTCTGGGGCGCCGAAGTGGTCGCTGGCAACCAGGGCCATGCACCGGGCCAAGTCATCAGCTGCGACCCGCTGCGCATCGCGTGCGGCCAGGACTCTCTGGTCATTACAGCCGGTCAGCGCAACGATAACGGTCTGTACCTGAGCGGCCCGCAACTGGCCCGCGAACTGGGCCTGGTTGAAGGCTCGCGCCTGCGCGGCAGCGAATCCGGCCGTCCGGCCCGTCGCACCCGCGTCCTGATCCTGGGTGTGAACGGCTTTATCGGTAACCACCTGTCCGAGCGTCTGCTGCAAGACGACCGTTTTGAAGTGTATGGCCTGGACATTGGCTCCGACGCCATCGATCGCCTGCGCAGCCACCCGAACTTCCACTTCGTGGAAGGCGACATCAGCATCCACACCGAGTGGATCGAATACCACATCAAGAAGTGCGACGTCGTACTGCCGCTGGTGGCCATCGCCACCCCAATCGAATACACCCGCAACCCGCTGCGCGTGTTCGAACTGGACTTCGAAGAAAACCTCAAGCTGGTTCGTTACTGCGTCAAGTACAACAAGCGCGTGATCTTCCCGTCCACGTCCGAAGTGTATGGCATGTGCCAGGACAAGAACTTCGACGAAGACACCTCCAACCTGATTGTTGGCCCGATCAACAAGCAGCGCTGGATCTACTCCGTGTCCAAGCAACTGCTGGACCGCGTGATCTGGGCTTACGGCCAGAAAGGCCTGAAGTTCACCCTGTTCCGTCCGTTCAACTGGATGGGCCCGCGTCTTGACCGTCTGGACTCTGCTCGTGTTGGCAGCTCGCGCGCCATCACTCAGTTGATCCTGCACCTCGTGGAAGGTACGCCGATCCGCCTGGTTGACGGTGGCGAGCAAAAACGTTGCTTCACCGACGTGGCGGACGGCATCGAAGCCCTGGCCCGCATCATCGAGAACAAAGACGGCAAGTGTGACGGCCAGATCATCAACATCGGCAACCCGGAAAACGAAGCCAGTATTCGTGAGCTGGGCGAAGAGTTGCTGCGTCAGTTCGAAGCGCACCCACTGCGTGACAACTTCCCGCCGTTTGCCGGTTTCCGCGATGTTGAAAGCCAGTCGTTCTACGGCACCGGCTATCAAGACGTCAGCCACCGCAAACCAAGCGTGGAAAACGCCCGTCGCCTGATCGACTGGACACCGACCACCGAGCTGAGCGAAACCATCGGCAAGACTCTGGATTTCTTCCTGCGTGAAGCCATGGTTGAAATCGCGGAAAAACGCTGATGCAGGCTGGACTACGTATTGATGTCGACACCTACCGAGGCACCCGTGAAGGGGTGCCGCGGTTACTCGAACTGCTCGACGAAGCAGGCATTAAAGCCACGTTCTTTTTCAGCGTGGGGCCGGACAACATGGGCCGCCATTTATGGCGGCTGATCAAGCCCCAATTTTTCTGGAAAATGATGCGCTCCAAGGCGGCTAGCCTGTATGGCTGGGATATTTTGCTGGCCGGCACCGCCTGGCCAGGCAAACCTATCGGCAAGGATCTGGGGCACTTGATGCGCCAGACCCTGGCCGCTGGCCACGAGGTCGGCCTGCACGCTTGGGATCACCATGGCTGGCAGGCCAACACCGGACGCTGGAGCGAGGCGCAACTGATCGAGCAGATTCGCCGGGGCGTCGACACCCTGAGCGACATTACCGGGCAAGCAGTCGAGTGTTCGGCCGCCGCCGGTTGGCGTGCAGATGAACGCGTAGTCCAGGCCAAAGAAACCTTTGGCTTTCGTTACAACAGTGATTGCCGCGGGCACAGTCTGTTTCGGCCAAGGTTGGCCGACGGCAGACTGGGCGCGCCGCAAATCCCTGTGGACTTACCCACTTTCGATGAAGTAGTCGGACCTGAGCTGAGCGCTGCCGACTTCAATTCATACATTCTTGATCGTTTCAGCCCTCAAAAGCTGAATGCGTACACCATTCATGCAGAAGTAGAAGGGATTCTAATGGCTAATGACTTCCGTCAATTGCTGGCGCAGGCCCGTGCCCGTGACATTCAGTTTCAGCCACTGCGGGACTTGCTTCCCGCCGATCTCAACAGCCTGCCGGCCGGGCAATTGAGCCGTGGCGTACTGGACGGCCGTGAAGGCTGGCTGGGAGTGCAGAAGCCATGACTCAACGCTGGGCGATACCGCTGCTGATTCTGGCCTTCATTGCGTTTTACCTGTTACCCCTGGGTACCCACGGTCTGTGGATCCCGGATGAAGCGCGTTACGCGCAAATCGGCCAGCAGATTCTGGTCGACGGTAACTGGGTCACCCCGCACTTCATGGATTTGCGCTACTTCGAGAAGCCGATTGCTGGCTACTGGATGATTGCCATCGGGCAAGCCATTTTTGGCGAAAACCTGTTTGGCGTACGAATTGCCTCCGCGATTGCCACTGGCCTTAGCGTACTGCTGGCCTACCTCGTGGCCCGCCGCTTGTGGAATGACCCGCGCAAGAGCTTTGCCTGCGCACTGGTGTACATGACCTTCGGCCTCATTGCAGGCCAGGCCGGTTACTCCAACCTCGATCCGCAGTTCACTCTGTGGGTCAACCTGAGCATGGTTGCGCTGTGGTTTGCAGTCGACACCCAATACACTCGCCAGCGTCTTTATAGCTGGGCCTTGCTGGGCTTTGCCTGCGGCATGGGCTTTATGACCAAGGGCTTTTTGGCCCTGTTGCTGCCCGTGCTGATCGCCCTGCCCTACATGATCTGGCAAAAGCGCTTCCTGGAGCTGGTCAAATACGGCCTGCTCGCGATGCTGGTGGCGGCCATCGTCTCATTGCCTTGGGTGCTTGCCGTGCACGCCCAGGAACCGGACTACTGGCGCTTCTTTTTCTGGCACGAACACATTCGCCGCTTCGCCGGTGAAGATGCACAGCACGGGCGCCCTTGGTGGTTCTACCTGCCGCTGATGGTGGTTTCCAGCCTGCCGTGGGCCGCGCTGCTTCCTGCCACCCTCAAAGATGCCTGGACACAAAAACGTCATGCCAGCGTGATTTTTGTCCTGATGTGGCTGTTTTTTCCGCTGGCCTTGTTCAGCCTGAGCAAGGGTAAGCTACCGACCTACATCATGCCTTGCATGCTGCCGCTGGCCCTGTTGCTGGGCCATACGCTGATGAATCGGGTTGAACACGTCAAAACCCTTTCATTGCGCATGAACGGTCTGGTCAATCTGCTGCTGGGCAGCGTTGCCTTGCTGGCGCTGATCTTCTTCCAGATCAAAAAACCGTTTTACGACAACGAACCCCTGCACATAGCGTTATTGGTCGTGGTGCTGCTGACCTGGATTGTCACTGGCCTGCTGGCCATGTCACGCCCGGTAAAAATGTGGGCCGCGCCTGCCGTCGCCATGGGCGTGCTGGTGCTGGTACTGCCAGCCAGCATGCCGAGCAGCGTGGTGCACAACAAAATGCCAGACCAGTTTGTGCTTCAGCATCTGGATGCATTAGCCCCTGCCAAAACCCTGCTCAGTAACGATCTGGGGGCGGCATCGGCGCTGTCCTGGCGCCTGCGCCGTCCTGACGTAACGCTTTACAACACCCAGGGTGAGGTCAAATACGGCCTGACCTATGACGATGCCAAAGGCAAAAGCATCGGCCTTGAAGACATTCAGGCCTGGCTGGCCGACGCGCGCCTGAAAGGCCCGGTAGGTGTGGTGATGCGGGTCAAGGACAGCGATGAAACCCATGAAATGGACATGCTGCCCAACGATGCCCAGCGTTTTGACGAAGGCAATATGGTGATTTTGATTTACCCGCAGACCGCTCCATGACCCTGGCCCTGTTGCTGATGGCGTGCCTGCTGACCTGCGCGGGCCAGGTCGCTCAGAAGTACGCGGTCGAAAGCTGGCGCGGACCGCAATCGGGGATCGCACACAAGCTGCGATCACCCTGGCTGTGGTTGGCCCTGCTGTGTCTGGGCCTCGGTTTGCTGGTGTGGCTGCTGGTGTTGCAACGCCTTGAAGTGGGCATCGCTTACCCGATGCTCAGCCTCAACTTTGTTCTGATCACTCTGGTAGCGCGCTACGTGTTTAAAGAAACCATCGACCTGCGGCACTGGATTGGCGTGGGTCTGGTGATTGCCGGTGTGGTTCTGCTGGGGCAACACGCATGAACCTGCGCCGTGGATTTTCCTTTGCGTGTGGCAGCGTATTACTGGTCAGCGGCGCCCAATTGGGCATGCGCTGGAGCATGACCCGCCTGCCGGAGCCCGCCCAATGGCTGAACGCAATCAGCCAAGGCGACGTATCACTGTCAGCGCTGGGCGTGGTATTTGCCGCGATCCTGGCATACGCGCTGTCGATGCTGTGTTGGTTACTGGCCTTGCGTGACCTGCCATTGGGGCGAGCCTACTCGCTGCTCAGCATCAGCTACGCACTGGTCTACCTGCTGGCCGCCAGCCTGCCGATATTCCATGAGAGCTTCACCCTTTCAAAAACCCTTGGCGTGACGCTGGTCATTCTAGGGGTGCTGACGATCAACTCTCGACGTCCCCCAGGTTCCAGGAACAGCGCATGAAAATCAGTGTATTTGGTAGTGGTTATGTAGGCCTGGTGCAGGCAACCGTCTTGGCGGAAGTCGGCCACGACGTGATTTGCATGGACATTGATCAGAAAAAGGTCGAGCTGTTACAGCAAGGTCACGTCAGCATTTTTGAACCGGGCCTTTCAAACCTTGTTCGTGAAAATCTCGAAAGCAAACGCCTGCGCTTCACCAGCGATGAAAAACTCGCCGTTGAACATGGCCAAGTGCTGTTTATCGCGGTCGGCACCCCCCCCAGCGAAGACGGCTCGGCAAACCTCAAGGCGGTGTTCTCGGTGGGTGACGCAGTCGGTCGCCACCGTGAAGAACCGGTGATTCTGGTTGAGAAGTCCACGGTGCCGGTTGGCACGGGTGACGCGCTGACCGCACACATCAACAACGCCCTGAGCAAGACCGGCCGTTCGTTGCAATTCGACGTCGTGTCTAACCCCGAATTCCTCAAGGAAGGCTCGGCAGTGAACGATTGCCGTCGTCCGGATCGCATCATTATTGGCTGCGAGCGCGATGAAGTGCGCGACGTGATGCGCGACCTGTACGCCCCGTTCAACCGCAACCATGACCGCATCATCAACATGGACTTGCGCAGCGCCGAACTAACCAAGTACGCGGCCAACTGCATGCTCGCCACCAAAATCAGCTTCATCAACCAGATCGCCGAACTGGCCGAGCACCTGGGCGCCGACATTGAGTCCGTGCGACTGGGCATCGGTGCCGACACGCGCATTGGTTACCACTTCATCTACCCTGGCTGCGGCTATGGTGGGTCGTGCTTCCCTAAAGACATGCGTGCGCTAATCCACAGCGCCCAGCAAGTCAATTGCTCCAGCGATTTGCTGCAAGCGGTTGAAGCCATCAACGAACGCCAGAAACACAAACTGTTCGACCGCATCAATGCCTTCTTCAAAGGCGACCTCAAAGGCAAAACCTTTGCCCTGTGGGGTTTGGCCTTCAAGCCCAACACTGACGACATGCGCGATGCCCCAAGCCGCGTATTGATGCAGGCGTTATGGGACGCGGGCGCAGACGTGCGTGCCTTTGACCCTGAAGCCATGCAAGAAACCCAGCGTTTGTACGGCGACGAGCCGCGTTTGAGCCTGATGGGTACCCCGGAGTCGACGCTCAATGGCGCTGATGCCTTGATCGTCTGCACTGAATGGCAACAATTCAAGGCGCCAGACTTCGACCTGATCAAGCAACGCCTCAAAACCCCTGTCATTTTCGATGGGCGAAACCTGTATGACGTCGAGCGCCTGACCCGTGCGGGCTTGCAGTACTTCCCGATGGGGCGTGGCGAGTCTTGCAACTTGCCGGTATCGCAAGGCGCAACGGCCGTTTAACGGTCTACCAACGCCGCCATTGGCTACCCCGTGGGAGCTGCCGCAGGTTGCGATCTTTTGACTTTGCTCTCAAATCAAAAAATCGCAACCTGCGCCAGCTCCCACGCTTGTTATGTGTCTGTCTATTGAGTCAAGGAAACTCGACATGCCGGCCTACCCTTCCGCTAGCGTTTTACGTGCACTGCACCGCCAGTCCCTGCTGCTCGGTGCACTGGCATTACTGCTGTTTATTCTGGGCGACATGCACCAGGCCGCGATCGGCTTTGACTCGCGCTTTGTGATGTTTGCCAAGGAAATGCTGCGCAATGGCCCCAGCTTTTTCCCGACCACCTACGGCCAGCCTTACGCCGACTACAACGCCACCACGACCCTGTTCACCTGGCTGCTGTCCTTGCCGTTTGGCGAGGTCAATAGCCTGACCGCGTGGCTACCCACAGCTTTTGCCAGCGCCGTGATCGTGACGCTGATCTATCGGCTGGTTGCCCCGCAGTCCACCACCTGGGCCTTGCTCAGCGTGGCGCTGCTGCTGTTGAGCATGACCTTCATCACTGAAACCCGAGCCGTGTCACTGGACCAGATGCTCGCGGCAGTCAGCCTCGGCGCGTTTTACCTGGCCTATGCCCATGATCACTTTGGCGCGCCACGCCGCCATCTTTGGCTACTGGTGTTGCTGGTACTGGGCTTTGCCATTCGCGGCCCCATCGGGCTGGTGATTCCCACCGGCATGCTCTGCAGCTACTACCTGCTCAGCGGTCAATGGCGCCGCATGTTCAGCGTTGGCGTGCAGGCGCTGGTACTGCTGGTGCTGTGCATTGGTCTGTTACTGCTGCTGGCCTGGCTCAGCGGCGGCCAGGCTTTTGTCCAGGACGTGATCCGCATGCAGGTCACTGGCCGCATCGACGGCAGCGAAGGCGCCAGTGGCACCTTTTATTACTTCACAAGTTCCATGGGCAACTACGCGCTGGCTTACCCGCTGGCCGTGCTGGTAGTGGCCGCGGTGCTGATCGCCGGGCGCAAACCGTCGAATACGGCCCTGCACTTGGTCAAATACTGCGCGGCAGCGGGCTTGATCGTGATGATCGGCCTCTCGGTTCCGCAAGCGAAAAAAGCCCGCTACTTGCTGCCGATGCTACCGATGGCCGCCATTATTGCGGCCTACCCGTTCATGGGCATGCAAGGTCGAGTATTCGTGGCACTGCGCGGCATTATTCAAGCCATTTTGCTGGCTTTGCCCACGCTGCTGATTGCAGGCCTGATCGTCGCCAGCAAGCGCTTCAGTGACGACCTGCCACCCCTGACCTCAATCTATGCCGTGCTCGGTGTGCTGCAAGTATTCGCACTGGCATTGCTGTTCAAGGCCCAATGGCGGGCAACCGGCCTGGCCGCCTGCGCCGTGCTGGCGATGTGGAGCAGCTACATTCTGGTGATCGAACCGGCAGAGCGCAGCGCCTACGACACCCGCGACTTCACCCTCAACACCCTGCACCTGGTCGATCAGGCACCTGCGCCGCTGGTCTTGCATGGCATGGGCAAAGACGCCAAGGCGATCAAGTTCATGGTCAACGTAGACCGTGACTTGCAGCCCTTGTTCACCCAGTCAGCGGTAGAACTGAGCGCGTTGCAGGCACCCGCCTGGATCGTTATGGACCGCAAGGACTACCAGGCACTGCAAGGCACTGCGCTGGGCGACATCGTTCCGGCTTTGAGCGGGCGCTTCGACAAAAACGACTACGTGCTGCTGCATTTGCCTTGAAGCCTAAGACGCACTCGTAGCAGTTGCCGAGTCTGCGAGGCTACGTCCGGCTGCGTAGCAGTCGTAAAATTAAGCACTGAGGTGTATCAGTTAAACCCTGCACTTAGGGTTTACGATCGCTTCGCAATCGGACGTAGCCTCGCAGGCTCGGCAACTGCTACGAAATCCCACGGGATTGGGTGTGTTCCTAAAACAAAAAGCCCTGTCGTTGACCGACAGGGCTTTTTGCGTAACGGCGGGTTTAGGCTTAACGCCCCATCGCCCGTGCGGCATCAGAGGTGTACTGGTCTGCAGTGAACTTGCCTTCGTTGAGGATCGGACCTTTTTTCGATTCGTTGGTCATGCCGTAGCCGGTGTATTGACCCGAGTTCAAGTCCATGAAGAACTGTGAACCTGCCTGCCAGGCGCTCATGTCCGGGTGGTAGTAGTAGTTGATCATGGCGTGCTTCCACAACTGCCCACGGGCATCGTAGTTGTCTGCCAGCACCGAATGCCAGGTGTCTTCGTCAAGGAACAGCACGCGCTTGCCATAGACATGGCGATAGCCCTCTTTCAAATCACCTTCGAGTACCCAGACCCGACGCAGCTCATAGCGCATCAGTTCAGGATTGGGGTGGTTGATGGTCAGCATGTCGGCATATTTCACCGTGCCGGCATTCGGCTTGTAGGCGTTGGCCGGGATGTAGATTTCACGCTTGCCAATCAACTTCCAGTTAAAGCGCTCCGGCGAACCGTTGAACAAGCGATCTTCGTCCACCGTCATGGTGCCGTTGGTCCCGATCATTGGCTGGTCATAGCCGTACCCCGGCAGTTGGCGCACGCGACGGGTCGAAGGGCTGTAGCTCCACGCCTGGCGCGGGTTGGTGGCGAAGTTGTAGGGTTCGTGGGAAATGCTGATCGTGCCATTGTCGCGAGCCGGCTTGAGCGTCATGTTGTTGCTCATGGCCTGGATCTTGTCTTCGGTCTTGGGCTCAACGGTCGGTGAGTTGGCCTGCGACAGGTTTCGGGCATACGCACGGCCCCAGCCAATGCTGCCATTGGGCAAGACCGACGCCAGATCACTGGTTCGTTCTTCGGTGTACGCGCGGGCTGGCAACTGGTGGTTCCAGAGCGCTTCCATACCTGTTTTCGGAATGGGAAACGGCACTTGGCCCAGGCCTTCAAAGCCCATGCCGTCGTTCACCAGCTTGGCATTCAAAGCGTTGCTCATGACGCGCTTGCAGACATAGTCCGGGTAGCGGTAATCACGGTGCCCTGGGTAGATGTTCATCTTGTAGGTGGTCGGATAACGCTTGAACAACGCCTTCTGACCGTCGGTGAGCTTATCGGCGTACTGATCCATGTTTTGCGCGGTGATCACCAAAATCGGTTTCTCAGCGGCATACGGGTCAACCGGCTGGTCGCCCGAGAATTTAACGTGGTTCCAGCCGGGGACTTCGCCTAAATACTTGCCGGTGTACGGCGGGATGGTTCCCGCCGCATTACCCGCCTGTTCGGCACCTACACAGGTCAGCTCCTTGCCCAGTTTGGCGGCTTCTGCGGGGGACACTTGTGCAGAAACCGGAGCGATGGCTCCCAGATTGACGGCCATGGCGGCTGCGAGCATTACGCCTGTTCTTGTTATTTTCATGTATTGCCTCCTACGCGGATAAAACGGGCTGAGGTATGCGTCCATTCTTCGCCAACTGGCAGCGAGCACATCGTCCACAAAGACTAATCAGGCAGTAACCAAGACTTCCTTGAGCAGGTTTTTAAGCATCTTCCCCGAGGCATTGCGGGCGAACGGGGTGTGCTGCACATGGATCTGCGCCGGGACTTTAAAGCTCGCCAGGCGCTGGGCAATAAAGCGGCGCACGGTCTCGCTGTCCAGGGCATCGACGGGCTCGCCGCGCACCACCAGAAACACCACTTCACCCAATACGTCGTCCGGCACGGCAAAGGCTGCGGCTTCCACCACGCCCGGCATTTCACACGCACAGGACTCGACTTCGGCAGCCGAAATCTTCTCGCCACCCCGGTTGATCAAGTCCTTGGCGCGGTCAGTGATGTAAAGGAAACCTTCAGCATCCAGATGACCGATATCGCCCGTGTCGAGCCAGCCATCGCGCAAGGTTTGGGCACTCGCATCAGGCAGGTTCCAGTACGCGCTCATCAGGGTCGGCGAGCGCACCCAGATCAGGCCGCTGACACCGTTGGGCAAGGGTCGGTCCGGGCTGTCGCCAATGCGCACATCGACGATGGGTAAAGGCCAGCCCGCGGCGGCAGGCTTGTAAACGAACTGATCTCCCCCAATCGCCGCACAAATGCCGTTGCTTTCGGTCAGACCGTAACCACTGCCTCCAATGGCCTCGGGTTTGCGCCGGGTCAGGTTCGCCAACAGGCTGCTGGACGGAGCCGCGCCGCCCAGCCCCAGGCCGAGCAGGCTCTTGGTGTCAGCCGTGCCAAAGCGTGGCGACGCCAGTAATTGCTGCATCATCACTGGCGCGCCATTGAACTGCGTGCAGTGTTCGTCGCGGATCAGATCGAAGGCTTTTTCCACGTCCCACTTGTACATCAGCAGCAAACGCCGACCGCTGCGCAGGGCCAGCAAGAACTGGGCATGCAAGCCGCTGACATGAAACAGCGGCACCGCCATCAAGGTGGTGGGGGCGTAACCGCTGTTGATCACCACGCTGATGCGCTCGGGCGAACTCACGGCACAGAAAACCCCTTGAAACTCCAGGGCCACCAGCGCCTGGCACACCGCGTCATGGGTCGACAACACGCCCTTGGCCAAACTGGTGGTGCCCGAGGTGTAGAGAATCATCGCCGGGTCATCGGCGGTGACTTTCAGCGTCGGTGCAGTCAATGCGGGCTCGGCCAGCACATCTTCAAGACGCTGGCAATGCTCGTCCAGCGTGGTCCCGGCAGCAAGGCCCACCACGATGGTTGCCAGACCTTGCTCACGCAGGTCGCTCTTGAGCAGTTGCAAGCGCGGCTCGTCACACAGCAACAGCCGCGCGCCGCTGTCCTGCAAACCATGAAACAGCTCATCACGCAAGCCCCAACTGTTGAGCGGCACACACACGGCGCCACAGCGCTGTACGGCCGAAAACGCGACCAGCCAAGCCGGTTGATTGCGCATGGCAATCGCCACCCGATCGCCCTGACGCACACCAAAACGTCGCACCAGTTGCCCGGCCAGTCGATCGACCTGATCGAAAAACTCACTGAACGTCAGGCGTTGCTGTTCCCACACCAAAAACTCACGGTCGCCGTGGACGCGACCGCTATCAATGACCTCCCACACGTTGGCGGCCGTGTGCCGAAAACGTTTGGTACCGCCACTCGCTGGCGTCACCACTTCATAAGGCGAGCCGGCACCAATCAACTGCTGCCAGGCGCTCTGCCATTGTTCAAGTTTCATCTTGTTATTCTCCTCACCCGAACAGCTTGCAACAGGCTCAGGCGTGCGCAGGCGCAAGGCTTGCGTAACGCTCGCAGTGATAATCGGCATCTCCCAGGCTTGCCTGTGCCACCCGGATACGCTTGAGGTACAGGCCCACGTCCAGCTCATCGGTCACACCAATCCCGCCGTGCATCTGCACCGCTTCATTGGCGACCTTGAGGGCCATCTGGCCTGCCTTCCATTTCGCCAGACTGGCCAGCCGCTGACGCTCAACCTCGCTCAAGCTCGTATCGTCCAGCGCTGCCAGGCCAGCCATCACCGTGCTGCGCGCCAGTGCCAACTCGACAAACAACTGAGCCGCCCGGTGTTGCAGTGACTGAAACGAGCCAATCGCCACCTCGAACTGCACACGGGTCTTGAGGTAGTCGAGGGTCATTCTGAAGAGTTTTTCGGCCATGCCCAGCATCTCGGCCGCCACACACACCCGGCCACGATCCAGCGCAGTCATTAACGCAGGCCCCGCCGCACCGATGTCACCGAGCAAGGCATCAGGCCCGACCTGCACCTGGTCCAGTCGCAACTGCGCGTGGTTGCGCGAATCGATCAAGGGCAAGGCACTCACTACAAGGCCCGGCGCAGTGGCAGGCACCAGAAACAGGCTGATGCCCTGCGCCGCCTGGGCCGCCACCAGATAGCCGTCTGCTCCGACGCCATCGATGACGAAATACTTGTGCCCGCTCAGGCTGTAACCAGTGGCATTCGGCACGGCCTGCAAGGCGACTTGCGTAGGGCTGTGACGCGAACGCTCATCCAGTGCAAGGGCCAGGCGCCGCTCGCCGCTGATGGCCGCCGACAGCCACTGATCCTGCTGCTGGGCATTGCCTTGCAAGTGCAGCAATGAGCCGCTGAGCACCACACTCGACAACAGCGGCGAGGCGCTGAGCGTGCTGCCCATGGATTCAAAAATCGGGCCCAGGCCCATGCAGCCAAAATCCAGACCCCCGAGGTTCTCAGGGAACGGAATCGCGCTCCAGCCCAACGCTACGGCGTCCTGCCACAAGGTAGCGTCAAAGCCCAATTCGCTGTGCTCATCACGCAAGGTACGTTGACGGGCCACTGGGCTACGCGCCGCCAGGAACTCGCGGGCGCTGTCGGCCAACAACCGTTGTTCTTCGCTATAAAGCAGGTTCATGGTCTGTTTCCTTACTTCACGTCAGGCAGGCCAAGCACCCGCTTGGCGATCACATTGAGCTGGATTTCCGAAGCCCCGCCAGAAATCGTCAGGGCATAACTGTTAAGCCAGCCACGGGTAATGGCTTGTTCCTGCGCACTGAAAACGCTCTTGTCCCAGCCCAGCGCGTGGTAGCCCATCAGGTCCAGCAGTACTTCGAACTTGCCGCGTTCCTGCTCGGTGTGCACCAGTTTCATGATCGACATCAGCCCGCTCACGTCTTGCCCGGCTCGCGCTTCTTCGCCCATGCGCTGCACGGTCAGGTTGTAGCTGTGCTCGTTCATGGCGCAGGCCACGGCACGCGCAGCCAGTGCCGACTCACTCAGGCCCGTCGGTTCAGGCAAGTACTCGTTGAGCAGTGGCAACAAATGGAAATGCGTCGGCAGGCTGAATTCACCGAACTTGGACATGGCTTTGCGTTCGTGCTGCAACAGCCGTTTGGCCAAGTTCCAACCGCCATGCAGCGGGCCAATCAATTGCGATTTAGGCACTTTGACGCTGTCGAAAAACACTTGGCAGAACGCCGATTTGCCACTGATCAAATCAATCGGTGCGACGCTCACGCCGGGGCTCTTCATGTCCAGCACAATCAGGCTGATACCTGCATGCTTGCTGGCCTTTGGATCAGTGCGCACCAGGGCATACATCCAGTCGGACTTGTCGCCGTAAGAGGTCCAGATCTTGCTGCCGTCGACCACAAAGTGATCGCCCTCATCGCGCGCCGAGGTTTTCAGGCTCGCCAGATCGGACCCGGCATTGGGCTCGGAAAAACCCTGACACCAGCGCACCTGGCCACGAGTCATCGGGGTCAGCAGGGCTTTTTTCTGCTCTTCGGTACCGAACTCAAGCAACACCGGGCCGAGCATCCAGATGCCCAGATTGATTTGCGGCGGGCGGCACTTAAGGCGTCGCAACTCGCTTTCCAGCACCGCGCTGTATTCCGGGCTCAGACCCGCGCCGCCGTACTCCAGTGGCCAATCCGGACAGAACCAGCCCTTGTCGCGCATGCGCTCAAACCACAGCTGCGCGTCTGCATCAGGAAATTCGACGTGGCGTGCGCCCCACACCAACTCGCCCTCAGGGATGGCCTTGCGCTGCGACGGCGGACAATTGGCCTCAAGCCAACTGCGGGTTTGCTCTCTGAACTGGTCAATTGCGCTCATGTTTTTTACCTGTAAATACCTAATACCAACCCATCAGGGGATGGCGCAGATCTAATGTGGGAGCGTCAACGTTGGCTACGTGGCATGCCCAGGCCGAACTGGGCAATCAGCTCGCGCTGGATTTCGTTGGTGCCGCCGCCAAACGTCAGGGTCACCGAAGCCCGCACTTCGTACTCCAGTTCGCCTTGCAGCAAGGAAGCCTGCGAACCGCCACGCACCAGGCCATTGGCCCCGACGATGTTGCTCAATATGCGCAGAATCTCGACCCCCGACTCAGAGCCATACACCTTGGTGGTCGAGGCCAGCGCCACGTCCATCTGGTCACGTTCAAGACCGGCCGCAATGCGCAGGTTGATCAGGCGCATGGCTTCAAGGCGGGCGTAGCACTGCGCCAACCCGGCGCGCACCCAGGCTTTGTCGGTCGCGCGAGCGCCATGTTCATCCGCCTCGCGGGCCCACATAAACACCCGGCGAAACAAGCCCACCACTTTGTCCGACCACGCGCCCAGGCCCAATCGCTCATGGTTGAGCTGTGCGGTAATCAGCTTCCAGCCACCGTTCAATTCGCCCACCAGCATGGCCTTCGGCACCCGCACGCTGTCGTAATAGGTAGCCGTTGTCGGGTTGCTGGTGGTCGGAATAACCGTGGTCGAAAAGCCTTCGCAGCGAGTGTCGAGAATCAGGATCGACACCCCCTTGTGGCGCGGCAAATCAGGGTCGGTGCGGGCCGCCAGCCAGATGTAATCGGCTGACTCGGCGCCCGACGTCCACAGCTTGTTGCCGTTGACCACAAAGTGCTCGCCTTCGAGCCGGGCACTGGTTTTCAGCGCTGCCAGATCACTGCCTGCACCCGGCTCGGAGTAACCGATGGCGAAGATGATTTCGCCCGCTGCAATACCCGGCAAAAACTTGGCCTTTTGCTCTTCCGTGCCGTAGGCCATGAGCGCCGGGCCCACGGTACTGATGGTCACGAAAGGCAGCGGTGCACCGGCAATGTTGGCTTCTTCAAAGAAGATAAATTGTTCGGTCGGGCCGTAGCCTTGTCCGCCGTGCTCCACGGGCCAACCGACGGCCAGCCAGCCATCGCGGCCCATCTGGCGGATGGTGTCGCGGTACAGATCGCCGCCCTCTTTGCCGCGCAATTGCTCACGCAGTTGCGGGGTCATCAGGTTTTGGAAGTAGTCCCGCACCTTGAGGCGCAGGGCGTGTTGTTCGGGAGTGAGGTCAACGAACATGGAAGCTCCTTAGGCTGTGCCAAGAATCAGGCCGCTGGTCGGTACACCCGTACCGGCGGTGACCAACACGTTTTCGACGTTGTCGACCTGGTTGACCGAGTTGCCGCGCACCTGGCGCACCGCTTCCGCCACGCCGTTCATGCCGTGGATGTAAGCCTCGCCCAACTGCCCGCCATGGGTGTTGATCGGGAACTTGCCGCCGCGGGCATGGTGCCCGGCGCGGATAAATTCCTTGGCTTCGCCACGCTCACACAGACCGAACTCTTCCAGTTGCGGCAACACAAACGGGGTGAAATGGTCATAAATCACCGCGGTTTGCAGCGCATCAGGCCCAAGTCCGGACTGGCGATACAGCTCTTTGGCCACCACGCCCATTTCCGGCAGCCCGGTTATGTCGTCGCGGTAGAACGAGGTCATGATTTGCTGGCCCGAGGTAATGCCCTGGGAACCGGCCTTGATCATCACCGGCTTCTGGCGCAAGTCCTTGGCCCGCTCGGCCGAGGTGATAACCATGGCCACAGCGCCATCAGACTCCTGGCAGCAGTCGAGCAAATGCAGCGGCTCGCAGATCCAGCGCGAGGCCTGATGTTCTTCAAGGGTGATCGGCTTGCCGTAGAAGAAGGCGTTCGGGTTGGTCGCGGCAAAGTCACGGACCGCCACCGCTACCCGACCGAAGTCTTCGGAGGTCGCGCCATAGGTGTGCATGTAGCGCTGGGCAAACATGCCCACCCACGAGGCCGGGGTGTGCAGGCCGTGCGGCATGTACCAGCCGTAGTTGACGTTCTCGAACGTCGGCGTTGAGGCAAAGCCATAACTGCCGCTGCCGAAGCGATACCACGAACGCTCGTTCATGGCGCGGTACACCACCACAACTTTGGCCACACCGGTGGCCACGGCCATGGCGGCATGCATGATCGGCCCGCAGGCCGCTCCACCACCATGAGGCACTTGGGAGAAGAACTTCACGTCCTTGCAGCCCAGCAGACGGGCGATTTCATACTCGGGCACTTTGTCGACCGAATACGAGCTAAAACCTTCGACTTCAGACGGGTCGATGCCCGCGTCTTTGAGTGCGGCCAGCGTGGCTTCCAGCGCCAGGCGCAGTTCGGTACGCCCGGAGTTCTTGGAAAACTCGGTCGCGCCCAGCCCAACAATGGCGGCGCTGCCGGAAAGTGACGATTGCGTCATGTGTCGTGTCTCCCGCTGTCAGGGCAGAACCAGCGCGACCGTACCGGTCACGTGGTTGCCCATCGAATTTTTGCCGCTGAGGGTTATTTCCACCGTGCGGGTGGCAGCGTCCTGACCCGTGACTGCGCCGTTGAAGGTCATGCAGTCGCCGGGGTAGTTCGGCGCGCCGAGCTTGATCTTCAGCGACGCAAAACGCGCTTCGGGGCCCGCCCAGTCTTCGATGTAACGCTGCACCAGCCCGTTGGTGGTGAGGATATTCATGAAGATGTGCGGCGAGCCGAGGGTCTGCGCGGCATTCAGGTCGTGGTGGCCCGGGAAGTAATCGCGGGTCGCGATGGCGCCGCCTGCGACCAGCCCCACGGTGATCGGGATCGCCAGTTCCGGCAGGGTTTCGCCGGGGCGCACGTCGTCAAAGCGCTTGGTGTTCTTCGAGGTCATATTTCCATCCCAGCTTGTCGTTATGGCTCAACCAGTCGCCGAGGCGTTCCAGGCTTGCCGCCGAACCGCCCAGGGCACTGCCCAAAGCGCGGCTCCAGTAAAGAAAGCGGTGCATCGGGTACGTCAGGTCGACGCCAATGCCGCCGTGTACGTGCTGAGCGGTATGCCCGATCAGGTGCCCCGCTTCGCAGGCCTGCCAGGCGGTGGCCAGCGCTTCAGACGGCGCGGGCAGACCGGCGTCGAGGCGATAGCACAATTGCCACAGGCAGCTGCGCAACGCTTCAAGGGCGATGTGGGTCGTTGCCATGCTCATTTGCACGGCCTGAAAGCTGCCGATGCTGCGGTCGAACTGGCGACGCTCGCTGACGTACACCACGGTGCGGCGAATCTGCTCATCACTCACACCCAGTTGCAACGCGGCCAATGCCGCAATGCTGCGCGGCTCCAGCCAGCTCAAGGCACTGGCCGGGAGCACGTGCTCAACGCCAATCAACAGTTTGTCGACGTGCAGGTCTGCAATGGCTTCGCCGTGGGTCATGCGGCCGGGCACCTGCTTGATGGCTTTGGCCGACAATTCGACCAGCGCCAAACGTGGCTGACCTTCGGCCTCAACCAACAACAGCGCCGCCTGTGACTGCTCAGCCAGCGCCAGTGCAGCCACACGGCCGTTGAGCAGCCAGCCGCCTGCGGTCGATGTGGCCTGCAAGGCAATGCCCTGGGCGCTGGTCAAACCGCTCAGGTCCAGGGTCAGTAAAGCCCGGCCAGCCGCCGCCTCAACAGCCCATGCCTGCAAGGACGGCTCAGCACACTGCGCCAGAGTCGCGGCGGCCAGTTGATGGCGCCACAACGGCACCTGCCCCAGCGCTCGGCCTTGGGCTTCAAGCACCAGCAACAACTCGGTCATGCCCAGGCCGCTGCCCCCTTGAGCCTCCGGAATGGCCAAGGCCTGCAAACCGGTTTCCACGCACAACTGCCACAGCGGCTCCATAAAGGCGTGCTCACTGGTATCGAACTGGCGCAAGCGGTCATCGGTGCAATAGTCGGCAAACACATTGCCCGCCATTTCAGCGATTGCTTTTTGATCTTCGGTGAATTCGAAATCCATGCAGCCCCCTTATTGCGCAGCTGGCCTGAACAACGGCAGCGTGAGTTCGCCGTCGAAGGTCTGGAATTCAAGTTGCAAGGCTTGGCCGATGCGCAGTTCGTCACGCTCAGCGCCCACCAGCCCGGCTACCAGACGCACACCCTCCGCAAGTTCGATCAGACCAATCGGGTTGGGATGATCAAACGGAGCAACTTGGGGGTAATGCATGATCACGAACGAGTACAGGCTGGCGCGGCCACTGGCCTCAACGCTGTCCCAATCGAACGAGTGGCACTCGATGCACACCGGTGCCGGTGGATGACGCAAGGTCTGGCACTGGGTGCAGCGCTGGATCAGTAACTTGCCAGCGTCGCAGCCTTCCCAGAAAAACCGCGTGTCGTCGCTCATGCCCGGTTTGGGGCGCTTGATCGCAGGTTTTTCCTCGACCTTGGCCGGGGCGGCTTCGGCGCTGTGGTTGTGCGCGGGGCGGAACTTGAACACGCGGAACAACAACTCTCCGACCGCCTCGTCGCCACTTTTGTGCTCAACGAAGTAGCTCATCACCAGCGTGACGAAGAAACCGGTGCCCAGACCTGTGGTTTTCTCATCACCCACTGAGTCCAGACGGGTGGTGTAGTACAGCTTTTCACCCGGCCGCACATTACGGTTAAAGCTCAGTTCGGAGTTGACCGCGACCACAGACGCATAGCCATACGACTCAATGAGCTTGAGCACCTCGTAGGGGTTTTCGGAGGTCGAGCCCGGCGGATAGTTATTGGTATGAAAACCCTCCATACACCACACCTGCAGCATCGCAGCCGGTGCCACCAGCCCGTCCTGTGCACTGCTCGAGGCAAAGGCGGCGTCGGTGTAAAGCGGGTTGTCCACGCCCATGATCTCGCACCATTGGCGGATCATCGGGGCGTTGACTTCGTCCCAGGCGTAGACGCGACCATATTCACGCCCCACCAGGGCGCGCACGTCGGTTAGCAATTGAGAATCAGCCAAGTTCGTCTCCTGCGTGTTGAGAGCGGCAACCCACTGGCGGCCGCTGAAGGTCGTCAGTTCGCTGCGTTTAAATAGGCCGGACGTTCGCCGCCGCCGTGCAGCAACAAGTTGCAGCCGCTGGCATAGCCGGCCATGGGTGATGCGATAAACAGACAGGCGTTACCGATGTCTTCGGGCACTGCCATGCGCCCTGCCGGAATCCCGGCACTGACAGCCGCGATGCCCTGCTCGTCGCCGTAATGCAAATGCGCTTGTTCGGTGCGCACCAGCCCAGGGCTGACCGTAACCACCCGCACTTTGGGTGCCCATTCCACTGCCAGCGATTGCACCAGCGCCAACACGCCCGCCTTGGCCGCGCCATACGCTGCCGTGCCGGGAGATGGACGCAGCGCACTGATGCTGCCGATAAACACAATGCAGCCGCCCTCGACCTGTTGCTGCATCAGTGCGTTGGCCTGCTGCGCAACATTCAAGGGAGCGATGAGATTGAGCCGGATGATGCCTTCGTGAAAACGTGGCGATGCACTGGCAGCCTCAGCGGCCGGGCTGCCACCGGCGTTATTGACGACCACATCGAGGCGGCCAAAATCGGCGCGAATTCCGTCAAACAGGGCCTTGAGTGAATCCATGTCACGCACGTCGCACGCCATGAATACCGCTTGCGCCGCATCGACCTTGGGCAAGGCCTCTGGAAGCGTTCTGCCGCACACAATCACCTGCGCCCCGGCTTGCAGAAAACTGCGCGCGATACCTGCGCCAATGCCTTTGGTTCCGCCGGTGACCAGTACCACCTTGCCGCTGTAGTCCAGCCCTGAAAGTTGGCCCATGACGCGCTCCTTTTCTTCTGATGGAGCCACTCTAGGGACAATCCGGGGGGCGTTCGTCGTCTGAACGGACGATGAAGCGTCACCGACCGAAAGCAACAATCCAGCGCACGCTGTGGTCACAGCCCCTGTTAATGAGGAACCCCATGTCAGACCCATCTGCCGAGCCGGTATTGCTTGAATTTCCAGCCGCAGGCGTGGCCCTGCTGCGCCTGAATCGCCCCCAGGCCACCAATGCCTTGAGCCTTGAACTGCAAGCGTTGCTGTCGCGTTACTTCACTGAACTGGCTGAAAACCCCGAAGTGCGTTGCATCCTGCTGACCGGTGGCGACAAGGTGTTCGCGGCTGGCGGCGACATCAACAGCATGGCCGGGGTCGGCCCGATTGATATTTATCAACGCCACACCGAACGGGTCTGGGCGCCGATCCAGCATTGCCCCAAACCGGTGATTGCCGCGGTGTGCGGCTATGCCTATGGCGGCGGTTGCGAGCTGGCGATGCTGGCCGACATCATCGTGGCCGGGCGCAGCGCCAAATTTTGCCAGCCTGAAATCCGCATCGGCATCATGCCCGGCATCGGCGGCACCCAGCGCCTGGTAAGGGCCGTGGGCAAAGCCAAAGCCATGCGCATGGCCCTGACCGGACAACCGATCAGCGCTGAAGAAGCCTGGATTTCAGGGCTGGTCAGTGAAGTGGTCGACGATGCGCTCGTGCAACAACACGCCCTGCAAATGGCCACACTGATCGCCGCCATGCCGCCACTGGCCGCCGAACAGATCAAGGAAGTGATATTGGCCGGAGTCGATGCACCGCTGGAAACCGGCCTGGCGCTGGAGCGCAAAGCCAATGCCCTGCTGTTTGCATCACGCGACCAGAAAGAAGGCATGCAAGCATTCATTGAAAAACGCCCGGCGAAGTTTGAAGGATATTGAATCAATCAAAGGGACTGCATCGTACTGGCTGAAACATGTAGAACGAGCTTGTCAGCGACCTAAAGATCAAAAGATCGCAGCCTGCAATTGCTCATGCGCGAGTTGAATAGTCGCAGAGCTTTTGATCTAGCTTTTGATCTAAAAGGCCCCGTTAAACCACGCTGGCCGCACGCGGGCATTGCGCAGAGGGCAACCCGGCAGGACGCCGGGTTAGCCGCGACACGGCCATGGATGGCCGATCGCGGCGGGCCCACGGAGCAATGCCTGCGTGCGGGCATGCCGAGCCATAGCGAGGCACCGAGTGGTAGGGGCAAGGACCTTTTGGTTCCTTTTGGGTCCTTCTAAAAGGGACGCGCCGTAAGGGCGCAACCTTAAGTAGCCGTTACCGCAGCAACGGATATGTACCCAGCCCAGCGGCGCCCCAATCGCTGGCAAGCCAGCTCCCACAAAGGATTGCTGCAGTGCTTCAGCGTTATGTAAGGACCTATACAAACCCCGCCCGCAATTCATTCTTCGCCACTTTGTTCGACGCATTCACGGGCAGCGCTTCATAAAACCGCACCATTCGCGGCACTTTGTAGTTGGCCATGTGCTCACGCGCCCACAGAATCAGCCCGGCTTCGTCCAGGCTCTGTTCATGGCGCAGAACCACACACGCACACCCCACCTCACCCATGCGCTCATCCGGCACGCCAATGACGGCCACTTGAGCGATGGCCGGATGCTCGATCAACCCGGCTTCGATCTCTGCCGGGTAGCAGTTAAAACCACCAACGATAAACATGTCCTTGAGCCGGTCGGTGATGCGCAAATTACCGGCCGCATCCAAGACGCCAATGTCACCGGTGTGCAGCCATCCCTCACTGTCGATGGCTTCGGCCGTGGCTTTCGGGTCTTCAAAATAGCCCTGCATCACGTGAAAACCACGCAGGCAGATTTCACCCGCGCCGCCTGCCGCTAACTCACGATTGTGCGGGTCGCGGATGCTGACTTCGGTGCCCGGAATGGCTCTGCCACTGGTGGCCGCGATGGTCTGCGCCGCGTCCTCCGGATCACAGATGGTGGCCAAGCCACCACATTCGGTCAGGCCATAAGCGGTGGTGACCACTGAGAAGCCCAATTCGCGGCGCATGCGCTCGATCAGTATCGGCGGAATGGTGGCCGCGCCCGTCACCGCAATACGCAAGCTCGACAGATCAGTTTCGGCCAGTTTGGGATGCGCCAGCATCGACAGGTACAAGGTCGGAGGCCCCGGCAACACGCTGATTCGCTCAGCGGCAATGCGCTGGAACACGGCTTCTGCATCAAATACCGGATGCGGCAAGATCGTCGCCCCGGCCAACAGGCACGTCAGCCAGCCTGCCTTGTAACCGAACGCATGGAAAAACGGGTTGATCACCAAATACCGGTCACCCGCCTGCAAGCCAATGACCTTTACGTACTCGCTAAAGGCGCGGATGGTTTGCCCATGGGCGCTCATCACGCCTTTGGGCTTGCCGGTGGTGCCAGAGGTAAACAGCAGGTCGCTGAGGTCGTTGGCTTGAAGGTCAGCCGCTCGCGCTTGGGCACTGCTCTCGCTGACGGCTGCCCCCAAGGCCAAAAAGGTCTCCCAGGCTTGCCCCAGCAATACGTGATGTTCAAGGCTGGCCGGGCGGTGTGGCGCCAGCAAGGCCGGGTAATCCACCCCCAAAAACGAAGGCTGTACAAACAACACACGCGCGCCACTGCGTTGCAGGATGTCCGCCGCTTCACCGCCTTTCATGCGGGTGTTGATCGGCACCATCACCGCACCCGCGCAATGGATGCCCAATGCGGCAATGATCCAGTCCCGGCCATTGGGTGCCCAGATCGCCACCCGATCACCTTTGTTGATGCCCAACGCCATCAGGCTGCGGGTCACGGCCAACACCAGGTGCGGAAGATCTTGGTAGTCGGTGCACACGCCGTTTTCTTCGATGGCGGTGCGCCCTGCATGGTGCTTCGCGGCATGCAGCAGCACCTCAGGAATGGTGTTCAGGCTAGAAGTCATTGCTCACTCGTCTGGCTGGTTATTCAGGAAAGCACACGCGCAACTGTTCGCTGCGGGGCACCGATTGGCAGGCCAGCACCCATCCGTCATTGAGTTCTTGCTGGTCCAGCGCATCGTTGCGCAGCATCTCGACGCTGCCGCGCTCCACGGTGCACATGCAGGTGGCACATGAGCCCACCAGGCACGAACTCGGTGGTTTCAACCCGGCACGCTGCATGGCGTTGAGCAGGGTTTCGCCCTCGGCACACGGCACTTCGAACTCTTCGCCGTCGAGGCGCACCGAGAGCTGGCTGCCAATCACCTCGGTGTTGACTGGGGCCGGAGCGGCCACACTGCCCTCCACGGGCAACGAGACAAAACGCTCAACGTGTATGCGTCCGTGCTCCATGCCCAGCGACTGCAAGGCGCTGACGGCGGCGTCCATGAAGGGGCCGGGGCCGCAGATAAAGGCTTGGGCGTGGGTATACGGCTTGGCCAGTTGCGCCAGTTGTTCGACGGCCGGAATCCCTTGTACCGAGTCCAGCCAGTGAATCACTTGCAGGCGTTGCGGGTGAGCGCTGGCCAAGGCTTTCAGCTCATGAGCAAAGATCACCGAGGCTTCATCGCGGTTGGCGTAAATCAGCAGAATCCGCCCGCTGCCGGCGATCAGCGCCGAACGCAGGATCGACAGCACCGGGGTCACGCCGCTGCCGCCACCAAACAGGACCAAGTCATCGTCGAAATGCCGGGGCACAAACACCCCGGCCGGGGGCAACACTTGCAACTCGTCGCCTTCATGCAGGTGCTGACACAGCCAGTTAGAGGCTCGGCCATCACGCACTTGTTTGATCGTGACCCGTAATGGCTCATCAACCAGCGGCGTGCTCGATAACGAATAGCAGCGCGGCAGCCAGCCGCCTTCAAAGGGGATGCGCAGGGTCAGAAACTGCCCGGATTTGTAGGCAAATTTTTCGCGCAGTGAGTCTGGCACGTCAAATACCAGCGATTTTGCATCAGCCGTTTCGCTGACGACGCGCGCCACACGCAGGGAGATATAGGCCGGTGGGTTCATATCAAGTACTCATCACAAGAGCCGGGTTCTGTGCGTGCGACGGAACATTTTTGCTGACGGCACGCCCCGCACGTCGCCCGGAAAATACGCAATCGGCCAATGACAAACCGCTGATATACAGGTGCGATGCCACGCCTATTGCCGTGCGCCCGGCACTGAACAGCCCAGCAATTGGCTCACCGTCGTGATCCAGCACGGCGCCGTTGCTTTCATCCACTTTGAGGCCGCCAAGGGTCAGCGCCCCCAGCGGGAAGATCGGATTGCCAACACTGATGTCACAGGCATAAAACGGCCCTTGATCGAGCACCTGACGGCTGCCTTCAGACTTGCCAAACGCATCCGGCGCGATGCCACGGGCACCGGCGTTATAAGCACGCAACGACTCACTCAGCTCTGCGGCCTGCATCCCGCAGGTTGTGGCCAGTTGATCGGGGGTTTGACCCTTGCGCACTCGCAACAGCATCAGGGCCAGCGCGGGCACGCTCTGGAACCACCAGTAACCGCCAAACAGCGCCTGATGAATCGCCTGTTTACGCAGCCGTGCGTCCAGCACCAGCCAGGCTTTGCCGCCCTGCTCTTCACACAATGGCTGGCCAAGGGTGGCGCCGTAGACTTCTTCATTACAGAAACGCTGGCCCGCGGTGTTGACCACAATCCCTTTGGGCCAGCAAAACGGCGGGTTGATGAAACGCCAAGCCGAAACCCGGCTCAAGCGTTCGGCCTGTGCTCCGACCGACTGTCCCAGCAGCAACCCGCTGCCATCGCAGCCAGTGGCGCCGACTTTGAAGTTGCGGCGAAACGCAGGCGCGTGGTCACGGATCAAGGTGCGATTGAAGATGAATCCCCCGGTGCTGAGGATCACACCACGCCGCGCCCGCACCAGAATCAGTTGGCCGTGAGCACGCTCCAGGTCACTGACTTTTTGCCGCAGGCGATCGCAATAACCGGGGGCAAAGTTTTGCAGACGTTCAGCCCGTGCTGCGAGCCGTGCGTGCAGCTTGGCTTCACGCGACCCCTCAGGCAGATGGCAGAACTCGGCACCGATCACCCGCCCGTGGTCATCCACCACCAAACGCTGCGCGGCCGATTGCAACAAAGGCCTGACGCCAGCCCGCAGGCAGGCCGCTTTCAAATGCCCGTAAAGTACTGCCCCGCACTGGCCCTTGCCCACCGTGCGATGACCACGGGGAGCCGGGGGTTGGGGGCCCGCGTGCGACGGCACCAGTTCGTTGCCCGAGTAATACAAAAAGTAGCCATCGGACGGGTACGAGGTTTTACCCCCCGGGGGCAAGCTGTGGCTGTACTGCGCGCCATGCCCTTCGAGCCAACGCAGATTGCTGATGCTGTCGTCGCAAAACGTGCGCAGGGTCGTATCGCTGATCACGCCCTGGGTTTCGTGTTTGAGGTAATCAAACATGGCTTGCGGGCTGTCGTTAAATCCGGCGGCCTGTTGCTGACGGGTGCCGCCACCGGCATAGACCACGCCGCCGCTTTTGGCACTGGCCCCGCCGCCGGTAAAACGGTCGGCGACCATCACGTCGACACTCTGACTGCGAGCCTCCAGGGCGGCGCAGGCACCCGCCGCGCCCCAACCGATGACCAGCACGTCACAGCTTGAATGCCATGGGCGATTGCCCAGTTCACGCTGCTGCAAAGGCCGCAGGATCCGGGTGTTGCTGTCAGTGACGCGGCTCATGACAGGGCCTCGGCTTTGGCTTTACTCACTGCCTGGACATGGCGGGCGATGTGGTTGGCCGCGATGTAACCGAAGGTCATGGCCGGGCCCAAGGTGCCGCCCGCACCCGGGTAACTGGTGCCCATCACCGAAGCCGAGCAGTTGCCAATTGCATACAGCCCGGCAATCGGCTGGCCGTTTTCACGCAGCACTTGTGCGTGCTGGTTGGTCAGCAGGCCGCCTTTGGTGCCAATGTCGCCCGCGTCCAAACGCATGGCGTAGTACGGGCCTTTGCGCAGCGGTGCCAGGCACGGGTTGGGTTTGATGTTGCTGTCGCCGTAATAACGGTCGAACACGTTGCCACCCCGAGCAAAGTCGAGGTCAACACCGGTCTGCGCGTAGCCGTTGATCTTCTGTACGGTGTTGCTCAACCCGGCGGCATCCACACCGATTTGCAGGGCCAGCGCGTCCAGGCTGTCGGCTTTCCAATACACGCTGTTGAGCCACTCTTTGCGCAAGCGACTGTCGGGCACCACTTGGGCAGGCATTAATGGCCCCATGGCGTAATGAAAACGGAAATGGCCGTCGAAGATCACCCACGACGGCACCGAACGGCCCCCGGTTTTGCGGTTGTCCTGGTACATGGCATCGACAAATTCCAGGTACGGCGCCGCTTCGTTGACAAAACGATGGCCCAGGCTGTTGACCACAATGGCCCCAGGAAACGCACGCTCGGCAAACACGCCGCGTGGCTTTTCTTCGCCCGGCACGGCGATGGTCGGTGCCCACCATGCCCAGTCCATGAGCGCGGTGGCAGCGCCGATGTTCATCCCCGCTTCCAGCGCAGCCCCGGTGTTGTTGCCCGGCGGCGTGGCGCTCCAGCTGACGCGGGTCGGTTGCGGGAGGAATTTCTCGCGCAGGGTCTGATTCTGCTCAAAGCCGCCGGAGCCAAAAATCACCGCGCGCCGCGCCTTCAGTTCCAGCACGTTACCGCCGGTGGCGACCTTGATTCCGCAGACCCGATCACCGTCGAGCACGACGTCCTGAAAATCGGTGTTGAGCCACAGCGGGACGTTGCGGTCCATCAACGAGCGGCGCAAAGACGCCACCAGCGAACTGCCCAACGCCGCGCGGCGGTCGTATTTGCTTTTACGGCGCCACTTGAAGTCCAGCTTGTAGCGCGCCATCAATTTGAATATCAGCCATTGCCAGCCGAAGCTGCGGGCCATGGCCTTGTGCGCGTCACGAGCGGTCCAGGCGATGCGCCCCATGAGCAGGGTCGAGGGCGAAGGCTTGCGCAGGTTGGACAGTTCTTCGGCCAGCAGGCTGGTGTCAAACAGTTCCGGGTCCAGGGTGCGGCCACCGGCCAGCGCGCCCGGCAGTTGCGGGTAATAATCCGGGTATTTGGCCGCCACGGCATACCGCACACGGCTGCTGGCGGTCAGCTTTTTGATCATCGGCGCGGCGTTGTCCAGGTACGCCTGCAAGCGCAGCGGATCGCCATGTTTGCCAGTCGCGGCCTTGAGGTATTGCATCGACAACTCAGGGCTGTCCTGCCCGCCCATGGCCGCAAAGTAATGGTTATTCGGGATCCAGATACCGCCGCCGGAAATGGCCGAGGTCCCGCCGTACTTGTCGCTTTTTTCGACGATCAGCACTGAAAGGCCCTGATCGGCAGCAAACAGGGCCGAGGTCATGGCCCCGGCACCGGAGCCGACCACGATTACGTCATAGGTGGACTGAGACTGAACGTGAGCCGTCATTATTGTTATGTCATCCGCTGAGGTCAGAAATTCATGCTGACGGAACGGCCAACGGTGCTCGCACACGGCCGTGCGCGAGCACCGCAGGGCTCATTCGATCAACGCCATGGCTGCTCGATCAAACAAAGGGGTCTGCGTTCGGCAGGCCTAATTGCACCAGGCCATAACTGCGTCGGTAAGCGGCCTCGTTGTTGGCGATATGCCCGCGAGCCTGATGCAGGTCGCGGAAGAAACGCGCCACCGGGTTGGTGTTGTACAAGCCCGAGGCGGCCATGCAGCGCAACAGGTCGCTGACCCGGTCGGCGCACACATTGGTCACGTGGGACGACTGGTAGCGATACAGCAAGCGGGTTTCGACATCCGGGTATTCACCTGCCGCAGCCAAGGCCATCAGGTGCCCGTAGTTGCGCATCAGCACCAGCTTGAGCGCGTCGACGGTGATGGTCGCTTCGGCCACAGCGGCTTGTGCGGCCGGGTCTTCGGCGGTTTTGGCGCCGTGCTTGCCGATGTGTTTGGCCGCGTTGTCGCGGAACTCGTTGATCGCGCCTTGCAGCGCACCGATGGCCGAGGTTGAGACCGCACGGGCAAACACCTGGGCAAACGGGATGGAATACATCGGGTGGGTGTTGGTCAGTCGCCCCGGCGTGGCTTCGATCGTGTAGTTGTTGGTGCGTTGCACCCGGTGCGCCGGAACAAAGGCGTCCTCGACCACGATGTCGTGGCTGCCGCTGCCGCGCAGCCCCAGTACGTCCCAGTTCTGCTCAATGCGATAGTCGCTGGCCGGAATCAGGAAGGTGCCGTGTTCGGTCGGGCCGGTTTCGTCTTGCGGCACGATGCCGCCAAGCAGACACCATTGCGCATGCTGGCTGCCGCTGGAAAAGCCCCAGCGTCCGCTGACTTGATAACCGCCCTTGACCGGTGTGACTTTGGCCACAGGCATATAAGTCGAGGCCACCAGCACCGAACTGTCTTCGCCCCACACATCACGCTGGGCTTCGACCGGATAGCGCGCCAATTGCCACGGGTGAACGCCCACCACACCAAACACCCAGGCGGTCGACATGCAACCTTCGGCCAGGGTCATCTGAATTTCAAAAAAGGTTCGCAGATCGACTTCGTGCCCGCCCCAGATTTTCGGCTGCAAAGCGCGAAAGAGCCCGGCTTCTTGCATATCGCGAATGGTTTCGTCTGGCAGCTTGCAGTCCTTGTCCGCCTGGGCCGAACGGCTTTTTAGCGCAGGTATCAGGTTGCGCGCGCGTTCCAGCAGCTCAAGCTCTATCGGACTTTTCTCTCGTATCTGATCCATCCGTCTGTTCTCCGTCAGTCTCTCGCTGCGCGAATGCGCGGGCGGTGTGTGAGCAATATTCGGACTTGGCGCGTTGGGGATCATCGTCAAAGCGGACTAGGGTGTTTTGATTTGGGACATATCCACTGGCATGGAGATTCTAGGGTGTGCAGCAAGCTGATTTCGTAGCAGTTGCCGAGCCTGCGAGGCTACGTCCGGCTGCGCAGCAGTCGTAAAATCAAGCACTGCGGTGTGTCAGTTAAACCCTGCACCCAGGGTTTTACGATCGCTTCGCAGCCGGACGTAGCCTCGCAGGCTCGGCAACTGCTACGTGTTCGCGCGCCATAGATCTGTGAATCTGCCTCAGGCGGCGATCTTTTGATATTCAAGACCCATAGATCGCAGCCCGCGGGAGTGTGAAGTGCTACAGAGTCGGTAATTTCGCCCACGGCCGGTCTTGCTCGATTTGCGCGCTCAAACGCAACAGTACGTCTTCACCGCCCAGAGGCCCGGTGAACATCATGCCGATCGGCAAACCGTTGTCGCTCATGCCTACCGGCAGTGAGATGGCCGGTTGGCCGCTGACGTTGGCCAGTACGGTAAACGCCGCGCTGCCCATGGCGTTGTGGGCGTAGGTGTCCCACGGCTGGTCGAGGCTGAGCACCCCCAGTTCCGGGGTGACGTTGGCCGTGACCGGCGACAAGATCACGTCATAGGTGTCGAACTGTTGTTCCATGTAGCCACCGATGGTTTCAAACGATTGTCGCGCCCGGTACAGCCCTTCGCCGGTGACTTTTTGCGCATTGCTCAACACCACCTCGGTAATGCGCTCAAAGTCTTGCGGGGTCGCCGCCCGCCCCAGCACTTGCTCACGGTCGTGAATCATGGTCAGCAACGCGTCGCCGACGACTGAGCCATGGGCGCCGAACAACTGCCGAGGGTCGACGCTCAGGCGCAATTCTTCAACGTTGTGCCCCATGCCTGCCAGGCGCTTGGCGGTGTCGTCGAGCACCTTGGCCACTGCCGGGTCCAGTGGCGAGCCGGTCAGTGAGGTCCGCACCAGGCCAATGCGCAAGCGGCCCGGGGCCGTGCGTATTTCTTCGATGTAAGGACGCACCAGCGGTTTTGCCCAATAAGGGCTGCCCTTTTCATGCCCTTGCCCCACATCGAGAAACAACGCCATGTCGCGCACATTGCGCGAGACCACGTTGCCGACGCTGGCACCAAACCAGCCTTCGTATTTGCCAGGCCCACTTGGGGTCCGGTAACGGCTGGGCTTGAGCCCGACCACGCCGCAGTACGACGCAGGAATGCGGATCGAGCCGCCGCCGTCGGTGGCATGCGCTACCGGCACAATGCCCGCGGCGACCGCTGACGCCGCACCACCGGATGAACCGCCTGCGCTGCGGGCGAGGTTCCACGGGTTACGGGTTTGCCCCCACAGCAGGGATTCAGTGGTGGTGGTCAGACCAAATTCCGGGCACGCGGTTTTGCCGAAAGGTACCGCACCGGCCGCCTGATAACGGGTGATCAGGGTGCTGGTCTGCTCGGCAGCCGGCGCGTCCTTGTACAGGCGACTGCCATTGGTGGTGCGCGTGCCTTCAAGGTAGGTGTTGAGGTCTTTGAGCAGGATGGGCACCCCGGCCAATGCGCCATTGGTGGCTTCGCCGCCCGCACGTCGAGCCTTGAGCAGCCCGTGGGCGTACTCGTCATGGCGCATGTTGACGGCGTTGACTTTAGGGTTGACGGCATCACAGCGGGCGATGGCGGCAGCCAGCAGGTGTTCCGGGCTGATTTCGCCTTTTTTCACGGCGTCAGCCATGTCCCAGGCATCCATGGCCTGGTATTGCGCCGGGGATACGCCGCTGCCAGTGGCAGCTGTGGCATAACGTGCGAGCAAACCGGCGCCCACGGCCAAGGCACCGGCCTTGAGCACGTGGCGACGCGGCCAGCCATCTTGGGTTTCAGGTGTCGCGACAGGTTTTTGCACAATAATTCTCCGGGCAAGATCTTGTTTTTATAAGGAAACATGCCGTCTTGCATCGCTATCTTTAAAAGATCAAAAAATCGCGAGACAAGCTCGCTCCTACAGGGTGGGATTACGGGTTAATCAGGCGTGACCATCGATTGCATGGTCGGCAGGAAGTGCTCGCCGTACGGTGGCAGCAAACCCCATTCGCGGCGCGGGTCATGGGCTGGGGCCTTGAACACGGTGCGCATATGACTGAACTCCAGGAAGCCTTCGCGGCCGTGGTAGTGGCCCATGCCAGAAGCACCGACCCCGCCAAACGGCGCATCGTGCAAGGCGGCATGCATCAACACATCGTTGATCGTCACCCCGCCCGACAGCGTGTGCCCCAGTACATGCCGCTGCTCCTCTTCACTCTGGCCAAAGTAGTACAGCGCCAATGGCCGTTCGCGGGCGTGGATGTCGGCCAGGGCCTGATCGAGTTGCTGATAAGGCAAGACCACCAGCGCTGGGCCGAAGATCTCTTCGCGCAGGATCTGGCTATCACGCGGCGGGTCAATCACCACCTGCAAGGGGCGCCGGCGTGACTGTGCATCCGCCTTAAGTGCGTGCGGAAAGCTGACGATCCGCGCACCCCGCTCACGGGCGTCCTGCACGTAACCTTCGACACGCTGCAAATGCCGCGCATTGACCACCGCGATCACATCCGGGTTGCCCTCAACACGGGGGATCAGATCGCTGTAGGCCATGTCCAGCGCGCCCACAAAATCTTCCAGTTGCTCACTGGGTACGTAGACCACGTCCGGGGTGATGCAAATCTGCCCGCCATTGTTGGTTTTGGCCACCGCGATGCTGAAGGCGGCCTTGGCCAGATCAGCCGTGCGGGAAATGATCACCGGCGACTTGCCGCCCAATTCCAGAGTCAGCGGCACCAGGTTTTCGGCGGCATTGCGCATCACCGAGCGCGCCACCGCGGTGCTGCCAGTGAACACCAGGTGGTCAAACGGTTGCGCCGTGAAAGCCTGTGCCAACTGCGCATCGCCGGTCACCACGGCGACTTCCAGCGGGTCAAACAGCTCGGCAAAGGCTTGTGCCAGCACACTGGACGTCAACGGCACTACTTCTGACGGCTTGAGAATCGCTCGGTTACCCGCCGCCAGCACGCAGGCCAGCGGGCTGAGCACCGTAAACAGCGGCGCGTTCCACGTACCGATAATGCCGACCGTGCCTTTGGGTTGATGCATGACCCACGCTTTGGCGCCTAGCTGGTCATAGGGTGCAAACACCTCGCGGGGCTCGTCCGCCATCCAGTGTTCAAGGTGGTCGCGGGCATATTTAAGCGAGGCCAGCGAACCCAGCACGTCATTCATCAACGAAAAGCCCTGCGGCCTGCCACCGAAGTCCAGGTCGATGGCTTCGATCAAGGGTTGCTGATAACGCACCAACAGATCAATCACCCGTTGTATGCGCTCGCGGCGCTGCTCGGCACTGACCGGGCCCGCATCAATAAACGCCTTCTTTTGGGCGGCCAACAGGCTGGATAGCTGCTCGGGGGCAGTTTGGGTGGATGTGTGCGGGGTGCTCATGGCGCGTCCTCTCTAAGGCTAAAGGGGCTGAAGGATGCGCCGAAGCTAGCCAATCCCGCGGACTGGCGCCTCGTCCAATCGGACCATGATCGGCTGAATTCGTTAGTCCATTAAGACGATGTAGCGCGCGGCCTGGCGGCGAATACTGCGAGCACGAAAATTCAATCCATGGGGTTCGTCATGGCAGTGCAAAGCAGTTTTGATCCGCAGGCGTTCCGCACCGCGCTGGGCACCTTCACCACCGGGGTGACGATCATCACCACTCAGGCGCAAGATGGCTCGCCCATCGGGATCACCGCCAACAGCTTTAACTCGGTCTCGCTCAACCCACCGCTGGTGTTGTGGAGCCTGGCCAAATCCGCCCGCAGTCTGCCGGTGTTCAGCTCCGGCAAACACTGGAACGTGCACGTGCTGTCGACCGAACAGGAGCCGCTGTCCGGTCGCTTTGCCATGCAGGGCGAAGACAAGTTTGCCGAAATCGAACTCGACAACGGCATCAGCGAAGCACCGCTGCTGCAAGATTGCACAGCCCGCTTTCAGTGCCGCACGGCCTTTCAATATGAAGGCGGCGATCACGTGATTTTTGTCGGTGAAGTGCTCGCCTTCGACCACAGTGATCGCGCACCGCTGGCGTTCCAGAGCGGCCAGTACGCCCTGGCAACGCGCAAGCCACGCAGTGAGTTGCGCCTGGCCACCACCCCGCCGCCACCGGAATGCAGTTACACCGAAGACTTGCTGGGTTACTTGCTGGGCCGTGCGCACTACCAACTGCTGGACGCCCTGCACCGCCTGCTGAGCAATCAGCAACTGGATGAGCATGCGTTTTTCATCCTCTCGGTGCTGTGTATCCGCGACAACCTGTCTTTGCACGAGATCAACACCTTCACCAGCTACACCGGGCACGTGGTGACAGTCGCCAGCATGCGTTTTCTGGAAAAACAAAACCTGGTAGCAGTAGAAGGCACCGTGCAGGCGCCGCGCTATGTGCTGACGGCCAATGGCCGCGAAGCCTCATTGCAGCAATTGGCACTGGCCAAGGCCGTGGAAGAAAACGTCTCGGCCAAGCTTGGCCCCGGTGATGCGCAAGCGCTCAAGGTACTGCTCAAACGCCTGATCGCCGCCAGCGACCCTGGCCTGCCCGATCTGTGGGCCCCCCGCTAATCCATAAAAGGACGATGTATGACTATTCTCCAGCGCTTCAACCTGACCGGCAGTGTGGCGGTGATTTCCGGTGGCGGCCGCGGTATTGGCCGGGGCATCGCCCTGGCCTACGCCGAAGCCGGGGCCGATGTGGTCCTCGCGGCCCGCACCTTGAGTGACGTGGAAGCGGTTGCCGAAGAAGTCCGCAACCTGGGCCGTCGAGCCCTGGCATTGAGTTGCGACGTGAATGATGCCGAACAGCGCAGCGCCGTGGTAATCCAGGCCCGCGAACAGATGGGGCGCATTACCCACTTGGTCAATAACGCAGGCGGCGCGGGCCCCAACGACCCGCTGACCCTGAGCGTCGAGCGTTTTGAGGAAATCCTGCGCTTCAACGTGTCGTCGGCCTATCACCTGTGCCAGCTCTGCGTGCCGCATATGCGCGAGGCCGGTATGGGCAACATCATCAACATCACGTCGGGTGCAGCGCGCTATGCGCAAACCCAGTTCAGCGCCTATGGCTCGGCCAAGGCTGCGTTGAGCCACATGACCCGTTTGCTGGCCCAGGATTTCGCCCCGCTGGTACGGGTCAATGCAATTGCCCCCGGCCCGATCCTCACCGACGCCTTGAACCGCGTGCTGCCGGTCGCCATGCGCGACGGCATGATCAAGGCCACACCGATGCAAAGCCTGGGCGAGGTTGAAGACATTGCCGCTGCCGCGCTGTACCTCGCGACCCCGGCGTCACGCTGGGTCACGGGCAAGATCATTGAAGTGGATGGCGGCGCCGAGTCGAGCGTCTGGCCGGGCTGAGATTGCCCTAACAACTCCTGTAGGAGCGAGCTTGCCCCGCGATCTTTTGATCGTTTAAAAGATCGCGAGGCAAGCTCGCTCCTACACAGGGAATTGCCAATTTTAGAGTGAGTGGTTATGGACACACAGTTGATTCAAGCCCTGGGCGATGAGCTGTTTCATGCCTTGCGCGAGCGCCGCAGCCTGCAACCGCTGACCCAGCGTTACCCGGACTTGACCCTGGACACGGCGTATCAGATTTCCCTGCGCTTTTTGCAGCGCCGCGAAGCCTTGGGCGAACAGGTGATTGGCAAAAAAATCGGCGTCACCAGCCGTGCCGTGCAGGACATGCTCGATGTGCATCAGCCCGACTTCGGTTTTTTGACCAATCGCATGCAGGTTGCCGATGACAGCGATGTGAGTTTCGCCGCCCACACGCTGGTGCAGCCACGGGCTGAAGGCGAGATTGCATTTATTCTCGGTGAAGACTTGCACGGCCCCGGCATTACGGCCGAAGACGTGATGGCCGCCAGCCAGTGGGTAGTGCCGTGCTTTGAAATTGTCGACTCGCGCATCGCTGACTGGAAAATCCGCATTCAGGACACGGTGGCCGATAACGCCTCGTGCGGGGTGTTTGCCTTGGGTGAACAACGGATCGACCCGCGTGACCTGGACCTGGCCAAGGTCGAGTTGCACCTGCTGAAAAATGGCCAGCCCGCAGGCCACGGCTTCGGTTCTGCGGTGCAAGGCCATCCGTGTGCGGCGGTGGCCTGGCTGGCCAACACACTGGGCCAGTTCGACATTCCGTTTCGCAAGGGCGAAATCATTCTTTCCGGGGCCCTGGCGCCGCTGGTGCCGGTGCAACCCGGTGATGAAGTCAGCCTGACCCTCAGTGGCCTGGGCTCTGCCCGTCTGCGCTTTGTGCCCTAAACCCCGTTCGAGAGCCTTCCCATGAGCAAAAAGATTAAATGCGCCCTGATCGGGCCGGGCAATATCGGCACTGACCTGCTGTACAAGTTGCTGCGCAGTGACGTGCTGGAGCCGGTGTGGATGGTCGGTATCGATGCCACCTCCGAAGGCCTGAGCCGCGCCCGCGACATGGGCCTGAAAACCACCAGCGACGGGGTCGACGGACTGCTGCCACACGTGCTGGAAGACAACATTCAAATCGCCTTTGATGCAACGTCGGCCTACGTGCACGCCGAGAACAGCCGCAAGCTCAATGAGCTGGGCGTGCTGATGATCGACCTGACCCCGGCGGCCATCGGCCCGTACTGCGTGCCGCCGGTGAACCTCAAGGCCAACCTCAAGCGCGGCGCGATGAACGTCAACATGGTGACCTGCGGCGGCCAGGCGACGATTCCGCTGGTGGCTGCGGTGTCCAGTGTGCAACCCGTGGCCTATGCCGAAATCGTCGCCACGGCTGCGTCCAAATCCGTAGGCCCGGGCACGCGCAAAAACATCGACGAATTCACCCGCACCACGGCCAGTGCTATCGAACAGGTCGGCGGCGCCAAGAAAGGCAAGGCGATCATTATCGTCAACCCGGCCGAGCCGCCACTGATCATGCGTGACACCGTGCACTGCCTGACCGAAACCGAGCCCGATCAAGCCGCCATCACCGTGGCCATTGCCAACATGATCGAGCAGGTCCAGCACTACGTGCCCGGCTACAAGCTGGTGAATGGTCCGGTGTTTGACGGCAATCGAGTGTCGATTTTCATGGAAGTCGAAGGCCTGGGCGATTACCTGCCCAAGTACGCCGGCAACCTCGACATCATGACCGCTGCTGCCGCGCGCACCGCCGAAATGTTCGCTGAGGAAATCCTCAAGGGCGAACTGCAACTCAAGGCCTGTGCCCCACAGCCTGCCCTCGTTTAAGGAGCACCCCATGGACCTTCGCGGCAAAAAAATCACCGTGCATGACATGTGCCTGCGCGATGGCATGCACCCCAAGCGTCACCAGATCAGCCTGCAACAGATGAAAGACATCGCCTGTGGGCTTGATGCGGCGGGCGTACCGCTGATTGAAGTCACCCACGGCGATGGCCTGGGCGGCAGTTCGGTGAACTACGGTTTTCCGGCACACACCGACGAGGAATACCTCTCGGCGGTGATCCCCATGATGAAAAAGGCCAAGGTGTCAGCCTTGCTGCTGCCAGGGATCGGCACCGTCGACCACCTGCAAATGGCCTACGAACTGGGGGTCAACACCATTCGCGTGGCCACCCACTGCACTGAAGCCGACGTGTCGGAACAGCACATCTCGTATGCCCGCAAACTGGGCATGGACACCGTGGGCTTTCTGATGATGGCGCACATGAACAGCCCCGAAGGGCTGGTCAAGCAAGGCAAGCTGATGGAGAGCTTCGGCGCCAACTGCATTTACCTCACCGATTCGGCGGGCTACATGCTGCCCCACGACATCAAGGCGCGGGTCGCGGCCTTGCGTGAAGTGCTGCACCCGGACACCGAGATCGGTTTTCACGGCCACCATAACCTGTCGATGGGCGTGTCTAACTCCATCGCTGCCATCGAAGCCGGAGCCACCCGGATTGACGCGGCGGCCGCGGGTTTGGGCGCGGGCGCAGGCAACACCCCCATGGAAATCCTGGTCGCGGTGTGCGACCGCATGGGCATCGAAACCGGGGTCAGCGTGTTCGGCATTCAAGACGTGGCCGAAGATCTGGTAGTGCCGATCATGGACTTCCCGATCCGCAGCGACCGCGATGCCCTGACCATGGGTTACGCCGGGGTCTATGGCTCGTTCTTGCTGTTCGCCAAGCGCGCCGAGAAAAAGTACGGCGTTCCGGCCCGGGAAATTCTCGTGGAAATGGGCCGTCGCGGCATGGTTGGTGGTCAGGAAGACATGATCGAAGACACTGCCATGACCCTGGCTCGCCAGCGCGCCTGACAGCGGTTTATTGCCAAAGGCGCTGGCGCTCTGTGCGTCAGCGCCTTTGGCGTTTTTAGCGGATAGGGAATCGAATATGTCCAACCCACACGTCGGCTGGCGCAGCCACGGATTGCTGTTGTTGCTGGCCGCAGTGTTTGCCGACAACTTTGTCGGGCGGCAGATTCTGGCGGTGATGATCGAGCCAATCAAACGCGAATTCGGGGTCAGTGACACGGCCATGGGCCTGGTATCGGGCCTGGCGTTTTCTGGGGTCTATGCCCTGCTCGCCTTGCCCGCCGGACGCCTGGCCGATGGCATGTCGCGGACTCGGCTGTTAGCCATGGCTTGCCTGCTATGGGCGCTGGCGACAATGCTTTGCGGGCTGGCAGTGAGTTTCTGGATGCTGGCGTTGGCGCGCATGGCGGTCGCGGTAAGCGAGTCACCCACCACATCGGCGTCCATGTCGGTGATTGCCGATTTGTACCCGCCGCATCGACGTTCGTTTGCCATCAGTTGTTTTACCGCTGCGCCGACGTTTTCGGCCGTCATTGGTTTGAGCCTCGGCGCTTGGGTGGTCGAGCACTACGGCTGGCGCATGGCGTTTATGCTGGTTGGCATCCCGGCGCTGGGATTTTCAGCACTGCTGGGGTTTATGGTCAAAGACCCGGCACGCGGACGCTGGGATCTGGCCAGCGCCCACGCGGCACACCCCCTGCAAAGTCTGGGCATCGAAGCGCGCAAGCTCTGGGCCTTGCCCGCTTATCGCTGCCTGATCATGGCTGGCGGCCTGACCACCCTGAGTGCATATGCCATTGGCATGTGGAACACCAGTTTTCTGGTGCGCTCGCACGGGTTGTCACTGCAACACGCCGGTTTGCTGGCGGGGTTCATTTGCGGAGGCGTGGCAGGGATCGGCGCGCTGTTCAGTGGCTGGTTAAGCGATCACCTGACACCGCGTAATGCGCATTGGCAAATTGGCATTCCAATCATCGGCCATGTCATGGCGCTCAGCGCCCTGGTGGCTTATCTGCTGTGGCCGAACACGGTCTGGCTGCATCTGGGCGGGCTGCCCATTCCCAGTGCGATGCTCTGGTGTGCGCTCTACAGCTTTTTTTGTACGTGGTGTGTGGCGCCGTCTTTCAACCTGGTCACGCAACTGGTGCCGGGCAATCGCCGAGGCACGGCCATGGCCTTGCAGACGATTATCTCGACGCTGCTGGGGGTTGGGGTCGGACCGTTGCTGGCAGGTTTGTTCAGTGATGCGTTGCAACCGGTGTTTGGGGTTGAGTCGCTGCGTTATGCCTTGCTCCTGGTGAACATACCGGTGCTGGCGGCGATCGGGCTGCTGATTCGCACCAGCAGCCACGTCACTCAAAGCCGTTATTTACCGGTGGAGCGTGCGGCGTAATCGTCCAGCAGCTTGCGGGTCAGCTCATAGGACGATAGCTCGGCAGTTCGGCCAGGGCTCAGGGGAAATGCCTGCCCCGCCCACAGGTTGATGAAATCACCGGAACCGGCAGGCTCGGACTTGGCCTTCAGTGGCAGCAGCACCCCACCTGCCAACGGGAAAGCCGGGGCCTGCGGGTTGATCGGGCCGAGCTCGCGCATGACCCGGTTCATAATTCCGCGCGCTGGACGCCCGGTGAACAGGTTGGTCAGCGCGGTGTCACTGGCGCTGGCTTCGCGCAGTGCCCGGTAATGCGGCTTGGCTATGTTTGCCTGCGGGCAAAACAAGTACGCGGTGCCGATTTGCACCGCGCTGGCGCCCAAGGCAAACGCGGCGGCAATCCCTCGCGCATCGGCAATGCCGCCTGCAGCAATCACAGGCACCGAGACTGCATCGACGATTTGCGGCACCAGGGCAAAGGTGCCGATTTGGGTGGTCAGTTCAGTGCTTAAAAACATTGCTCGATGACCACCGGCTTCGTAGCCCATCGCAATGATCGCGTCGCAGCCGTGTTGCTCAAGCCATTGGGCTTCTTCAACGGTGGTCGCGGCGCTGAGAATCTTTGCCCCACAGGCTTTGACCCGCGCGATCAGTTCGGGGGCTGGGAGCGAGAAGTGAAAACTGACCACTGCCGGGCGCAGCTCTTCGACCAGAGCACAGGTGGCCTCATCAAAAGGCGCCCGGCTCGAAACCGGGGTTGGCGCGTCATAGTCGGCGCCCAACTCGTCGTAATAAGGCTTGAACAGCGACTTCCACTGCTGCACGCAAGCTTCGTCGTATTCAGGGGACTGATGGCAGAAAAAATTCAGATTGAATGGCTGTTCGCTCTCGGCGCGAAAGGCTGAAACCTCTGCACGAATCGCGTCGTGACTCAAGGTGGCACAGGCCAGAGAGCCCAGGCCGCCCGCTTTCGCTACGCCGATCATCACATCAGCCCCGGCGCCGAGCATAGGGCCTTGAATGATGGGGTTGGTAATGCCTACCAAGTCGATAAAGCGTGAGTCAGGCCATTGGGACATAGGGATGTTCTCTACGATCAATAAACGGGAAACGGATAGTAACGGAGGGAGCGGCGTTGTGGGAGCCTGGCTTGCCAGCGTTTGCGCGACTTCACATTCCCTGTAGGAGCGAGCTTGCCTCGCGAGCTTTTGATCGTTTAAAAGATCGCGAGGCAAGCTCGCTCCTACAGATTTCAGGCAGCGTAAAACGATGTCTAATCAGCGTTTATTGGCCAATGCGGCTATCAACGCCGGGTCTCGGTTGTAGATGTCCGGGGCGTACACCACTTTGCCATTTTTGTCGGCTTGCGCCGTCCAGTAGCTCATCAGGATCGGCATCGGATTGGACAACCGAAATTCATGGGTCAAGCCGGTGGCCAGCAAGTCTTCAGTGCGGGTTTTTTCTGCAGGCGTGACCAGCAAATCTCGTAACTGGAACACTGATTCAACCCGTACACACCCCGAACTGAATGCCCGGGGGCCTTTGCTGAACAGCGCCTGGCTCGGCGTGTCGTGCAGGTACACCGAAAATGGGTTGGGGAAACGCAGCACGATCCGGCCCAAGGGGTTTCTAGGCCCGGCGCCCTGGCGCAGCAAGATATTGCCGGGGCGATCCCAGTCAATACTCTGCGGCGACAGCGGCTGACCATTGCTGTCGATGACCTGCAAGTCATGGCGGCTCAAGAAGGACGAATCGCGGCGAATCTGCGGCAGTTTGTCTTCTTTGAAAATAGTCGGCGGAATGGTCCAGGTCGGGTTCAGGGTCAGACGGGTCACTCGCGATTTAAGCAACGGCGTCTGGCGATCCGCACGCCCGACCTGAGTGCGGGTTTGCCACACCGGCGAGCCATTCTGGTAGACCGTCAACTGCGCTGCTGGCACGTTGATCAGCAAGATCGAAGGCTCGAAATCCTGGGCCATCCAGCGAAAACGCTCCAGGTTGATGCGCAGTTGCTCAAGCCGGGTTGCCGGGCTGACATTCAGTTCTTTCACCGTGCCCGCGCCGACGACCCCATCGGCCTGCAAGGAGTGGTTGAGTTGAAAGCTTTTAACCGCAGACACCAATTCATTGCTGTACACGTTATTGGGCGTTGCCGGCAAGTGATCGAGATAGCCTTCACTGAGCAGGCGCTGGGCCAACGCGGGGATCCGCGGGTCTTGCATACCGGGACGCAGCAAGGCGCCATCCGCTATTGACTGCCATTTATGCAACGGCAACTGACGCTGGCGGGCATAAACGTTGCGCAGGTTCTGGTAAAGCTCAAACCCCGGACGGGCCAAGGCAAACGCCTGGGCCACATCGTGCAGCCCCGGCCCGGCAATTGCCAGAATCTGGCTGCGATCTGGCGTCATTTCATTGGAATGCCAGACGGGCTCGAAACGGGCTTGCGGCAAACGGCCGTAGTGCAGGTCTTGCAAGGCTTGCAGGTACTGGCGACTGGTGT
Organism: Pseudomonas sp. CCC3.1; assembly: GCF_034347405.1. Lineage (NCBI taxonomy): Bacteria > Pseudomonadati > Pseudomonadota > Gammaproteobacteria > Pseudomonadales > Pseudomonadaceae > Pseudomonas > Pseudomonas sp. CCC3.1. The sequence goes on from NZ_CP133778.1 coordinate 2,952,465, forward strand.
CGATGTCGGCACACAGGTCCTGTGTGTTGGGCAAAGGGTAGTTTTGCGGGTCAAGGCCATCGTCAGCCAGGGTAGCCAATGCACCTTGCAAGGCGGTCAGGCGCCCCTTGTCGGCCCAGATTGGCTGGTTATTCTGGCTTTGGTAAAAAGCCTGCAACAGGGCCTTTGAAGGCTCGTTGATACTGACGGCCAAGGTCGGGCATGCCTGCGGCAATTGCGCCAATGCCACTTGCACCGGGTTCAAGGGCTCGACTGGCAGCTCATCGGCCAGTGCGACCAGCGGCGCAGCGAGCAAGACAAGTGTCAAGTAATATGCGTGTTTTTTGATCAACTGCTTTACTCCAGTCCGTGGCCTTTATGTTGAGGGTCACCGTATTACTTGTCGCGGCACCCCTCAGGCTAGCACCTAAAACAGGGTCGCCTTTAGAACGACGGAATGTCAGGAGCCAACTCAACAGTGGAAACTCTTAACTTATGCTGATTTTATTGCGACGGCTTTGCTTGGCCGCCGCGACACTGGGCGCATTTTCAAGCCCGGTGTTCGCTGCCACCGCCAGCTCTTTTCAACCGGTATTGTTCTCCAGCCTTGCCCAAGCGGCCCCCGAACTCAACCCCCAAGCCCTCAAAAGCGCTCTCAGCGCCATGCAATGCGCCGTCAATAATGGCGCCAGCCAGGCCGAGCACCTGGCCGTAATTGATTACTCGCAACCCTCCACAGCACGACGACTGTGGATTTTTGACTTGCATAAAAAGACCCTGGTGCTGCGTGACTTGGTGGCCCATGGACAGAATTCCGGTGAAAACTTCGCCACTCAGTTCTCCAATAGCGAAGGCAGTTATCAATCCAGCCTGGGCTTGTTTCGTACCCAGGAAAGCTATCAAGGCGCCAACGGTTACTCCCTGCGCATGGACGGACTAGAGCCGGGCATCAACGACCGCGCCCGTGATCGCGACATCGTGATTCATGCCGCCAGCTATGTGAACCCGCTGTGGAGCCAGCGTCAGGGCCGCATCGGCCGCAGCCAGGGCTGCCCTGCCGTGCGCCCGCAAGTCGCGCGCAAAGTGGTAGACACACTCAAGGACGGACAGTTCATGTTTGCTTGGTATCCCGATCAGCGCTGGTTGAAATCCTCGGCCTACCTGAACTGCAAGCCGCACTTGGTGGCGAGTATTGTTTCCGCGAAAGGGAGCTGAGCAGGCGTTACCGAGGCGGTCGTTGTAATGCCGGCCATAAAGGCGGCGATCGCACAGCCCCCCAACGACCTGTGGATTTGAGTCAACCCGCAGCAACGGCGTTGGGGAACACGTGTGCGCAGAGGAAGTCCACCAGCGCCCGCACCTTGGGTGAAGGGTGTTTACTGGCAGGCCACAGCACATGGAACACCCCGCTGCACGCTACATAATCACCCAGAATCAGCGTCAGGCGGCCATCGGCCAGCGGCTCATGGATGGCGAATTCTGGCAGGTAGGTGATGCCCAGCCCTTGCAGCGCAAAACACACGCGAGTCTCGATGTTGTTGCAGATCATCGAGGTTGGCAGTTGCAACTCGGGCTCGCCGGGCGCCTGACGCAGCGCCCACGTTTGCAGCTTGCCGCTGGTGGGCCAGCGGTAATGCATGCAAGTGTGATGCAGCAAATCGGCAGGTACCTGTGGCGTCCCGCGCTGCGCAAGGTACTCGGGCGCGGCCACTACGCGCATCTCAAAGGTCCCCAGACGGCGGGCTGACAGCCTTGAGTCGACAGGCTCTCCGGTGCGCACCACGGCGTCGAAACCCTCTTCGATCACATCGACCATGCGGTCAGAGAAATCCAGGTCCAGTTCGATCTCAGGGTAGGCACGCATAAACTCGCCGAGCACCGGCAATACCAGTGAGCTCACCAACGGCAGACTCACGCGCAGGCGCCCCCGTGGCGCAGATGAAGCGTGTGACAACTCCTGCTGCGCAGCTTCAATTTCGGCCAGGATGCGGCGGCTGCGCTCCAGAAACAGCATCCCCTCAGCAGTCAACGTCACACTGCGCGTACTGCGGTGGAAAAGCCGCACCCCAAGCTTTTCTTCAAGCCGCGCCACGCTTTTACCCACTGCCGAGGCCGACACCCCCAACAGGCGGCCCGCCGCCACGAAACTGCGGGTTTCGGCAACCTGAACAAACACTACGAAGCCATTGAGGCTGTCCATTGCTTACCTCGCTGCTCAATTGCGGACATAACCGTCCGCACAACGAGGAACTGTATCCCGCTTTTTCTTTAATCAGGAAATTTCTATCGTCAGGCCATGAATGATCTAACTCAGGAACTGTCATGACCTCTTCCACCTGCCCCAAGACCATCAATGACCGCCTGCCATTAGCGCCGCTGCTGGCGCTGGCCATGACCGCATTCATCATTATTCTCACCGAGGCCCTGCCCGCAGGATTGCTGCCGCAAATGGCCCAAGGCCTGGCGGTGTCTGAAGCCTGGATTGGCCAGACCGTGACGATCTATGCCATCGGTTCGCTGGTGGCGGCGATCCCGTTGACCGCTGCCACGCAGGGCATGCGCAGGCGCTCGTTACTGCTGACGGCAATTGCCGGTTTTGTGATCGCCAATACAGTGACCACCTTGTCATCCAGCTATTCGCTGACCATGGTCGCGCGCTTTCTGGCAGGCGTATCGGCGGGGTTGCTGTGGGCGCTGCTGGCCGGTTACGCCGCGCGTATGGTCCCTGCCCATCAACAGGGCCGCGCAATTGCCGTGGCGATGGTCGGCACACCGCTGGCATTGTCGTTGGGGGTGCCGGCTGGCACCTTCCTCGGGGCCTTGGTGGGTTGGCGCGCCTGCTTTGGCATCATGAGTGTTCTGGCCTTGGTACTCATGCTCTGGGTGCGCCTGCACGTGCCGGATTTCGCCGGGCAACCACAAGGACGAAGACTGGCGCTGCGCCAAGTATTTATGCTGCCCGGCGTGCGTTCGGTGTTGTTCGTGGTGCTGGCCTTCGTGCTTGCGCACAACATCCTCTACACGTACATAGCGCCTTTCCTCAGTGCTGCGGGGATGGCTGAAAGCACCGGCCTGGTGTTGCTGACGTTTGGGCTGACCTCGTTGCTCGGCATCTGGGTGATCGGCGTGCTGATTGACCGCCATCTGCGAACGCTGACGTTAGCCAGCATCGCGCTGTTCGGTCTGGCGGCGCTGGCGCTGGGCATTGCCGGTCAGGTCCCGATTATTGTTTATCTGGCGGTAGGCACCTGGGGATTGGCATTCGGCGGCGCAGCCACGCTGTTTCAAACCGCTGTGGCCAAGACCGCTGGAGACGCTGCAGACGTCGCACAATCAATGCTGGTAACGGCTTGGAATAGCGCCATTGCAGGCGGCGGCATTCTCGGCGGGCTATTACTGGAACAGCTCGGCGTGGGCGCATTCGCCCCCGCCTTGCTGGTGCTGTTGGTGGCAAGCTTCGTGGTGGTAATCAAGTCTGATTGACCGCTCTTACACAGGCAGCGGGCAATCCACCAGTATCTGCAAGGTCTGTTGCGAGCAGCGCTCGACCCGGACCTGAACGCCGTACACGTCGGCAAACAGTTGCGGGGTCAGCACGTCGTGGGCGGCACCAAAGTCCATAACCTGGCCTTCGCGCAACACGGCGATGTTGTCGGCGTAACGCGCCGCCAAGCTGATGTCGTGCATGACGATGACGGCGATCAGTTGGTGTTGACGAACCTTGTCGCGCACGCATTCCATGACCCGCAACTGGTAGCTCAGGTCCAGTGCGCTGGTGGGTTCATCCAGCAGCATGACGCTGGGACGGCGGGCAATCAGTTGCGCCAGGCTGACCAATTGCCGCTGACCACCGGACAACGCATTGAGCATGTGATCTGCCAGGTGGGCGATGCCGATGTGTTGCAGGGCGCCAAAGCCCTGTTCGAGGTAATCGCCACCGCCACCCCCTACGCGCAAGGCCGCCATCACACTTTCAATGACGCTCAGCCCCAACCCCGGCGGCAGGTCCTGGGGCATGTAGGTGATCAACCGGGCGCGCTCCGCAACTGACATCGCCCCCAGTTGCCGACCTTGCAAGCTGACCGAGCCCTTGATGGTTTCAAGGCCCGCCAGCCCGCGCAGCAAGGTCGATTTGCCTGCGCCGTTGGGTCCGATCAACGCCGTGAGGGTGCCGGGCTGCAACTCGGGCAGCGAAGCATCGCGAATCACCACCCGACGGCCGTAGGTCACTTGGGCGTGGCTGACCACTAATCCTTGGGCACTCATAGCTGCCGACCTCGCTTGAACACCAGCGCCACAAAAATCGGCACGCCGACCAGCGCGGTGACGATACCGACCGGCACGATGACGCCCGGCATGATGATTTTGCTGACCACTGAGGACAGTGACAGCAACAACGCGCCCACCAAGGCGCTGGCCGGGAACAGAAAGCGCTGGTCTTCGCCGATTAGGATGCGCGCGATGTGCGGGCCTACCAGGCCGATAAAGCCGATGGTGCCGACGAACGCTACAGCGGTGGCCGACAACAGGCTGATGCGCAGCAACGAGAAAAAACGCAGCCGCCGCACGTCAACACCAAAGCTGTGTGCGCGGTCTTCGCCCATCCGCAACAGGGTCATGCGCGAGCTGGCCTGCAACGAAAACGGCACCGTCAGCGCGATCACTGCGGCCAGAATGCTCAGTTTGTCCCAGTTGGCCCGCGCCACACTGCCCAGGCTCCAGAACACCAATTGTTGCAGCACATCTTCGGTGGCCAGCAGTTGCAACAGCGCCACCAGCGCGTTGCAACTGAACACCAGCGCAATGCCGAACAGCACCAGGGTTTCGACTCCGGCGCCTCTTAAGCGCGACATGCCATGCAGCAGGAACATCGAACCGCAGGCAAACACGAAGGCCGACAACGCCACCATCGAATCGCGGCTCAACAAGGCGCTGCTCACCGGGAACACGATGACCAATGAGGCGCCCAGCGCCGCCGCCGACGACACGCCGAGCGTGAACGGGCTGGCCAGCGGGTTATTGAGGATGGCCTGCATTTCGGCACCGGCCAGCGACAGCGCCGCGCCCACCAGTACCGCCATCAGCGCATACGGCAGGCGCACATTCCAGATGATCACCCGGTCAGTCACCGCCAGGGTTTGCGGGTGCAGCAGGCCGTCGATCAAGGCGCCGAGACTCATCCCCGAAGCCCCGGTGGACAGGTCAAGCAACACCGCTCCGATCAGCGCAAGGCCGATCCCGATCAGCAGTGCCACGCGCCGCGCCAGCAGGCGCCGATAACCATGGCTGGCAGCCACCACGGCGGGGTTCAGGGACGCCGTCATTTCTGTTCACTGATCCAGTATTGGCCCGCCAGCGGCGTGCCGAGGAACTGCTGGTTGATTTCATCCAGGGTGTGCTGCGGGTCAAGGGCGGCAAATTTCTCGGGATGAATCCACTTGGCCAGGGCCTCAATCGCCAGGATGTTGTACGGCGAATTGTAAAAATCATGCCACAGGCCGTGCACATTGCCCTCGCGAATCGCCCGCAAATCGGCGAATTCCGGACGGGTCAGTACCTGTTTCAACGAAGCCTGCGCAGTCGCACGGTCTACCCCGGCGCCCATCATCACGCCGGGCTTTTGATTGCCCGTGAGGATGTACACATCAGGGTCGGCCTTGAGCGCGTATTCAACACTGATGTCACCCAACGCACCGGGGACGACGCCCGCCGCAATATTGCGCCCGCCGACCAGGTTGATCAGCTCGCCCATGCCACCCTTGCCCGTGGTGTGCCCAGGGTTAGCCCACACCCCGGCCAGCAATTCAAGAAACACGCTAGGGCGTTTGCTGTCGTCGATCACGCCCAGCGTGTCGCTGAGGGTGTTGAGGTGCTGCTGGTAAAAATCCAGAAAGGCTTTGGCTTGGGCTTCGCGCCCCAACGCTTTGCCCAGCGCGGTCATGCTGTCATGGGTGCCCTGCACCGGGTTGACCCGGAAATCGACAAACAGCACCGCAATACCGGCTTTTTCCAAAATATCGGCCACCGGGCTGTGCTCGGTCGGGCCGTGCCCGGAAATACTGAACACCGCCAAATCCGGCTTGAGGGCCAAGATCTGCTCGGCACTGACGCTCTGCTCGGACGCTTGGCCAATCAGCGGAATATCCTTGACCTCGGGAAATTTCGCCACGTAGGCGGCATAGGTATTGGGGTCGAGTTTGCGCAGGTCGTTCTGCCAGCCCACGATGCGTTTAAACGGCTGGTCGCGGTCGAGGATGGCCAGCGTGGAAATCAATCGCCCTTCACCCAGCACCACCCGCTGCACGTGCTCCGGCACATCGACCACGCGCCCCAGCACATCGGTAACGTCTTTGGCCCAGACCGACGATACAGCGCCGAGCCCACCGGCGAGCAGAACCAGCATCATTGCGCAGGCGCGCGAATACGATTTGAACACAGGGAATCTCCCATTGAATAAAGGGCTCACACGTCGCTCCAGCGGCGCAAGAGGTTGTGGTACACGCCGCTCAATTGCAGCAGCGATTCGTCATCGGCCTGTTGCGCGGTCAAACGCTGAATGGCCACGTCCATGTCCAGTAACAGGCTGCGCTGGCTGTCTTCACGAACCAGGCTTTCGATCCAGAAAAAGGCCGCTACTCGCTCGCCGCGTGTCACCGGGTTGACCTTGTGCACGCTGGTGCCGGGGTACAGCACCAGATGCCCGGCCGGCAACTTGACGCTGCGTTCGCCAAAAGTGTCGCGGATAACCAGTTCGCCGCCGTCATAGGTCTCGGGGTCGGTCAGGAACAACGTGGCGGACAGGTCGGTACGCACCCGCTCGCGGATGCCTTTGATGCCGCGAATGGCGTTGTCGATGTGAAACCCGAACGCTTCGCCGCCGCTGTAACGATTGAACAACGGCGGGTAGATACGCTTGGGCAGCGCCGCCGACATGAACAGGGCGTTATCAGAGAGCCGCGCGAGGATGCGCTGGCCGAGCAGGATGCCCAACGCCGAGTCTTCGGCCAGTTGCCGATTGCACTTGTCACGGGCCGAGCGCTGCCCGGCCGTGACTTTGCCATCGACCCACGGCTGCTCCAGCAGCCGCGTGCGCATGTCACTGACTTCTTCGGGGCGAAACAGATCGCCAATCTCGATCAGCATGCCGCGCTCCCGTCCCGATCGGGCTTAAAAGTCATAATCGATGCTGGCGGTCAGCGTGCGCCCTGCCCCCGGTACGCCATATAACTGGAAGCCATCCAGCGAAGCGCCGATACGGCTGAAGTAGAAGGTGTTGAACAGGTTGTCGACGTTGAGGTTGACCGTGGTCTGGCGGTTGACCTTGTACTGCGCCGCAACGTAATGCACCCAATAACCCGGCGCTTTTTCTTTGTCACGGGCGTAGATCGCGTACACGCCCGACGGGCCGTCGGCATAGCTGCTGTTGTTATTCAGGCCACCCACGTATTTGTTGTCGGTGTAACGCCTGCGCCCGACATAGTTGGCGCCGTAACTCAGGCTCAGGTCATCGGTCATGGCGTAGGTGGTCCACAGGTTGGCGGTCAAATCCGGGACGTTCTTCGCCTCCTCGCCTTTGTTGATGCCCTTGGTTTGATCGCTTTTGAGGGCCGAGAAACCGCTGTAGGCGGTCCAGCGATCAGTGATTGTGCCTTGCAGGCCCAACTCGACACCGTCGACACGTTTGGCGGGCAGTGCTCGAACCGGGGAAGTATCGCCTTCGGCGTATTCCCACGAGTTGTCCAGTTCGGTGCGGAAGATCGCCGCTGTCACGCTGATGCCTTTATCCAGCAGGTCCCACTTGGTGCCAACTTCGTAGGTTTTGGACTTGGCCGGGGTGTAATTGCTGGTGCTGGCCGCGCCGTAGATCTGGTTATTGGTCGTGACGCCGAGGGCCGAAGGCTGGGTCGATTCACTGTATGAGGCGTAGATCGTGCCATTGGGCTGCGGCTTGAACACCACACCGGCACGCCCGCTCCAGGCCCCGGAAGAGTCTTTGGTGTCGGCCTGCCCACGCTGCGTGGACTCGGCGGTCCAGTGGTCATAACGCAGCGAGCCCATCACTTGCCACCACTGATTGAGGGTCAGGGTGTCGCCAAAAAACAACCCTGCGTTGTCGACGATGGAGCGCGGCTCACCGACGCCCTTGGTGGTGTAGACCGTATCAAAATGGTGCTGCGGGTCGTTCATATCGAACGTCATGTCGGATGCCGGGACTTTAGCGTTGCGGTCCAGACCGCCGTAGGTCTCGTGGTACACATCCAGTCCGGCGACGGCTTTGTGGCTGATGGACCCGGTGTCGAAGGCAAACGTCAGGTCGGTCTGGTTGTCGAGAATGGTGTAACGCTTGGAGAGGCCGAAATCAGAGCCGCGCAAAATGCCATTCGCCGTGCTGCCGTTGTTGGTGTAGTCGGTATAGACCTTGACCCCGTTGACCGTCGACAAGGGGCCGACGCCGACATACCCCAAGGTGGCACAGCGGGTGCCGGTGCAGGTTTTTGAGCCGTCAGCGTTGGCAGCCGTGAAACGTGCCGGAGAGAGCACTGAAAAGTTGTCAGTGCGCTGCCAGCGCAGCTGGTTGGTCAGCAGTGCGCCATTGTCGAAATCATGCTCCAGACGCCCAGTCAGCGAGGTGGTTTCAGTCTGTTGGGTGTACAGGCTGGAGTCGCCATACCAATTGCTGCGCTTGACCCCAGGCATGCGTTTGCCATCGGTGCCGCGCAAAATCGGCAGGCCGCCGTCCGGGGTGTTGTTGTCTTTCTGGTAGTAAAAATCGAGGTAGGCGCGGGTTGGCGTCGACAACCCCAGAGCCAGCGAGGTGGCAATGCCCCAGCGGTCGTAGTCCACCTCATCGCGGTCGGCCACCTGATTGTCATGCTTCATCAGGTTAATGCGCACGGCGCTGGTGTCGTTCAGCTCATGGTTGATATCTGCGGTCAGGCGACGATAGCCGTCAGTGCCGACGCCGGCGGAGACCCGATTGGCGTCCCCCAGATGGGCTTCCTTGGTCACCAGGTTGACGCTGCCACCGACCGCCGAAATACCCGATTCAATGGCGCCCGTACCCTTGAACACCTCGGCTTGCTGCAAGTTGAAGGTATCGTTGCGGCTTGACATGCCCGCATCGCGCACACCATCGACAGTCAGGCTTTGCTCGGACGAGAAACCACGGATCGAAAACAGGTCGCCCCAGCCCAGATTGCCCTCCCCGGACATAAAGGTGATGCCCGGCACGTTGCGCAGAATGTCCTGCAAGCTCTGCGCGTTCTGCTCTTTAAGCACTTGCTGGGGCACGATGGTGATGCTTTGCGGCGCATCCAGCAGCGGCGTCATGACTTTGCGCGATGACACCTCGTCAACCTTGAACGGCGAGATGTAGGTGCCCTGAACATTCGATTCCGGCAGGGTCAGCGTCGTGCCTTGACCCGCTGCCGGTTGCTCTGCCGCATGGGCACCCGGGCTGAAAACCCCGAGCGCCATCATGCCGACCACGGGCGCCAGCGTACTGCTCAATGCATAAGGGGTATTGCGAACTACAGCCGCCTCGGGTGACGATGGCATCGGACTTTCCTTAATTACAATGAATCGCATTTAGATTCGCCATTCTAAAGAGCGTCATAGCAACGGATCGCCGGACTTTGTATTGCTGATGCACGAAAAACATCACCCACAACATTTCATTACATTTTGTCTGTCTCCACCCTGTGAAATCCGCTATTGCTGCAAATCCTGAGGCCTATTCGAACCCCCATGTCCAAGCAAGATCATGTGTTAATCGTCGATGACGACCCCGACATCCGCCAACTGCTGGCTGAATACCTGCGCGACGCGGGCTATCAGACCTCGACGGCCTGCGACGGCAAGGAAATGCACCGGCGTCTGGAAATGAACGTCATCGACCTCATCGTCCTCGATCTGATGCTGCCCGGCGAAGACGGCCTGAGCCTGTGCCGCACGCTACGGGTGACCTCCAATACCCCAGTGATCATGCTCACGGCCCGCGGCAGCCTGATTGATCGCATCGTCGGGCTGGAAATCGGTGCGGACGATTACCTGCCCAAACCCTTTGACCCACGTGAATTGCTGGTGCGGATCAAAGTGGTGTTGCGCCGGGCGCAGAGTTTTCCAGAGCGTGCCCGCGTGGATGAAGCGCCTTTTGTGAACTTCGACGGTTGGCGCCTCGACACCCGCGCCCGGCAGGTGTTGTCGGCGGACGGCGTGGTGATCAGCTTGGGCAACTCGGACTATCGCGTACTGCGCTTGCTGTTACAGCACCCCAACCGCCCACTGAGCCGAGACTTTTTGCTCAATCATGTGTTCGACAAAGACAGCACGCCTTTTGACCGTTCGATTGACGTGTGCGTGAGCCGTTTGCGCCAGCAATTGACACCTGAGCTGATCAAAACCGTGCGCAACGAAGGCTACATGCTCACCTCAATCAACGTGACAAACGAAGCATGAGGCTGATACCCCGCACCCTGTATGGGCGGCTGGTGATCATTCTGGTGGCCGGAATGCTGGCTGCGCAGGTGGCAACCAGCAGCATCTGGTATGACGTGCGTCACAGCCAGGTACTGGAGATCCCGACCCGGCTGATTGCCAGCCGTTTGGCCGATATTGTGCGCGTGTCAAAGACCGACCCGCACAACACCGATCTAGTGCTGAACAGCTTAAGCACCCCCGTTTTCCAATTGCAGCTACACAGCACACCCGCCAGCGCAGAACCCAGGTTGACGCCCGAGGATCTGGCAACTGAAAACCTGTTGAAAAACCTGATCAATGAAAAGACCGGCACCCAGACACCACTGAGATTGCTCAACCTGACCCTGCTCGATGAGCAAGGGCAAAAAGCCGGGGTCGACACCTTGTTCGGGTCCAGCCCGGTGGTGGGTCAGTTCACCCTGGAGTTACGCCTTGCAGATGGTCGCTGGCTGCATGTTCAAGCCCGTGAAGATCAGGGCTGGACCAGTTTGTCGCCCGCCGACGTGATGCTCGACTACTTTTGGCGTATCTATCTGGTGCGCATCATTGTGCTGGCAATCATCGCCTTGCTCGCGGTGCGCCTGGCCATCCGCCCCTTGAATGAACTGGCGCAGGCGGCACAAGCGCTGGGTAACGATATTCGGCGTAAACCTCTGCACGTCAAAGGGCCGGTTGAAGTGCGGCGCGCTGCCGAGGCGTTCAACCTGATGCAGCAACGCCTGCTGGACAGTCTGGCTGAGCGCACGCGATTTCTGGCGGCGGTATCGCATGATCTGCGCTCGCCCATCACCCGCTTGCGGCTGCGCACTGAAATGCTTGATGACGAGCAACAAAAGCAGCGCTTTCGCAAAGACCTGACCGACATGGAAGGGCTGGTGTCGACCACGCTGGAATTCGTCAGCAGTGGTGAAATAAACGAAATCCGACAAAACATCGACATCAACGCCCTGCTGCAAAGCCTGCAAGCTGACCTGGAAGACATCGGTGAACACGTCACCCTGGTGGGTCGCGCGACACGCCCAGTGTCGGGCTATGCCCGTAGCCTCAAGCGCTGCGTGCAAAACCTGCTGGAAAACGCCGTACGTTATGCCCGTGATGTGCAGGTGATCATTGATGAACAGCCCGAGCACCTGACGATTACAGTCCGCGACAGTGGCCCCGGCATTGCGCCCGAGCAACTGACGCACGTGCTGGAGCCCTTTTACCGGCTGGAAGCCTCGCGAAATAACGCCAGCGGAGGTTACGGCCTGGGCCTGAGCATCGCCCAGACCGTGGCGGCCGCGCATGGCGGGACGTTGGTGCTGCACAACCGCACGCAAGGCGGGCTGGACGCCGTGCTGACCTTACGCACGCACCTGTAGTCGCTGAGGAGCGAAGCGACTACAGGATTAGGCACATCGTCAGAAGTCGTAGCGCAAGCTGGTCATCAGGTTACGTGGCGCTCCATAGACGCTCCAGTTGTCGGCGTAGCTGTAGTAAGTCCGGTCGAACAGGTTGTTCACGTTCAGGGCAACGCTCACGTGATCATTGACCTGATAACGGCCCATCAGGTTGACCAGCGCATAACTGCCTTGCTCGAAAGCATGCAAGTCCTGACCAATTTTGCTTTGCCAATTCGCACCCGCACCGACCGTGACTTTGTCCCAGGCACCCGGCAAGCGATAGGAGGTGAAGGTCTTGAGGCTGTGACGAGGGATGTTGGTCACGATGCGCTGATCGTCCTGATCGGTGCTGACGCTGTAGGCGTAACCCGCCGAGGCTTGCCAGTTCTCATTGAGTTCGCCGTTCAGTTCGATCTCCAGGCCCTGAGTGGTGGTGCCCTGCTCTGCCGTATAGGTGTCGAACTCACCGGCATACACCGCCAGGTTGTCTTGCTCGATGCGAAACAGCGCCAGGCTTGCGTTCAGGCGGTCGTCGAGAAACGTGCCCTTGAGCCCGGTCTCGTAGCCCGTGCCTTCCTGCGGGTCCAGTGGTTTGCCGTTTTTATCTTTAACGCCATAGGCCTGCGGGTTGAAGATTTTGGTGTAGCTGGCGTACAGCGCCCACGTCTCGTTCAGGTCGTACACCACACCGGCATACGGCAGAAACACGCCGTTGCGGGTTTCATCACTCTGGCTGCCAGCGCCAGCGTATGAACGGCTTTCGCTGTTGCGCTTCCAGTCTGTGACCCGCGTGCCAAGAATCACTTTCAGGTCATCCGTCACGTTCAGCCGCGTGGTGGCATAGGCCGCGTATTGATTTTCAACGATCAAGTTCTTGCCCTGCGCCGTGGTATCGGGCTGCGGCCCCTTACCGTTCCAGATGAAGATGTTATCGATAGTGCCGTCATATCCGGTCCACGGCCCATACCAGCCGCCATGCTCGGGCACGCTCTCGCGGTAGCGCGACAGAGTCACGCCGGTAATCAGTTCATGCTCGCGGCCCAACAGGGTAAAAGGCCCGGTGACGTAGGCGTCCAGGGTATTTTCACGCGGGGTGCCCGACCAGCGATTGGGGAACATGTAGGCGCCGGAGCCGGTGGCGGCATCAATTTCACCGTTCATGTAGTTGATCAGTTCATCGAACTGGTATTCGGTATGCCCGACTTCAACCTTGGCGCTCCAGCCGCTGTCGAAACGATGCTCCAGCGAGGCAAACAGGTTGGTTTTGGCGACGTCGTAGTAAGACCAGTCCGGCGCACTGTTGGCCGAGCGCTTGAAATGGGTTTTCTCACCATCAGCGAAAAACACCTGGAACCCGGTGCGCAAGGGTGAATCCGCCTGAGTCTTGAGGTAGCTAAAGCCTGCGGTCAGCAGTGTCGATTCGCTCAGGTCAAACTCGGTGATGCCATAGACCAATTGGTTGTCTTGCTTGTAACGATCAACCCACGAGTTCTGATTCTTGTAATCGAGCACCAGACGCCCGCGTACATTGCCCGTTTCGGTCATCGGGCCTGACACGTCGAGGCCCAGGCCGTAGCGATCCCAGTTCCCGGCTTCGGCGGTGACACTGGCCTGCAGATCGGAGGTCGGGCGCTTGCGAATCATGTTGACGGTTGCCGAGGGCGTCCCCGAACCACTGATCAAACCCGTGGCGCCGCGCACGATCTCGACCCGGTCATACATGGCGGTGCTCTGCGAGAAGTTCGCCAACCGCGCCGAAGTCGGCACGCCGTCGACTTCAAAGTTGTTGATCATGAAACCACGCGACCAATAGGTGTCGTTTTCGGCGCCAACGCCCACCCGTGAAACGGCAATCCCAGGCGTGGCTTCCATCACATCCGTGAGGTTGGCCAGCTTCTGATCCTTGATGCGCTGGCTGGTCATCACGGTAATCGACTGCGGCGTGTCTTTGAGTGCGAGGTTCAAGCGCGTCGAGCTGCTGGACGAATAGGTGCTGTAAGAACCGGTGCCTTCGGTGGTTGAGCCCGACGCTTTGCCGGAAATCATCGTGCTTCCCAGTTCCAGCGCCCCGCCAGCAGAAGCCTGCGGCTGCGCGATTAACTGGTAGCGCCCTTCTGCGGTCGGCACGGCGATGAGACCGCTATTGGCCAATAACACCTGCAATGCCTGCTCCACCGTGTAGGTGCCGTGCAGCGCCGGGCTCGATTTACCGGCGGTCAAGGCCGCATCACCGGCCAGGTACACACCCGCCTCAGCCGCCAGTTGATTGAGCTGGTTGGCCAGAGGCCCCGCACTCAAGTCATAGTGGCGGCTTTGCACCTGTTCGGCGGCCAGTGCTGCCGATGCCATGATCATGGACAAAGGCGAGCCAATGGCCAAAGCGATGGCTAGCGCCAAGGGGCGTGCGCGGTCGTGGCGCGCAGAGTGTGGTGAAACAGGCATGCGTAGTGACATTGATGAGTCCCGGTCGAGAGGAGGCATAAAGCCGTAGTCACCTGTTAATTCGAATGAGAATTAAAAACCGGAAGCTTTCAGCCAAAAAATTTTCACGCGCTTCTCGGGACCACGGTTACCCACCACGGGAAATGCCGTTCGACGCGGATCGGCAACGCCTGCTCCAGCATGGCGAGCACTTGATCGGTATCACGTAACGGGTAAGTGCCCATCACTCGCAAACCAGCCACCCTCGGGTCAATCCCCAGATGCCCATGGCGATAGGTCGACAGTTCACGGATGAAGTCGCCAAGACGGGTATCGTTGGCCAACAACAAACCCTGCGCCCACGCCTCGCGACCGGATTGCGCTGGCTGAGTGGCGAACACCTGCTGACGATCGAACGCAACCCCCTGCCCGGCAGGTACCACGCGAGTCTGGGCACTTGCAGTCGAGGTCACTTGAACACTGCCTTCAAACACGTTGAGCCGGGTAATGCCCTCACCCTCTCGCACGCTGAATCGCGTGCCCAATGGGCGTAACAAGCCTTGTTCGGTTTGAACGAAAAAAGGTCGGGAGTCGCTGCCGGTGTTGATCAGTATTTCGCCGCTATAGAGCCGCAATGTGCGCTGTTGCGGGCTGAAATCAACATCCAATGCAGTGCCACTGTTCAGCCATAACCGGGTGCCATCGGCCAAGCGTTGCTCGCCAAGCACCTGGGTCGTGGTGTGGTAGTCGGTCGTCCAGGCAGTCAATGAATCCGGGAGCCAGCGTTGACGCCAACTGGCCCAGCCAAGCATCGCGCCGCCCATCACTACCGACAGGTTGCGCAATACCTGACGCCGGGAACGTTGGGTATGACGAAGGTTTTCCAGCGTTTTGGCAGCGCCCGCAACGTCTTCTTGCAAGGGCGCGAAGCGCTGGCTGACGCGCTCGACATAGCACCAGGCCAATCGATTTTGTTCGCTCAAGGCATGCCACTGGCGCCAGGCTTCGTGCAGGTCACCCGCATGGGGCTCGCCAGTCAATCGGGCGAACCAGTCGGCTGCCTGTTGCAGCGTGGCGTAGTCCAGCGGGGTATCCTGGCGCTTCACCGCAGCGCACCGTCGAGTTCAGCTTCGAGCAGTGCGCACTGCAACATGGCCTGCGCCATGTATTTGGTCACCGTGCGTTCACTCACGCCCAGACGTACACCGATCTGTCGATAGTTCAGCCCTTCGAGCTGAGCCAGGCAAAACGCTTGTGCGACCTTGCCTGGCAAACGATCCAGCATGGCCTGCAACTGTTGCAGTGCCTCAAGCACCAGCGCACGGTGCTCTTCGGACGGCAAACAGTGTTCATCGCGACTGCCCAGTACCTCAACCCAGGCGCGTTCAACCTGCTTGCGCCGCCAGAAGTCGACAAACACATGACGTGACATCGCACTCAAGTAAGCCCGCGCATGCCCCTCGCTGGTAAAAGCCCGCGGCTGAATCAGAAGGCGCACGAACACATCGTGAGCCAAATCGGCGGCATCGCTGGTATTGCCCAGTTTGCGGGCCAACCAACTGCGTATCCACCCATGGTGGGTCGTGTAGAGGCCGCCGACGTTGCACGGGTCAGCAACAGGTTCGCTAGATCGAGGCATGAGAATATTTAACAAATGATAATTGTTACCAATCATAATTTGTAACTCAAAAGGCCACAACCCGTCTGCTCGACTTGCCCGACCGTCACTGATTACTTAAAGGTGGCACTCCCTGACGGCCATTACTCAGGCAATTGCCAGCTCGGGGCTTTGCGGACCAAGCTCATGCAGGCGCTGAAACTGCTCGCTGATCGCCGCAACCAGGGCCGCATCCTTGACCGGGTCCAACCCCGGATACGGCCGTCCGTTGTAGTTTCCGGTGTAGGTCAACACCGCTTCTATGCTGCCCGCTTCCTCATACAC
This sequence comes from Pseudomonas sp. CCC3.1, assembly GCF_034347405.1. Lineage (NCBI taxonomy): Bacteria > Pseudomonadati > Pseudomonadota > Gammaproteobacteria > Pseudomonadales > Pseudomonadaceae > Pseudomonas > Pseudomonas sp. CCC3.1. Next base: position 2,968,668 of record NZ_CP133778.1, read on the forward strand.
CGTGCGGATCAATTGGCTTTCCTGGTCTTTTTTGTCTGTGCACTTCAGTGCGTAATGCAGGGCCAGAGCACTGCCAAACTCCAGGGCGCTGCTGTCAATTCCGTGTTTTTTGGCCATATCGATGCTGCGAAATATCCGTTCATTACGTTGCAGTTTGCGCAGCGGATCACGCCCCACACGCGCACACGGGTCCTTGAATGAGGTGTTGCAACGCTCCAGAAAGGTTTTCGAGAAGTCAGCCACGGCGTCGGCCAGTTGCGGGTTCTCAGCCACCAGCGCCGGACCGACTTCCTGGCGAATCAGTCGTTCCGCCAAGGCACTGACCCGAGGGTCACCCATGCCCTGCCCCAACCATGAATAACCCAACAGGCTGGCGTACCAGGCAATGATCGCGTGCGGGCCGTTCCACAGCAGGTTCTTGATGACCTGCGTCTGTGTGATGTCGTCTACGGTTTTAACTTGGCGCAGGCGCTCCAGCAGGTTGCTGCAACGCTCTGCATACAACGGCATGTCCGACTCGCTGTTGAACAAAATCAAGTGCAATTGGCTGAGGGCGTTGCTCGACTGGGCGAAAGGTCGAAATCGAGCGATTAGACGCTCGTACTCTGGCACAGGTACCTTGGGCGAGGTTTTGCGGACGGCGGGTTGCTCACTCAAGCTGTTCTGAAAAATATTCGACTTGATCCGCAACTGCCGCACCAGCGCCTCGTTGGAGATTTTGGAGACGATGCGGCTCACCACCGTTTCGGCAAAGTGGGTGTTATCGAGAATTTTCTGTGCGATCTGCGGCGACGCCAGCAGCTCCAACTGCGCTTGTACGTGACGTCGAACAAAATCCGCCCCGCCGACTTTATTCAGCACAATCAGGATGGTCAGTTCGCGCCCACGACGCTCGAAGCGGCGAATCAGGCCTTTGGCAATCACCGGTGCCTGATTGCGTATGGCCGGTTCCGGAAGGCTCAGGCCGACGATTTCAGCCGTGTCGTACATGCGAATCACCGCGTCGGCGTCGTCCATGTCGATCATTCTGAGGTTTTCGATGGTCTGGTCGAATGAGGTGGCGCCATAGCGCACGCTGAATCGGCCGAACGCCTGAATGGTTTCACGCAACATCCGCGAGCGGGTCGCCGCAATGATTTCACACGGCCGGGTGTAGCCATCCCAGTGCGAGAAAATCTGCGTCAGGTAACCGCCGCCCATGGCACCAAACCCATGAATGCCGACACTGAACTGGTTCAGGGCCTGCGGGAAACTCTCGGTCAGCTCAGGCGTGCCAAGGTCGGGCATGCAGTCGTTCAAATCACCCAGAAACCCATGCATGCTTTGATAAGCCTTCAAGGCTCCCGCCTTGACCTCAGGCGCCGGGGATTTGATGTCTTCGATCAGAATCGGCTGACCATCGGCACGAATCGCCGATAGCAAACCGTTCTCAGAGTCCTCAAGCATCAGGCAGTGCTGTGGCAGGCAATTAAGTGCGCTGGCCGCCGCCAGGAAAATCTCTGGATGCGGCTTGCCTTGAGTCACTTCATCTCCGCACACAGTGACATCAAAATACTTCAAGACATTGGCATTGATCAGGTACTCCTCGGCAATCGCGCGCCGACTGGACGTGGCCACGGCCATGGTCAAGCCGTACTTGCGCAAGCGCTCCAGCACTTCGAGCAAGCCATCCTTGATCGGCACGCCATGGTCACGCACGTAGGCCAACTCCAGCTCGTCAGCGCGCTTTCGGACTTCGGCGTAGGGGAAGTCTTCGCCATGATTCGCCTTGGCCAATGCCTCGGCCTTCTTGGCACTCAAACCCAGTGAGCCGATGAGGGTTTCTTCGCTCAGGGGTGTGCCAAAAATTTCGATGGCCGCTTGTTTCAGGGTTTTAAAACGCAGGCGTTCGGTGTCAAACATGGTGCCATCCATGTCGAAGATGGCACTAAAAATTCTCTTGCCCTGGAAATAGATCATGGGTGTTACTCCTTGTACCGCGAGGTTCAGATAAAAAAGCCGGGCAGCAGAACGCACTGTTGAACACGCACAGTGGACGCGCCGGTTGGGCGAGTTATCGGAATCAATCAGGCGGAGGGATGTAACAGTGGCGCCAATTGGCGCAGTTACCCGAGAAGCACGGGATCAACTGGGGTAAAGCAACGTTTGCAAAGAGACGAGAAATAAACCCTGTGGATGCGCTGACGCGGCGTTTGACGTGAGGCCCACAGCTCGCAATCAGGGATGCGGGCTGTGAGCCGAACTGGCGATTGATACGTGTGATTCCATCCATATGGGCTTGTCATTTCCTGTAATACGATTGAATGCCTTTTTAGCTATAACGCACTTGGAGGCTCTAGATCAAGGTTTGTCTATGCAGCGTCGAGGGGGCCGACACGCGAGATCGCATGCGCCTGAGGCGTTGATTACCTAAAGTGAGCGCCTTGCGCGGTCTTGTGGGAGCCGGGCTTGCCCGCGATGCAAACGGATCGATCGGACAGTGAACACTGCATCCATTCAATCGCGGGCAAGCCCGCTCCCACAGGTGTCAGTCACTCGGCTTCAATTGCTCGATCAATACCCGGTTAAACCCTGCCGGATCTTCCATTTGCGGCGCATGGCCCATGCCCGGAAACTCAACCAGTTTGGCACCTGGTATGAGTGCAGCGGCCTGTTTGCCCAGCACGTTGTAATGACCGATCCTGGCTTTGACTTCCGGCGGCGCGATGTCGCTGCCGATGGCTGTGGTGTCTGCGTCGCCTATCAGCAACAGCGTTGGCACCTTCAGGTTTGGCAGCTCGTAGAACACTGGTTGGGTGAAGATCATGTCGTAGATCAACGCCGAGTTCCACGCCACTCGCTTGTGCCCCGGGCCTTTGTTGAGCCCTGCGAGCATGTCGACCCAGCGGTCGTACTCAGGCTTCCAGTGCCCGGCGTAATAGGTGCTTTGTTCATAGTTGCGCACGCCTGCCGCGTCCAGTTTCAACTCGCGTTCGTACCATTGGTCGACGCTGCGCCATGGCACGCCCAGGGCTTTCCAGTCTTCCAGGCCGATGGGATTGACCAGCACCAGTTTCTCGGTCTGCGGCGCGTACATCAGTGCATAGCGTGTGGCCAGCATGCCACCTGTGGAATGGCCGATGACACTGGCCTTGTCGATACCAAGACTGGCCAATAAAGCGTGGGTGTTGGCCGACAACTGCTGAAAGCTGTACTGGTAATTCGCCGGTTTACTTGAAGTACAAAAGCCGATCTGATCCGGCACCACGACTCGATAGCCCGCTGCGCTCAAGGCTTTGATGCTGTCACCCCAAGTCGCTGCGCAGAAGTTCTTGCCATGCAGCAACACCGCCGTATGGCCATTGGCTGCGCCGGTGGGCGCTACGTCCATGTAGCCCATCTGTAACGACTGGCCCTGGGACTGGAAATTGTAATGATGCAATGGATATGGGTATTCAAAGCCTTGCAGCTGTTCGCCATAACTGGGGGTGGACGGCTCGGGCGCAGCAACTGCCAGTAACGGCAAGGCACACGCAACCAACAGGCCTGCATACGATCGCTTAATAAATGACATAGGCCGCTCCTCAAAAGTTCTGGAGCGTCACATTGCACGATTAACCCAAGGTTAATAGCCACCTGTATGATGGCGCGCATAAAAAAGCCCCGGGGATTTACGTCTATCACGGGTCAGCCATTGTTTAGGAGCTTTGCATGAACATGCTTTACCGGACTGTCAACGAGGGAGAGTCCGCACCCCGGTTCGCACTCAATGCACTGACCCTCGGCTTGTTGCTCGGCAGCGCCGTGTCGATGGCCGATGCGGCTGAAACCGAACTGCCGGCGATTTCCGTGACGGGCAGCGACAAGCGCGATTATCAGGCTGACACCGCTTGGGTCGGCGGCTTCGAGCCCGCGCCTTTGATTGACACGCCCGCAGCGATTTCGGTGTTCAATGACACCCTGATTAAGGACCAACAGGCCCGCTTGCTCAGCGATGTGTTGAAAAATGACGCCTCGGTGGGCGAAAGCTACGCGCCCATCGGCTACTACGAAAATTTTGTGGTGCGCGGGTTTTCGCTGAATTCGGCCAGCAGCTACAAGATCAATGGCCGTACCATCACCGGCGAACAGAACACAGGCCTGGAAAACAAACAGCAGGTTGAACTGCTCAAGGGCCTGTCCGGCCTGCAAAGCGGTGTCTCCGAGCCGGGCGGCGTGGTCAATTACGTCACCAAACGGGCCGCCGATGTGCGCTCTGTGACGGTCTCGACCGATGATCGCGGCAGTGGCTACATGGCTGCCGATGTCGGTGGCTGGTTTGGCAGCGAACAGCAATTCGGGCTGCGCGCCAACGTCGCCCATGAAGACATTCATTCCTACGTCGAACACGCCAATGGCCAGCGCGATTTCGTGTCGCTGGCGTTCGACTGGAACATCAGCCCCAATGCGCTGTTACAACTGGATGTCGAATACCAGAACAAGGAACAGCGCTCAGTGCCGGGCTATCAACTGCTCGGTGGCACTGAACTGCCCCACCACGCCTCACCGAAAAAGTTGCTGGCTCACCAGAGTGGCTCCAAACCGGTGACCATTGATTCGCTCAACCTCAACGGTAATTTTGAGTACCGTTTCAGCGAAAACTGGAAAGGCAGCCTCAGCGCCTCGCGCAGCAAGGTTGTGATCGACGACTACAGCTCGTTTGCCTGGGGGTGTTATGGCTCGGACAGTTGCGCCAATGCGGCCGTACCCAATTACTTCAGCCCGGAAGGCAACTACGACATCTATGACTTCCGCAGCCCGGATGACACCCGTCGTAATGATGAGGTTCAGGCCGCTCTAAGCGGGCAATTCGACACCGGCGGCATTGGCCATGAATTAACCGTTGGCACCAGCGCATTCCGGCGCGTAGTGGACCAGCGAGAGCTGATCAACGAGATGATCGGCAGCGGCAATATCAACCGTGAGCCCGAAGACTTTGCGCGTTACGACGGCCCGGTCACTGACAGTTATCGTCGCCTCGACAGCCGTCAGTACGGGCTGTTTTTCAATGACCGGATCACCTTTAACGAACACTGGCAGACCGTTCTGGGCGGGCGTGAAGTGCGCCTGGATGAACGCACGTTCGATGCCCAGGGCGATACCACCCGCCATACCCAACGCTATGAGTTCCTGCCCCAAGCCGCACTCATCTATAAACCGGTGCAGAATGTTTCGTTGTACACCCGTTACAGCAAAGGCTTGTCGCTGGGGGGTGAAGCGCCATGGTTCGCCAGCAATGCCTTTGAAATTCTCGCGCCCACGGTGTCGCGCCAGATCGAGGCCGGTATCAAGTACGACTGGCGCCGCATGAGCCTCAGCGCCACCCTGTTCCAGATTCGTCAGGGGTATCAGTACTCGCGCCCGCAAGCCGATGGCTCATTCATCTATGAACAGCAGGGCGAGCAGAAAAATACCGGTCTGGAGCTGGCAGCCAATGGCTGGGCCAGTGAGCGCTTGCAGATTTCAGCCAGTGTGGCGGCGATTCGTGCCCGGGTCACCGGCAGCGGTACTGCGGACTACGAAGGACACCAGACCCTCAATGTCCCGACCCTGCGCGCAAGCCTGTACGGTGACTATGCCCTGCCCTGGGTCGACGGCCTGTCACTGCTGGGGGGGGTGCAATACAGTGGCAAAAAATACGCTAGCCAATCAGGCGACGCTCAAGCAGACAGCTACGCAATCTTCAACATCGGCAGCCGCTACAGCACCCGTATCGAGGGCTACGACACGGTGTTTCGGCTGACCGTAGACAACCTGTTTGATAAACGCTATTGGCGTGATGTAGGCGAATACATGGGGGACAACTATCTGTTCCAGGGCGCGCCGCTGACAGCCCGTCTGAGTGCGTCGATCAACTTTTGATCGTGCACCCTCCCCTCAACATTTAGCGATATCTCCTAGTACTCAATGGGCCTGGTCTGGCCGATAACGGATCCAGGCCTTGTTAGCTTCTGAAAGCCCGGTGGATGACCACCCGGCGCTCAGGAGTTATCGACATGCCTCAACCTTTGCTGCACACACTGGCGGTCCCCGGCCAGCTGCCCGTTTCAGGGAAAGTCGACTTTAAAGCAGCCATGGGGTTGCTCAACCTTACGTCAGTATTTGACGTCATCCGTCTCTCCAAAAACCAATTTGTTGAGCAACTGGCGGTGCACTGCGATGACGATGGCGCCCAGGCCTACGACCTGGCCGTGGGCTATGCGGCCCAGCTTGATTTTCTGCATCGCGAGCAAGACCGTTCACATTCTGACAATCAGCCCGTCAAACGCACCCCGGCGGCCGACTTGCATCCAGGGCCTACCTACGCCGCGCTCTTCGAAGAAAACTGGGACACCTACTGCGCTGCCGCATCGCCTGCCGCGCTTGACTCACCGGCGGCCTACCTGCGGGCTTTGTACTTGTTTGCGCAACAGGTCGAGAGCACCGGACAAGGCACCTCCAGGCGTATCACGTTAGATATTCGACGTCCCTTGCTCAAAAATCTGATTATCGACAATCAAAGCCTGACCCGAGAAATACCGCTACTGAGCATCGTCAATGAAACCTTGAACGAGCATCTTGAGGACTACATCAGCCAGAACGCCGATATTTACAAAAACAAGTCGGTGAATGAGGTGCTGGCGGTCACTCTTTTCCCCTTCGAACTGCCTTTTGATCTGGCGCATCAGCAATGCCTGCTGGGTTTGACAGGCGATAAACCCGCCTTGGGTGAGCTGAACTACCGCTTGAGTCTGAAACTGCCACTCGCAAACCTTTCAAAAAACGTTTACGGCGTGATTCAGCACCCTGCGTACGAGGCGCAACGGTTGTTATCGGGGCTAAGCCCGCAACAACAAATCCTGTTGAATGCACCGCTCTGGATCCCCGGCAAAGCACTTTTCAAAACCCACTATGCCAGTCACGAAGAACCCCTGAAAAAGCTCGCGCACTTCATGCTGCAAACAGGGCTGACAACCGATCAGGTGGATGAACTGCTGGCCCGGGACAAATACCAGCCCAGAATGAGCGGGCATATCAACCTTAATACCTCGGAGCGCCCTGCAAACGAACCGGGCGGCGCGCGTTACGTTAATGGTCCGCACGCAGATACCCCTCAGCGCTTGGGCCTTAAAACCGACGACAATGGCAAAGTTGTACTGCTCAACACCTCACCTGCGCGCTTTGACCGGCTACAGCGAATGATCCGCCTCCAACGTTGGCTAGGTATCTCGTTTACGCAGTTGGACACCCTGCTATGGAGTGCCATGCATTGTGAGAAAAACACCAACCGAGAGCTTCTGATCAATGACAACACCCTGCGAATGCTGGGCGTTTACCGGTATCTGAACCTGCGATACGGCCTCAAGGCTGACGAGTTCTCGGCCTTGCTGTACCAATTGCCCGTGCACGCCTGTGGCAATAGCGACGCTTTGTTTGATCGTGTTTTCAACAGCAGGCAGTTACTCAACCACCCCTTGCAACTGGATGGCAGCCCTTTGGACCCGGATGCAGCCGACTCTTCAACACACACCACGGTGTACCAGGTGTGTGCGGCACTAGGTCTGAGCCCGACCACTGACTCACTCGGTCTGGTGGCGACTCAAACGCGCAAATTCATTGGGCCGCTGAGCAGAAATCTGGAAACATTTTCATCCTTTTACCGACAGGCTCGGATTGCCAGCCTATTCGGCCTTTCGGTGATGGAGTGCGTACACCTCCTTGAGTTGCTTGGCGATGGCACCTACCTGGAATACTTGGTGAAACCCTCCCTGCGAGGCTCGGGTCAGAATGCCCCGGCGGACTTTCTCGATGTACTGATGCAGATGGACTGGGCGGTCAACTGGATTAACGCCAGCGGCAGCAGTGTGCAGCAGATCCATCATCATTTACTGCTCGACAACGCCCCGCAAAAAGCCATCGTCAGTGAGCAATTGGCTCAGATAAACGCGCTGTTTGACGACCTGCAGAATCGGCTCATACCTCAAGCGGAGATTGACGCACTTGACCTTCCCCAACCCGATACAGATGCCCCTCCTTTGCCGTATTCATGGCGTGTATTAATTACCAAGGGAATTTTGAAAGCCCATTCACAACTGCCCCTCGAGGTAAATGAAGAAGCACTGAAGCAAGGTCTGACCGAGGCGATCAACAACTATGTAACGATGAGCAATAAACCGGATACCAACCAACAGCTTAAAACCGAGATCACACACAAACTTGAACGACTTTTGCTAGAGGCTTATAAGCTTTTGCAACCGTTTAAAGACAAGGTCGAACACCTGTTCAAAGACACGTCCCACGTTTCTCAAACTCCACTTTTGTTGAGGCACACCACCAAACATGTCAGCCGCCAGTTTGGCAAAGCACTCGGAAGTCCAAGTTCCTCCCACGAATTAAAGCACTTACTGTTATTGCTGACCGATGCTGAAAATACGTTGCAGTTGCCTTTATCCCGTCAGGCGCTGCATAAATTCTTGCTCAATCCTCGTTGGCTGGATGATAAACAGACGCCAGGTTCACTGCTCAAGTTAACGTTCAGTACCTTGTATCTGTTCACGCAGTTCAACAAGTGCATCAACGTCTATGGACTCACTCAAGATATTCTGTTGGGCTTCTTCGAAACATCAAATCCCAAAGCCATCGCTGGCGAGTCAAGCGATCTATCGTCGTCCACCAACGCGTTACTGGGTGCCATGTTCAATTGGGACTCTCGAGAAATTGAGCTGCTGGTTAATCGCCTTGAAACCAAACGGGTGCGCTCAATGGTGGAGCTGGATTGGCTCATGCGTTGCCATGAAACCGCCAATACCACGGGGCTGTCGGCCAAAGTGCTACTGACCGCCACCGATTTGCATGCCGAAATTGCCAATGATGATTGGGGTCTGGTCGGCAAAGCCGTTATTGCGACACAAAAACAATGATGTTTTTTATCTCTGAACGGATCAAGGAATGACCATGTCCCCAACACTCGATCAACAACTCAATGAAAAACTGCGCGATGCGCAATTGGCACTCTATTTGACCCACGCGGTGCCCTCAGACCCCGTACTGTCGAACGTGAAGCAGGCCGGAGGTATCAAAACAGCCGATGAGCTTTATTCGTATTGGTTGTTGGACGTACTGGTCAGTGAAGCGGTGCCTACCAGCCGAGTGGCCTGCGCCATAGCCAGCCTGCAACAATATATCAACGCAATCACACTGGGCCTTGAACCCGGATATGAAACGGAGGGCATGTCGCGCACGCAACTTGATCAATGGCATAACACGCTGCATAACTACTCGGTTTGGCACGCCAGCCAGCAGGTTCGCTATTTCCCCTCTACCTATTTAAGCCCTGAATTACGCAGTCACAAGACAGAAAACTTCCAAAAACTTGAAAACGATATTAATCAATGTCGCATCCAACCCAGTACCATTTTGTCCGCCGTTCAGAACTACCTGAATCGCTTTGAGGATATTGCCAATCTGACAACACTGAGCGGTTACATTGATGGCGACATCAATAGCATGGCCGACAGCATGTATTACTTCGTGGGTAAATCCAGAGCCGAAAACACTTACTACTGGCGCTCACTGGATATGTCCAAGCGCGCCCTGTATCCGGCAACACACGACCTGAGCAACTTCAAGCAAGACGCTCCAGAAGCGACTGCCTGGTCGGACTGGAAAAGCATTCCCATCCCGGCGTCGGCCAACATACCAGACCGCAGCATTCGCCCCGTCTACTTCAATAACCGTGTATTTATCACCTGGGCTCAAATCATTAGCCCTACGTCCTCCGCCAGCCAAAACACCGTATTCTCCGGACGTGAAATAGACGAAGATGAAAAGCTCTATAAAATGCGCTTGGAGCCTTATCTAAAATCAAATTTTACAAGGGTCAGTTTAAATTTTATTTTCCAGAAATATGATGGCAGCTGGAGCATGCCGCAAGTTTGCATCGATGAATACTGCGCGCTCAGAATGAGCACTGATGAAATAAATGCCGCCACTACCACTATTGCCACACTGGACTCAACCACACAGCCCGGCTCACTTTTTCTGGGCTTAAGCATCCAGAAAAACCAGAACAACACCAAACACAACGAAAACATATTCTCCAGCGATTTTTACCAAGCAGTACGGCTCGACTTGCAGTTTGGAATCGAACGTTTGTTTTCCTCTGGAACAGTTGAGGACTATTTAACATGGCCTCATCAGCGAGCAGTCGCCGAGCGCCACTGGTCCATTTTTGTCATGCACAACCATTTAAACTTTAACTTTCATGCGCCTCGTAGCGAGTTTTCAGACATTCATGCGTTGACCAATACACAGCCACACACCAACCACCATCACTGGAACTATGACAACCAACAAATCCGCATCAGTGATCTTGTAAAAAACCAGGATATTAAATTCAACACCACCACCTCCGCCCTTGAAATATCGTCCACCTTGACCGCAGACTTCAACAAGCACCAGAGTTTGTCATTCGAAGCCAATGACAACGGCGTGAAAATAAAAATGAAACTGGCGCTCAATCTGGCATCGTCTACCACGCAACTTGTTGATTTTCACTCAGAGTCGTTAATCACTTTAAGGCACCTAAAAACGCCCCCCGAAAGTATCTCCAGCATATCGATCTCTAACAACGGCACATCTGTGTCATTCTCACAGTTTTCATCGAAGCTCAACGTATCGTCCAACGGCTCCATTGAAGATAAAGGCCATGAAGCCACGCAAAAGCTAACGGACAATAAAATTGATATAGATACATTCAATGAATTCTTCTACGCCCAAAACCCGTCGTACACGATTACTGTCAATCTGAACGATAACCAGACACTGACATTTGAGAAGGTCGTCAGCACGCCAATGGAGCGTTCTTACAAACAAGTCATCCTTCTTCTACTTGATCAAGAAAACCCCACACCACCACGTATCCTGCGCAGTAACACCCTGATTCTTGGCGCAACGGATTTCTCCCGTCGATATATTCGAGGTAGCGCTTCTGATCTTAAGGCTGCACAGAAAATAACCGTTCAATTACAGATAAACCCCAAGACACTGCGCCCGAACATTGAGCAAGCGTTAACTTCAGACGAGCAGACCTCGCTTTCTACCATCACCCTTTTGCACGGCGTGATAATCCATGACACCGATGTTCAAGGCGACATCTCTCACCTTATGGGTTACGCCCTCAAATCTTCACAGATCACGCTGAACAAAAATGCCAACCCCCTCATTCCTCTGGCCCCACGCCTGAAGCGCATCGCATCGAAGAACAATGGTGCTGCTGAATGTATTGACTTCAGCGAGTCCGCGATTAAACACAGCGACGCCTCCGCACAAAACAAGCTGCGCGCGCCGATCCGGATGAACACCAGTTTTGCCGAAAAACTCACTCAAGCAGCCAGCGTCAGCCTCGATACGTTGTTCACCCTGACCCCGACAGCATGGCTAGAACCCTCGCTAATCGAAGGCGGCCCAGATCAGCCCCTGGATTTTCACGGAGCCCATGGCAAGTACTATTGGGAGCTGTTCCTGTACCTGCCCTGGCTTGTTGCTCATCGCCTGAACCTGGAGCAACGTTATGCCGAGGCCCAGGCCTGGATGCACTACCTGTTTGATCCGGCGCATAACGCTACCGTTAGCCATGAAACCCAGCGTCACTGGCGGCTGAATGTACTGAGTGCGCCACTGTCTGACCTCAGCTACGCACAGGACAACCCTCACGATCCGAATCAGATCGCACTGAGCGCTCCGGTTCACTTTCGTCGGGCTTTGTTCCAGTTGTACCTGGACATTTTGATCAACCGCGGTGACGCCGCCTACCGACAAGCAACCGCAGATAGCCTCGCGGAAGCCAAGCTCTGGTACGTGCGCGTCAAAAGTCTACTCGGACCACGGCCAACGGTGACCTCGATTGACCCATGGACCAGCATCACCCTCGGGGAACTCAGCGCGGCACCGTCCAGCGAACTGCGCAACCTGGAGCGTCAGGCGAGCAATCAAGACTCAGCACTGGTCCTCGTCACCCGCCTGGCCTCGGTTGAGAATTTGGCCGCACTCATGGCCGACACATCGTATTTACGTCGACCGTTAAACCCGAGCCTGATGGCCCGATGGGACAAAATCGATAGCCGTTTGCACAACCTGCGCCATCACCTGGATCTGGTCGGCAAACCTCTCCAGGTTTCGCTGTTTGCATCGCCACTCTCCCCCCATGCCTTTATTGCCCGAGCGTTACAAGGAGGCAATGTGGGCAACACGCCATCCGCGGCTTCATTACAAGCCCAAGCCAGCCATTACCGTTTTCATGTGATCCAGGCGCACGCTATGGCCGCGACCGAAAACCTGATTCAGTTCGGCACGACCTTGCTGTCGCTGATTGAACGCAAAGATCAGTCTGAACATATGGCACTTCAACACGCACAAGCGTGGGATCTGAGCAAAATTTCGGTGGAACAGCAATCTCAAGCGTTGCTCATCGATGAGAAAAACCAGGCGGCATTGCGCGCTGGACGCAAATCCGTCGAAGCACGGGTCAAGTACTTCTCAAAACAACTTCTGGAAGGTATCAACCAAGGAGAAGCCCAGGCCAGTCAGCAATTTCAGGACAGTGCCAATCTGGAAATTGGTGCCTATGGCGCTCAAGCCGCTGCCGGGGCGTTAATGATGCTGCCCAATATCTTCGGCACTTCAAATGGCGGTATACGTCTAGAAGGCTCAATGTATGCCGTACAAGCAATCATCCAGGGCGTAGCCCACGAAAAACGCGCCAGCGCTGCCCACCTTGATCGCACAGAGCAGTTCAACCGCCGAAATCAAGAGTGGGAATATTCTCTGGATCAAGCCCGACTTGAGCTCAGTCAAATAGATGCACAGCTTGAAACCTATGCCGAGCAAGTGACCAACACCCGCCTGCAACTGCGCCACACCGAAACGGCATTGGCCCAAGCCATGTCGAGCTACGAAATACTCAGTAAACGTTTCTCTAATTCACAGCTCTATCAATGGCTGAACAGCCAGCTGTCGGCGTTTTATTTTCTGGCCTATGACGTCACCCATTCATTGTGTCTGGCCGCTCAAGCGTGCTGGCAATACGAACGCGCAGACTGGAAGAAGACTTTTATCCAAAGCAGCCACTGGAACAATCAATACAGGGGGCTCTCTGCGGGTGAAGCACTCAAGTTGAACCTGCTGCAAATGGATGCTGCGTACTTGCAGCACAATGCGCGCGCACTGGAGATCAGAAAAACCGTGTCACTGCGCCAACTGCCCGATAAAGACAGCAGCGCCACGTTGAACAAACAGTGGGACGTCTTGAAAACCGATCTGATAAGCAGCGGCACCGTGAATTTCGAGTTCACCCAGGCGCTGTTTGATGCTGACTACCCTGGGCATCACCTGCGCCGGATCAAAAGTATCAGCGTGTCACTGCCCGCTACGCTGGGGCCATACGAGGACATCAGGGCGACGTTGACGCAAACCTACAACAAGATCCAGCACAGCGAACAGCCGGACGAAAGCACTGAAAACCTGCACGTGCGCGAGCAGATAGCACTTTCGTCCGGGGTGAATGACAGCGGCCTGTTTACGCTCAGTTTCGACAACGATTCACGTTATTTACCTTTCGAATACACCGGTGCGGTGTCCCGCTGGCAGCTGTTTTTCCCTAATCATAACGCTCAGCTCTCCATGCTTGAGTCACTGACCGACATCATTGTGCACGTGCACTATACGTCCAGCGCCGGAGCCAAGGCATGACAACCCAGGCCAACAACACCGAGGTGATCACCCCGTCCTTGCCCAAGGGCGGTGGCGCCATTCAAAGCATCGGTACCGGCTGGGGCGCAGTCGGCATGACAGGTCAGGCATCGTTCGATGTACCGCTGCCTCTTTCTCCAGGTCGCACGTTTACCCCTGCGTTGAGCCTCAGTTATCGCAGCACGTTAGGCAATGGGCCATTTGGCATTGGCTGGGATTTATCGGCAGGCGCCATTGTTCGCAATACCCTCAAGGGCGTGCCGACTTATACCGATAAGGACGAATTTATTAGCCATACCGGCTCAGAGTTGATCCCCGAGCGCACAGCCCAAGGGGCTCTTAACACAACCACAGTGAGTCACTACAACGGTGTGCAACTGCGTGCAGCCCACACCGTTGTGCGCTATTTACCACGTGTCGAGAGCACGTTCGAGCGCATCGAGCATTGGTCCACAACCGAAGATCCAGCGGGTTTCTGGCTGGTCCAGAGCCCGGATGGCAGCACTCATCTGTTTGGCAAAACCACAGCAGGGCGTTGTGCAGATCCGGCTGCACCCGAGCATGTCGCGCAATGGCTCCTTCAAGAAAGCCTGACTGCCCATGGTGAGCAGATTTACTACCATTACAAAAGCGCCGAACAACACAGTTCGCAGCCCGCAATCCGTGACTTTCGTGCCCAGCGTTATCTGGCACGGGTGTGCTACGCCAACCTTCGGGCTCAAACGCAGTTGATGCTCTGGACGACTGATACCCCAGCAGACAAGCAGTGGCACTTTGAGTTAGTGCTCGACTATGGGGAGCGCACATACAGACGTCTCGAAAAACCCGGTTATGCCGAGCTGAGGCCCTGGCAGCCACGCAAGGACCCTTTCTTCAGTTATGCCTATGGTTTTGAACTGGGCAATCAGTACCTGTGCCGCCAAGTGCTGATGTTTCACTATTTCCCCGATGAAGCCGCCATGGGACCTGATCCGGTGCTGGTCCGACGCCTGCTGCTGCAATACCGATGGACAGAGGGTGCAGGCAATTTGTTACGCGCCTTGCTTAGCCAGGCGTTTGACGCAGGTGAAGCCCCTGCTCAGTGGCCACCCATGGTACTGACGTACAGCCCCTTCACCTTGGAGGCCGCGCCGGAGAAATTTCAGCCTTTCGAAGCGCTGAACGTTCCAGGCAATGCTGCGGGCTATCAACTGGTCGACCTGTACAACGATGGACTGCCTGGCGTGCTCAGCCGCGCAGAGAAAAGCTGGTATTACCGCGAGCCGACAAGAGCCCCGCTACCCGCCGAGGGGGATGCTGTGGACTACGGTGAGACACAACTCTTGGCCAACATTCCGGTCGCCGATCAAAACCAGACCGCCGTGCAAACACTGAGTGACTTGAACGGCGACGGCCAATTGGACTGGATCCTTGCACGGCCAGGCATGAGCGGTTTTTTCACCCTCAAGGGCGATCGAAGCTGGTCGGGGTTTGTTCCATTTGCGGCATTCCCCCAAGAGTTTTTTCACCCTGCCAGCCAATGGGTCGACTTGATGGGCAATGGGATCTACGACCTTGCACTGATCGGCAGCCACAGTGTGCGGATCTACATTAATCAGGGCACAGAAGGCTTTGCAGCAGGCCAAGTGATCCCGCACATACCCGCCGAAACTGCGCTGCCGCAACCAGGAAGCACCGCAACCGAGCTGGTGGCCTTCAGCGACATATTGGGCAGCGGCCAGCAACACTTGATCCGTATCCGTCATGACCATATCCAATGTTGGCCAAACTTGGGGGGCGGGCATTTTGGCAAGGGATTTGAGTTTGCTTCGCTGCCGTTTTCCTACGCCAGCTTCGACCCTGCACGCATTCTCCTTGCAGACCTGGACGGCTCTGGCGCCAGCGATCTGTTGTACCTGGAACCCGACAAGGTACTGATCTTCATGAGCCGTTTTGGGCACGGATTACAGCCTCCAGTCCCATTGAAGTGGCCTGACGGAGTGCGCTATGACCGTTTCTGCCAAGTCACGACTGCGGACTTGCAAGGCCTTGGCTGCTCAAGCCTTGTGATGACCACCTCGCAAGGGACAACGCGGCATTGGCGTTACGACTTCGTCAGCCAAAAGCCTTATTTGCTGACTGCCACCGAGAACAACATGGGGGCCAGAGGTGAGTTGAATTACCGCAGCAGCGCTCAGGAATGGCTGGATGAAAAACGTGAACGCCAGCAGGCCAATAAGCCACAGGTCAGCGGCTTACCCTTCCCATTGCACTTGGTCACCCGGCAACAGCAGTTCGATTTGATCAGCGGCAACCAAATCGCGCAGCGGTTCCAGTACCGCGAAGGCTTTTACGACCCTCGGGAACGGAAATTCCAGGGATTTGGGCTGTTGTTCGAGACCGATGCCCAAACCAGCCCAGACGATACGCTTGATGCTGGCCATACCGGAGCGCTGCTGCGCAAATCCTGGTTTCACACCGGCAAAGACCTCGACATGCCTCGCTCGGACTACAATCAGTCCGATAAAAGTGCCAAAACGCTTGGGCTAACGCTGTTGGGCCGTCTGGAGCCTGGCAATCTGCACGACACGTTAATCCAGGCACCCAGCGCAACGGTCTTGCGCGCCATGAAAAAAGCCCTCAGTGGCTCACCCCTGCGCGAGGAAATCTACGCCGCTGACGATCCCGCGGCCACTGCCGTGCCTTACTCAGTCAGTCAACAGCGCTATCTGGTACGGCAGCTTGAATCAACTGACTCCGTGTTGTTGTTGCCCCTTGAGTCGGTGAGTTATCGATATGAGCGCGAGCCTGACGACCCGGCCTGTAGCCACACCCTCAACCTGATCAGGGATGCTTACGGCAGCCTTGTGCATGGCATGACGGTTAATTGCGCACGTCGCAAGCGAGCAACGGATGCGCCGCCATTCAGTGATCCGCATCAGCAAAAATGGTGGCGAGACACCCATGACGCGGCGCAACAGGCTGACTACATAACGGAGATCCGGGCTCAAGCCATACATCTGGACGCCCCTCAGCGCTGGCGTCTGGAATTGCCTTATCGCCAGCGCAGTAACGCGCTGGTGCTAGACAAAGGCACGCTTGGCCATATCAGCTATGAGCATTTCATTGCCCGCACGCCGAACAACCCCGTGGGGGTGAATGCTGGATGGGTGTTGGCGGGCGCATCGGTGCAACATTACTGCCTTGCGCAAAGTGCTGACCCATTGCCTGCTGGCCAAGCCAGTTTTGAGGCCCTGCCTCACCATGTTGAAAGCGCTGAACTGGATGAGCCCGCGCTGGCAGTCTATGACGATGTGCCCCAGATGCCGGGAGCCGAGCCATTTGACCTGGAGAAAGAACTGCCCCGTGCGCACTATCACCCCATGACCCTGTTCCTGCCAGCCCCTGAGCCGAGCGTGCCCGAGCAGAACGCAAAAACTACCCTGTGGTCACTCAAACAGGGATTTGCGGTGTATGACGATGCCGCCGAGTTTTATCGAGCCAACTATTTTCGTGCCACTGAGTGCCATGGCGTCACTGTGGTCGCGCATGACCGATATAAATACTTGATGAGCTCGGTCAAGACGGCTGATGGCTGTACAACCACGGCGGTGTACGACTATCGAACCTTGATGCCGATACAGATTACCGATGCACAAGGCACCGTACAGCAAGCACGCTATAACGCTTTTGGCCAATTATTAGCGACCAGCTTTTACGGGCACGAAGAGGGTAAAGCGGTTGGATTCGAGACACTCGACAACTACGTTCGCCCTGCCAACGACACCCCTGAGACGGCCATCGCCAACCCCGCGAGCGCCTTGATGAAAGCCGCCAGCGCCTGTTTTTACGCCCCCTTCAGTTGGATGCAAAAACGCGAGCCGGTGCATGTCGCCGTGTTGCAGGCAGATCGTTACCCCACAGATACGGATGGTGTTGAACCGATCATCAGAATCAGCGTGGCCTCCAGCGACGGCTCCGGGCGAGTCTTGCAAAACAAGCAGAAGACAGTGCCCGGACCTGCTTATCAGGTCGACCCTGGCGGGGTATTGAGACTGGACGCCACGGGAAAACCACTCACGCTTGAAAGCAACCAACGCTGGCGAGTCAGCGCCAGAGTCGAATACAACAACAAGGGCCTGGCGATTCGTAACTATCGCCCCTACTTTGCCGATCATTGGCACTCGATCAACGACGCGTCACTGCGCGAAGGGGGTTATAGCGACCAGCTGTTTTACGACCCACTGGGGCGACTCACAAAAACCCTAAATGCCAGCGGCGATATGAGCCGCCAAACCTATTGCACGTGGTACACCATCAGCGAAGACGAAAACGATACTTACGAACCTCCACCCACTGCGCCTTGATGAGCATTCGCGAAACAAGACCGTAGCCTTGGAGACACACCTGCGGGCGTCTGGTTCACCAGCGCCCGCAGGTTTAATGAGTGTTTGTCAGCGTCGATGGGGGTCACGGACACCCACGACTCGGTAAGCACGCCCGCCCAAGTGCTCGAACATAAGCCGATGAGCACCTCGCCCGGTCGAGCCTGGATAGCCGGGCAAGTCCGCAGACCAGAGTCGATCACGATGCTGATGCCATCGAACAGCGGCAAACCGGCCTTCCATGACATGGCCGATTGCAATACCAATGCTGATACCTTCACGGCCCTGCATCAAATGCCCAACCGCTGTTTCGTCAATGTTGAAACGCGCCTCGGGCACCGCTACCGTCAAGGCTGAAGGCTCGCCACCCTGCTCTGGTGACCCTGTGCTGCCTGTTTTGCGCCTTGTCAGTTGTGTCGTTGCCTGTGTTTCAAATTGACTGGCTATGCCCGAAGCTGACGTTTGCATCGGCACTGAAGGGGTTGACACTCGCGTGCGCTCAGGGGGGCGAAGCTCGATAGTGCTGTACCCCAAGCGCCTTATCTCCTTGAGCGTAGGGGTCCCTTTTTCGATAAGACCGGCTAACCGTCTTTCAGCCCTCTCAGGGCCAACATACCCAAAAATGGCGCCAGAACGGGTGTTGTAGGTCCGAATTGAAAAGCCTTCATCGGCGTACTGATGACGATGTGCATAAAAGAAATTAACCAGAGCGTCAGTTTCGCCTCTATTCAACCCCCGACGCTCGGCAAGACTTATCGCTTCATGTGTGAGCCATTCGGCGCTGCGGCGCTCAAGTTCGTCGGCGGTGGGCTGCTGCGCACGGCGTCGGTAGTTTCCATACCCTTCGAGCAACCCCATGAACGTCAACCCAAAACCAATCATTGCCCCCCCCACCGCTCCTTCCACCGAAGAATCGAGCACCCAACCTGCGGCGAACCCTAAAAAGGCAAGCATGCCGGTAACCGCAAGCCCCAACACGGCACGCTCAAGCATGCCGACTTGTACAATCCCCGAGGGATCAACCAGTGAGACGGGGTTGTTGCTGACCATCACATACAGATTGGGCGTGTCGACATCGCCTGCCGGATCAGCACTGATCCAGCGCAACAACCACGGCGCGTAATACCTGAAGCCGTAATAGTAAAGCCCGGTTGCATCACGCTCCTTGCCGGAATATCGCACCGTCTTGAATGTCGCTTCGACCTGGTTTTTTGCCGCCCACCACGCTGTCGCGCCATACGGGTAATAGCCCTCCTGACTCAGCAGCGCAGCCTGCTCATCAAGCTCAAGACTGCTGCTGCCCGTTGCATCGCAAAGGCTGAAGCGCAGTTGCTCGTCGGCAACCCCAGAGGGGCGCTCGTGCTCCCACACCAACGCTCTGACGCGCATGTAACCCGCCTCGATTGACAGCACGTTGAACTGTTCGCCGCTGACATGATTTCGGTGCAATTCCAGCCCTGGCAGATAGCGGACTTCAGCACGCAACTGCTGCGCTTTTGCCTGGCTCACGCGCGACTTCAACACCCGTTGCCCGGCACCGTCATAGCGGTAGGTTTCTTCGTCGTGATGACCGTCTTCGCGCATCACTTGCGTAACCCGTGCCAGTTGATTACGCACATTCCAACTCAGGGTCTGTCCACGAGCAAGGGCTCGCAGATTGCCGTTTTGATCAAAACTATTGCCCAGGCTTGCAAGCGTACCCAGCCCGTCCTGCACGCTGTGATTACTGTTAGCCGCGATGTTCATGGTCTGGGTATAACCCAGCCCCGTAGAGGGAACATGCCGCATCTGCATCAAGTTGCCACCTTCGTCGTACTGATAGTGACGGGTGTAATTGCGCATCAGAGTGCTGTTCGCTGCGCCAAAGAGCGCCAGCGCGGGCAACGCCGGGCCGTTGGCCTGCTGAGCGCTTTCCCGGCCCGTCGCCTTGATCAACTGATAAAACGTGTCGTAGCCGAAGGTGGCCGTGGCTTCGATTTTAGAGTTGCTGGCCCACGTAGTCGGCTGCGCGGCATCCCGGATGCTGATCACATTGCCGACACGATCATAGGTATAAGTGAGGTCTTGCAGGACAGTCTTCTTCTGCCCGCCAGTGTGTGCCACCAGCCGTTGCAAACGCCCATCAAGAGACGAATAGGTCGCCTCCGTGAGCACTTGATTACCCGCCCGCTCGGACTCGACCTGCCCTTGTGCGTTGTACCGTCGTTGGTCTAGCAATGCCTTGCGCGCACCGCCTTTGAACACTAGAACAGTCTGGGTCAGTTCGCCCTCAGGTCCGTACTGCGATTGTCGGCGGTTACCCTTGGCATCGGTTTGCTCCAGCAGACCGCCCAAGGCGTCGTAGTGCCAAGCGCTGACATTGCGTTCAGTCTCCAGCAGCGCCTCGCGCAGGCGTGTGTCCTCAGACCAGTCAGTTGTCACATCCGGACGTAAAAATACACGGACGTGCTGGGTCATGGCACCCGACAACCCGTATTGCTCATGCATCACGGAGCCTGCTGGGTCATCGTGACGAATCAGCCGCCCGCATCGGTTGTGAGTCGCGTGCTCGGCATTCATCCCGGCATAGCTCAGGCGCTCGATACAACGCTCATGGGGCTCATCGACGGCTTGTTCAAACACGGCTACCGGCCTGAGTGATGAGTCAAATTCGTAGCGTTGTTGTGACCCGCGACTATCCCAGCCTTGCAACACCTGACCTGCATTTCCGCTCAGAGCAACGCGCCATCCGGCATCTACGCTGCGAGTGCGCAGCACGCGCCCCGTCAGGCTATGGCGCTGACTTTTATTGGCCTGCACGCTGCTGTCCATTTCATGCAAAGCCTGCAACCGGGCGTCCCATTGATGTTGCAAAAAACCGGTAGTACCAAACACTTGGCGTTGAACGCGAGCACGTGACTCATCTTGTTCGCGGACTCGGTGATAGCCCACAGTGCGCAAGGTTAGCCCCCGTGGGTCGATGGCCATTAATGACGGGGTGTATTGATGTAAAGACGACATAAAAGGTGACCTGATTTACACAATGATTCAAAAAGCGTAGTGATCAGGCTTTGAGATAGGCAGGCATGTTCGCGGTTATGTGTATCAAAACAAGTGCAGTGCTTTTGCCGTTGTCCAAGGAGGCAAAACCTACCTGTAACACTGCGAGCACCTACATCGGTCAGCAATAATTACCTTTGACGCAACAGACTTTCACGCGTTGTGAACACAAATTCAATTGATAGCGCCCTAACAAAAAGCGCAGGCTAGAGGGCTTGGCCAGGCTTTGTATCATTCTGAATGATATTAACCTTCGTCAGGTTCGATTCGTGCCCCGACACGCGCGCCAGCATTATCCGCCCCATCTCAATAGATTGGCGGACGCCCCCCCATGGAACAGTCACTTAAACATTTGCGTTTTCCACTCGCGGCCTTGGCCATCGTAGTGATGAGCGCATGCGGCAAAACTCCACAAGCGACTGCTCCAGCGCCGGCTGCCAAAGTCAGCGTGGCAAAAGTCATTGAACAGCCCGTCAACGAGTGGGACGAATTCACCGGCCGCCTTGAAGCGCCGGAAACTGTTGAAATTCGTCCACGCGTGTCAGGCCAGATTGACCAGGTCGCGTTTACCGACGGCGCGCTGGTAAAAAAAGGCGATCTGTTGTTCCAGATCGACCCGCGCCCGTTCCAGGCGGCAGTCCGTCAACTTGAAGCCGAACTTCAACAAGCCCGCGCCAACGCAACCCGCAGTGAAAACGAAGCCCAGCGCGGCGAGCGTCTGCGCCAAAGCAATGCGATCTCCGCCGAACTGGCTGACTCGCGTTCCACTGCCTCCCAAGCTGCCCGCGCCGGTGTTGCTGCCGTTCAGGCCCAGCTTGATTTGGCCAAGCTCAACTTGAGCTTCACCCGCGTCACATCACCGATCAGTGGCCGCGTCAGCCGCGCTGAAATCACCGCGGGCAACATCGTGACTGCTGATGTGACACCGCTGACTAGCGTGGTCTCGACTGACAAGGTGTACGCCTACTTCGATGCTGACGAGCGCGTGTTCCTCAAGTACAGCCAACTCGCCCGCGATGGCAAACGGGGTCAAACCACTCCGGTTTACCTCGGCTTGACCAACGAAGACGGCAACCCGCACTTGGGCCAGATGAACTTCGTCGACAACCAGGTCAACCCTAAAACTGGCACCATTCGTGGTCGCGCGGTGTTCGATAACACCGACGGCAGTTTCACCCCAGGTCTGTATGCACGTCTCAAGCTGGTCGGCAGCGGCACCTACGCCGCAGTCTTGATCAATGACGAAGCCGTCGGCACCGACCTGGGCAAAAAATTCGTGCTGGTGATGGACGGCAATAACAACACCGCCTACCGCACCGTGGACCTGGGTCCGAAAATCGAAGGCCTGCGCATTGTTCGCAGTGGCCTGAACAAAGACGACACGATTATCGTCAAGGGTCTGCAACGGGTTCGTCCAGGCTCACCGGTCACCCCTGAAGTGATCCCGATGGCCACTGAAAAAACCCTCGCCGCACTGGCACAACAACGTCAAGCGCTGGAAGCCAGCAACCTGTCCCCTGCTACGCCCGCAAACTCTGCGGCGAAGCTGGCCAGCGTTGCGACTCCTCGCGGTTAAGGGACAAAAACTCCGATGAATTTTTCCCAGTTCTTCATTCAGCGGCCGATTTTCGCAGCCGTACTCTCGCTGTTGATTTTGATTGCGGGCAGTATTTCGCTGTTCCAATTACCCATCAGTGAATACCCGGAAGTGGTTCCGCCGACCGTGGTCGTGCGCGCCAACTTCCCGGGTGCCAACCCTAAAGTGATCGGCGAAACGGTAGCCGCGCCACTGGAGCAAGCCATCACCGGTGTTGAAAACATGTTGTACATGTCTTCGCAGTCCACCGCTGACGGCAAGATCACCCTGACCATTACCTTTGCCCTGGGCACCGACCTGGACAACGCGCAGGTGCAGGTGCAAAACCGCGTGACCCGTACCGAGCCCAAGCTTCCTGAGGAAGTGACGCGCATTGGTATCACCGTGGACAAGGCGTCGCCCGACCTGACCATGGTGGTGCACTTGACCTCCCCGGACCAGCGCTACGACATGCTGTACTTGTCCAACTACGCGATCCTCAACATCAAGGATGAGCTGGCACGCCTGGGCGGCGTGGGCGACGTGCAGTTGTTCGGCATGGGCGACTACTCGTTGCGCGTATGGCTGGACCCGAATAAAACCGCTTCACGCAACCTGACTGCCACTGATGTGGTCACGGCCATTCGCGAGCAGAACCGCCAGGTCGCGGCCGGTGCTTTGGGCGCGCCCCCTGCCCCGAATGCCACCAGCTTCCAGCTGTCAGTCAACACTCAAGGGCGTCTGGTTTCAGAGGAAGAGTTTGAAAACATCATCATTCGCGCAGGCGATGACGGTGAGATCACTCGCTTGAAAGACATTGCTCGCGTTGAATTGGGCTCCAGCCAGTACGCCTTGCGCTCCTTGCTGAACAACCAGCCAGCAGTGGCGATCCCGATCTTCCAGCGTCCAGGCTCCAATGCCATCCAAATCTCGAACGAAGTTCGGGGCAAGATGGACGAGCTGAAGAAGAACTTCCCGCAGGGCATGGACTACAGCATCGTTTATGACCCGACGATCTTCGTCCGCGGCTCCATCGAGGCGGTGGTTCACACCCTGTTCGAAGCACTGATTCTCGTGGTGCTGGTGGTGATTCTGTTCCTGCAAACCTGGCGTGCATCGATCATTCCGCTGGTCGCTGTACCCGTGTCGCTGATCGGTACGTTTGCCGTGATGC
Organism: Pseudomonas sp. CCC3.1; assembly: GCF_034347405.1. NCBI lineage: Bacteria > Pseudomonadati > Pseudomonadota > Gammaproteobacteria > Pseudomonadales > Pseudomonadaceae > Pseudomonas > Pseudomonas sp. CCC3.1. The sequence continues at coordinate 2,992,567 of NZ_CP133778.1, forward strand.
ACATGTTTGGCTTCTCGCTCAACGCCCTGTCGCTGTTCGGACTGGTACTGGCCATCGGGATCGTGGTCGACGATGCGATCGTGGTGGTCGAAAACGTCGAGCGAAATATCGAACTCGGGCTCAACCCGGTGGACGCGACCAAGCGTGCCATGCGTGAAGTGACCGGCCCGATCATTGCCACGGCGCTGGTGCTGTGTGCGGTGTTTATCCCGGCCGCGTTCATTTCCGGACTGACCGGGCAGTTCTATAAACAGTTCGCCTTGACCATTGCGATTTCGACAGTCATCTCGGCCTTCAACTCGCTGACCCTGTCGCCCGCCCTCGCGGCGGTGTTGCTCAAGAGCCACGATGCACCGAAAGACCGCTTTTCCAAGGTGCTCGACAAACTGTTTGGCGGCTGGTTGTTCCGTCCGTTCAACCGTTTCTTTGAGCGCGCCAGCCATGGCTATGTGGCGACTGTTGCCCGAGTGATCCGCAGCAGTGGTATCGCCTTGCTGGTGTACGCAGGCTTGATGGTGCTGACCTTCTTCGGTTTCTCCAACACGCCGACCGGTTTCGTGCCTGGGCAAGACAAGCAATACCTGGTGGCTTTCGCTCAACTGCCTGACGCCGCGAGCCTGGACCGTACCGAAGACGTGATCAAGCGCATGTCTGACCTGGCCCTTAAACAGCCAGGCGTGGAAAGTGCGGTGGCGTTCCCGGGGCTGTCGATCAACGGTTTCACCAACAGCCCGAACTCCGGCATCGTGTTTGTGACGCTCAAGCCTTTTGATGAGCGCAAAGACCCGAGCATGTCGGCGGGCGCGATTGCCGGTGCATTGAACGGCAAGTTCGGCGGGATTGAAGAGGCCTACATGGCGATCTTCCCACCGCCGCCGGTACAAGGTCTGGGCACCATCGGTGGTTTCCGCCTGCAAATCGAAGACCGGGGCAACCTGGGCTACGACGAGCTGTACAAAGAAACCATGAACATCATTGCCAAGAGCCACAACGTGCCAGAACTGGCCGGGTTGTTCACCAGCTACACCGTGAACGTGCCACAGGTCGATGCGGCTATCGATCGCGAAAAAGCCAAGACCCACGGCGTGGCGGTCAGTGACATCTTCGACACCCTGCAGATTTATCTGGGTTCGCTGTATGCCAACGACTTCAACCGTTTCGGCCGTACTTATCAGGTCAACGTTCAGGCCGAGCAACAGTTCCGCCTTGAGCCCGATCAGATCGGTCAGTTGAAAGTGCGTAACAACAAGGGCGAGATGATCCCGCTGGCGACCTTCATCAAGGTCAGCGATACCTCGGGCCCGGACCGCGTGATGCACTACAACGGCTTCATCACCGCTGAAATCAACGGTGCAGCAGCCCCCGGCTACAGCTCTGGCCAGGCCGAAAAAGCCATCGAGAAACTGCTCAAGGAAGAACTTCCGAACGGCATGACCTACGAATGGACCGACCTGACCTATCAGCAGATCCTGTCGGGTAACACCGCACTGTTCGTGTTCCCGCTCTGCGTATTGCTGGCCTTCCTGGTACTGGCCGCTCAATACGAAAGCTGGAGCCTGCCATTGGCGGTGATCCTGATCGTACCGATGACCTTGCTGTCGGCCATCACCGGGGTGATTGCTTCAGGCGGGGACAACAACATCTTCACCCAGATCGGCTTGATCGTATTGGTGGGACTGGCCTGTAAGAACGCGATTCTGATCGTCGAGTTTGCCAAGGATAAGCAGGAAGAAGGCATGAGCCCGCTGGCGGCCGTACTGGAAGCCTGCCGCCTGCGTCTGCGGCCGATCCTGATGACCTCTTTCGCCTTCATCATGGGTGTGGTGCCTTTGGTACTGTCCAGCGGTGCCGGTGCTGAAATGCGCCACGCGATGGGTGTTGCGGTGTTCTCCGGGATGCTTGGGGTGACCTTCTTCGGCCTGCTGTTGACGCCCGTGTTCTATGTGTTGATCCGTCGTTATGTGGAGCGCAGTGAAGCGCGCAAAGCGGCCAAGCACCTCAAGTTGGAGTCGCAACAATGAGCCTGAAAGTTTTCCTCCCGAGCCTGCTGGTGCTGGCCTTGAGTGCCTGCGCCGTTGGCCCGGACTACAAAACTCCGGCCACAGAACCGGCAAACATCAGCGCTGACAACCTCAAGGGCTTTGACCGGGCACATTTTGAAGGGATCTGGTGGCAGCAGTTTGACGACACGACCCTGAACCAGCTGGTGACTCAGTCACTGGCGGGCAACCGTGAACTGCGCGTGGCCTTTGCCCGTCTGCGCGCAGCCCGGGCCATTCGTGATGACGTCAGCACCGAGACCATGCCGACCATCACCAGCCGTGCCAGCAGCAATGTAGGCAAAGGCCAGGTGCCAGGCACCACTGAAAAGCGCGTCAACAGTGAGCGCTACGACCTGGGCCTGGATATGGCGTGGGAAGTCGACCTGTTTGGTCGCATCCAGCGCGAACTGGAAGCCAGCGACGCTGACGAACAAGCCGCTGCTGCTGACCTGTACCAGTTGCAAGTCACGATGATTGCCGAATTGGTCGACGCTTACGGAAAACTGCGCGGTGCGCAACTTCGCGAGCACATCGCACTCGACAACCTGAAAAATCAGCAGGACTCCAAAGCCATCACCGAAAGCCTGCGTGATGCAGGCGTCGGCGACGAACTGGACGTGATGCGCGCTGACGCCCGCCTGGCGGCGGTTGAGGCCAGCGTGCCGCAACTGCAAGCCGAGCAGGTGCGCGAGCGCAATCGCATCGCCACCTTGCTGGGCGAGCGCCCTGACACACTCAGCGTTGACCTGAGCCCGGCCAAATTGCCAGCTATCGCCAAGGCGCTGAACATCGGCAACCCGGGTGACTTGCTGCAACGGCGGCCGGACATCATGAGTGCCGAACGCAAACTGGCAGCGGCTACAGCCCGTATTGGCGTGGCCAAAGCTGATTTGTTCCCTCGGGTCAGCCTCAGCGGCTTTCTCGGCTTTACCGCCGGACGTGGATCGCAAATCGGTTCGGCAGCCGCCAATGCCTGGGCGCTGGGCCCGAGCATTACCTGGCCGGCGTTTAACCTGGGCAGCGTGCGGGCACGTTTGCGCGGTGCCGACGCCGAAGCCGATGGCGCACTGGCCAGCTACGAGCAGCAAGTGCTGTTGGCCCTTGAAGAGTCAGAAAACGCGTTTAGCGACTACGGCAAACGTCAGCAGCGCCTGGTCTCGCTGATTCGTCAAAGTGAGTCCAGTCGAGCCGCAGCCGACCTGGCAGCGATTCGCTACCGCGAAGGCACCGTTGACTTCCTGGTTCTGCTTGACGCCCAGCGTGAACGTTTGGCCGCCGAAGACAGCCAGGCTCAGGCCGAGGTTGAGATGTACCAAGGCGTAGTTGCGATCTACAAAGCATTGGGCGGTGGCTGGCAAGCCGAGACCGTCGCTAGCGCACACTGATCCAGATACATGATCTAGCAGCATGATTTAACGAGCTCCTTTGGTTGGTCGCATCCAGCCAATTTTTAGCCCCGCGCTCATTCGGTCGCGGGGCTTTTTTTTGCCCGAATGACTGCACGCGGGTCACTTTGTAGCCGCTGCCGAAGGCTGCGATGGGGTGCGCAGCGACCCTGCTTTTGAATCTAAAGCCAAGCGCCTGCGGACCTTCTCGCAGCCTGCGGCAGCGGTTACGGGTTTTGGGCCAATTGCGCATCAGGTTTGACTCAAGACGCCGACTGTCCCAATCTTGCACTTCATCCGTACGCCTGTTTCTGGATATTGCATGTCCCAGCCTCGCCGTTACCTCGCTGTCAGCCTGTTATCTGCACTCATCGCAGTCGGCCTTTGGTATTGGATGCGCCCTGCCCCGACCGTGACGCCCCCCGCCGTCAACCACAGCTATGCCAAATCCCTTGAACAAGCGCATAACGGCCTGCCTGGCGCCGCGCGGGTTCTGTACCAACAACTGGCGCGTACTGATCTGTCAGATATTCGCCGCGCCAGCCTGCATGCCGAATTGCCCAACTACCCCAGCCCACAAGCGCTGAAGCTGGCAGATGCAGATTTGCAAAATGCCTCGCCTCTCGTGCGCAAGGCGGCGATTCAGAGCATTGCGGGCTTGGTGCCCAACGCGCAACGCACGCTGTTGCTCGGCCCATTGCTCGAAGACCCCGAACAAAGCGTGCGTTTTGCCGCCGCCAGCGCGCTGCTGGGTTTGTCCCCCGATGAGCAAGGCCTGTATTTCGGCCCATTGCAGCAAGTGGTCGACGAGTACGAGCGCAACCTCAAGACCCAGCCCGACGACCCGCAAGCTCAAGGCCAGCTGGCGCGTTTGTATCTGCATGAAGGGCAACTGGACGAAGCGCAGGCGGCACTGGAGAAAGTCACGGCACTGGACCCGGAAAACCTCAAAGCCGTGGTCGCCCAAATTGACCTGCTGGACAAGCGCGGTAAAACCGACCAGGCACGTGAACTCCTGGCCAGGCAGCTAGAAGCACACCCAGACTCTGCTTACTTGCAACATGCTTTAGGGATTTGGCTGCTCAACCACGGGCAAACGGAGTATGCATTGCTGGGCCTGGCCAAGGCCGTTGAGCTGGAGCCGGAAAACAGCGAATACCGCTACAGACTGGCAATCGCTCTGCATGACCTTGAGCAATTGGAACCGGCGCAGCGTCAGCTAGAAGAGTTGCTGCAACGTCAGCCGGCCAATCGCAAAGCGCGTCTGTTACTGATCCGCTACTGGAAAGAAGCCGGGCAGCTACAAAATGTACAAGTTCTGTTGGCTCAACTGGAGCAACAAAACCCGGATGACCCGGCGCTGCAACAAGGATTGTGACAAACCCTTCCCCTGTAGGAGCGAGCTTGCCTCGCGATCTTTTGATCTTTTAAAAGATCGCGAGGCAAGCTCGCTCCTACATAACGATTGCTTTCACGCAAGCAGCTTCTGGATCTGCGCTTGCAAGGTATCGAGGTCGAACGGTTTGGCCAGAATGGGGGCGGTGAGCGTAATAGGGCTGCCAGTGTCACGAATCTCTGCCGGGTAACCACTGATAAAAATCACTTTGAGATCGGGCCGTAGCTTCAAGGCGGGTTCGGCAATTTGAACCCCCGAAATGCCACCCGGTAGACGGAAGTCAGTGACCATAAGATCCAGGTGCGGCTTGCTCGCCAAAATTTCGAATGCCTGTTCACCATTTTCGGCCTGCAACACTCGATAGCCTTCCCCTGAAAGGTAGGCACTCAGGACCATCAGGATCGAGGGATCGTCTTCGACAATCAAAACAACATCTTGCGCATCTTCACTCATGGGAAACCTTAATCCGGACAATTGCTGCCAATACGACCGCGGCCAGGGTCATAGGTTGCGGCCTATTTATGTCTTTTGTACCAGCGGCAGGTGAATGGTGAACAAGGCACCCTCGCCCAGTTCGCTCTGCACGGTAATTTTGCCACTGTGGGCAGCGACAATCTGCTCCGAAATAAACAGCCCCAACCCGAGTCCCGCCACCACATGGCTACCGGAAACCCGCTCAAACTGCTGAAAAATCCGTTGCTGATTGTCTTGACTGATCCCAATGCCCTGGTCGCGCACCGCCACCACGGCACAATCATTTTCGGTATAGACCGCAACATCAATCGGCTTTTTAGCACCATAACGCAAGGCATTGGTCAGTAAGTTAGAAATGACCTGTTCAATCCTGAACTCATCCCACTGCCCGACCACTGGCTGATCGGCGCTGAAATTGACGCTCGATTGCGCAGCACTGATTTGCGGAGAAAAAACCTCCAGCAGATTGGCAACAACTCGTGACAGATCAAACTCGCTTGGCCGAATCGACAGTTTGCCGGTGCGTATGCGCGACACATCGAGCATGTCTTCAATCAGACGAATCAGGCTTTGGATCTGACGTTCATCACGCTCAACCATGGCGTGCATCTTGTCCATGGTGAACGCCGCGTCGTTATTGCGCGCCAGGTGCATCTTGCGCAATTGGGTTTCCAGAATCAGCCCGTTGAGCGGCGTTCGCACCTCATGCGAGACAATCGACATAAAGTCGTCACGCATGCGCACGGCATGTTCAAGTTCAACCTGAGTCAGTTGCAGTTGGGCGAGCAAGGTTTCTTGCTCGCGGCGGCTTTGCTCCAGCGCTTCGACCTGCTGCTGCATGGCCTTGCTTTGCCGATACAGATCAACGAAGACATTGACCTTGCTTTTAACCGCGTGAATGTCGAGCGGCTTGTGCAAAAAGTCGACGGCGCCGCTCTCATAGCCCTTGAAGGCGTAGTTCATCTCGCGCCCTGCGGCGCTGACAAAGACGATCGGAATGTTCTTGGTGCGATCTGTCCCACGCATCAGCTCGGCCAGTTCAAAGCCGTTCATGCCCGGCATCTGCACGTCCAGAATGGCCATTGCGAACTCATGCTGGAGCAACAACGAAAGCGCCTCGTCCGCAGACAAGGCCTTATACACCGTGCGATCTTCGCGTTTTATCAGCGCTTCGAGCGCCAATAAGTTTTCTGGCAGATCATCAACGATCAGCAGCTTGGCTTGAATATCACTTAGTTGCATTTGATTCTTTCCAGCTCAACTAGCAAACGGGCTATACCGCGCAAAGGAAGGATGCAGTCCGGCTGGAAGCGATCCAGCGCCGCTTGCGGCATGGTCGATACCAGTGCTTCGTCAGGGTCTTGAATGATGGTCAAACCGCCTTGCTGCTTGACCGTTTCCAGCCCCTGCGCACCATCCTGATTGGCACCCGTGAGTAAGACCGCAGCCAGTGCGTGTTGATACACGTCGGCTGCGGATTCAAAAAGGTAATCGATCGAGGGCCGCGAGTAATGCACCCTTTCCTCCCGACTCAGCGAAAAGCTGCGATCGTGCTCCACGGAAACATGGTAACCGGGAGCGGCAAAATACAAGGTGCCCGGCTCAATCGTCTCTTTGTCATCAACTTCTTTGACCGGTATCGGCAGGCGCCGGGCAAACACGGCGGCCAACTGGCTGCGACGCTCGTCCGGCAAGTGCAGAACCACAATAATTGGCAGCCGATAACCTGGCTTCAGATCAGCGAAAATCGCCAGCAATGCCTCCACACCTCCCGCCGAAGCGCCTACAACAACAGCGTTCACGGGCCGCAAGACGGCGATTTCAAAGTCTTTGACTGTCATAGCTTTCGATAGATCCGTTCTTGCTGGAGCAAAGGCGAAAACTGTTTGCTGTAATCCGAAAAATCCAGGGTTTCCTTACTGCCCAGCATCAGGAAACCACGATGGCACAACGACTCATGGAATAGCCCAAACGCTCGGTTTTGCAGGGTTTTATTGAAATAAATCAAAACGTTACGACACGAAATCAAATGAGTCTCTGAAAACACGCTATCGGTTGCCAGGCTGTGATCGGCAAAGGTCACGTTTTCGCTCAGGCTCTTGTCAAAAATCGCGTAGTCATAAGCGGCCGTGTAGTAAACGAGCGCTGACCACCCGATTTCTGATAGTTGTGGGTGTAGGCGCGAATATTTTCCAGCGAAAAAATCCCCTGCTTGGCCTTTTCCAGCGAGCGCGGGTTGATGTCGGTGGCATAGATGATGCTGCGATCAAGCAACCCTTCTTCGCGCAGCAAAATGGCCATCGAGTACACCTCTTCGCCGGTGCTGCACCCGGCGATCCAGATTTTCAGCGACGGGTAGGTCTTGAGAATCGGTACCACTTCCTGGCGAATCGCTAAAAAGTGCTCGGGGTCGCGAAACATCTCGCTCACCGGAATCGTCAGCAATTGCAACAGTTGCATAAAGGCCGTCGGGTCATGCAGCACCCGCTCTTGCAAGGCCGAAATGGTCTTGCAGTCGAATTGGCGCAAGGCATGCTGCACCCGGCGCTTGATCGAGGCGCCGGAGTAATCGCGAAAGTCATAGCTGTACTTGAGGTAGATCGCTTCGATCAGTAGCCGTAACTCGATGTCGGTGTTTCGTTGCACTTAGAGTCGTTCCATTTTCGGTAGCCAAACCCGGATCAGTGAGAACAGTCGATCCAGATCAATCGGTTTCGCCAGGTAATCATTCGAGCCCGCTTGCAAGCAGCGCTCCTGATCGTCCTTCATCGCCTTGGCCGTGACCGCAATAATCGGCAGCTTGCGCCAGCGCGGGTTCTTGCGAATTTCGACAGTGGCTTCGTAGCCGTCCATCTCGGGCATCATCACGTCCATTAACACCAGATCGATATCTGGGACTTCGTTCAAGCGTTCTATCGCTTCTCGCCCGTTTCGCCCAATGACCACAACCGCGCCTTTGTGCTCCAGCGCGCTGGTGAGTGCGAAAATGTTACGTACATCGTCATCCACCAACAGTATCTTGCGGCCCTCAAAGACTTTGTCGCGGCTGCGGGCGGTCTTGAGCATCGTTTGGCGCTCATGGGACAACTGAGATTCAACTTTGTGCAGAAATAATGTCACCTCGTCCAGCAAGCGCTCCGGCGAGCGCGCGCCCTTGATGATGATCGAGCGCGAATACTTGCGCAGCTCAGTCTCTTCATCGCGGGTCAGGTTGCGCCCGGTGTAGACGATGACCGGCGGGAACGAGCAAATGTCTTCGGTAGACATGCGCTTGAGCAAGTCGTTGCCCAGCATGTCGGGCAGTTTGAGGTCGATGATCATGCAGTCGTAAATAGTGCTGCGCAGCAGGTCCAGCGCCTCTTGCGCAAAGCCCACAGCCGTGATTTCGATGTCATCGTCGCCAATCAGGCGGGCAATGCTGTCGCGCTGCAAATCATCGTCCTCGACCAGCAGGACACGTTTGACCTTCTGCGTGAGCTTGGCTTCCAGGCGCGCAAAGACGTCCTTGAGTTCTTCTCGGGTGGTCGGTTTGACCGCATACCCGATGGCGCCCATGTGCATCGCGGCTTCAACACGGTCTTCCACCGAAATCACATGCACCGGGATATGCCGGGTCGGCGCCAGCGCCTTCAAGCGCTGTAACACCGTCAACCCGGAATGATCGGGCAGGCGCATGTCGAGCAAAATGGCATCGGGAATAAACTGCGCAGCCAGGCTGAAACCTTCATCCGCACCATGGGCGACCAAGCAGTGATAACCCAGTTCATGGGCCAGATCGAAGAGGATGTGTGCAAAATTGGGCTCATCTTCAACCACCAAAATACAACGCGTGGTGAACGGGGCTTTTTCCCGATCATCTGCAAAGCGCGGAATCTCCAGCGGGGCATCAGAGGGCAGCAATGCCAGCGGCTTGGCTGGCACAGCGTGGGTTGCCGCACTGGCCGGTAGCGGTGCGTGCGGCTCGGCGTTTTCAACAAACTGCTCCGGCATGATCAGGGTAAAGATACTGCCCTGCCCCGGTTCACTGCTGACGCTGATGGAACCCCCGAGCAAGGTCGCCAGGTCCCGCGAGATCGACAAGCCAAGCCCGGTGCCGCCATAACGGCGGTTGGTGGTGCCATCTGCCTGACGGAACGCTTCGAAAATACTGTCCTGTTGTTCCGGGGCAATGCCGATCCCGGAGTCGGCCACCGTGAACGCAATCGCATTTCCCGGATGGCGCGAAACCGTGAGACTTACCCGACCTTTTTCAGTGAACTTGATCGCGTTGGACAGCAGATTTTTAAGCACCTGCTCCAAACGCTGGCTGTCGGTATAGATCAAGGATGGCGTGCCCGGTTGCACCTCGACCTGCAAATCCAGCGACTTATCGGTCGCCAGTGGCTGGAACAGACCGCGCAACCCGTCGATCATGCGCGCCACGCTGGTGTTCTCGGGGCGAACCTCAAGCTTGCCGGCTTCAACCTTGGAAATGTCCAGAATGTCGTTGATCAGGTTGAGCAAGTCGTTGCCCGCCGAGTAAATCGACTCGGCAAACTTGACCTGCTCGCCTGTGAGGTTTTGTTGCGGATTTTCTGACAGCAGTTTGGCCAGAATCAATGAACTGTTCAGCGGCGTGCGCAGTTCATGAGACATATTGGCCAGGAACTCAGACTTGTACTTGCTGGAACGCTGCAACTCATCAGCGCGCTCTTCAAGCTGCACCTGAACCTGATTGAGCTCGCTGTTCTTGCGGTTCATGGCATCGCGCTGATCTTCCAGCGCTTCATTGGTCTGCTCAAGCTCTGCCTGCTGCGCCTCAAGGCTGGTCTGCGACTCTTTAAGCACCCGCGACTGCTCTTCAAGCTCTTCGTTAGCCGTTTTGAGTTCTTCTTGCTGAACTTGCAGCTCTTCATTGAGTTGCTGCGTTTCGGCCAATACCTCTTGCAAACGCTGGCGATAACGCGCGGCCTCGATGGAGGTCCCGATGTTGTCGGCAATCAGCTCGAACAACTCGATATCACGGTCTTCAAGCGGCCTGAGAAAGCCCAGCTCGATCACCCCGTTAACCCGATCATCGTCACTGGTCGGTATCACCAGCACGCTATGGGGGGTGCCTTCGCCCAACCCGGAGCTGACTTTAAAGAAGTAGTCCGAAGGCACATTGTCCAGACGAATCAGCTGATCTTGTTGAGCGGCTTGCCCGACAATGCCTTCGTTATCGTGGATCACCTCATTACGGGCTTCTTGTTCACGCGAAGCCCCATAACTGGCAATACGTCTTAGGCCGCCGTGGTCTTCACGGACATACACCGCAGCGACCACTGAGCCCAGGTACTGGGCGCAAAACTGCAAGATATTGCGACCCAGCATGTTGAGGGTCAGACGCCCGAGCACTTGCTCTGCAAGTTCTGTCTGCCCGTTGCGCAGCCATGCCTGGCGCTCCAGCCGTTGCGCCGCTTGCACCTGCAACTCGAAGTTATGCTGATAACTCTTTGAAAGGCTTATTAAATCCCGGCGCCCCACAAACGCCAAAAAGCCGCTCAAACCCAAGACAAAGAATAGATAAAGACCGACACATATAAACGTCGTGGTGCTGGCTTCTTTGTTGCGAGCAACCCGCAGTTGCTGCTCAAGTTGTATGAAGTCGGCATATTCCTGGCGAATCTGGTCAGTCAGGCTCTTGCCACGCCCGGACTGTACCGCTGCACGGTAATCGCCAGCCTGACGGCGCATATCGACCATCGCCTGGGCATATGTCGCCCACTCGTTTTGCAAGGCTTCAATACGCTTGAGGCGATCAACCTGCTGCGGGTTATCAATGACCAGCTCTTGCAACCCCTGAAGCTGAGCGAGGATCTGCGGCTTGGCCACCGCATACGGGTCCAGAAAATGCTCGTCGCCGGTGATCAGAAAACCGCGCATACCTGTTTCCAGATCAACCGTCAGCCTGACCGCTTCGTTGGTGTTGCTGATCACCCGATCACTGTGCTCAACCCACTTAATGACCGATAGCAAGTAACTGATCATGACCACAAACAACACGGCACTCAGCACACCGACAGCCAAGGGCAAGCCAACGTTACGACTCAGTAGCTTGCGAAAACTTCGCTCATCGATGGATGCAGGTGCGTTCATATTTCTGGCCTGTGGACGTCATAAATGAGTGGAGTTTGAAGGAATCCAGCTAAATAGTTGTATTTTCTTGCATCAAATAAAGATTTTTCTTACAAAAATACGCACACAAAAGTAGTGCAACGCTATCCTTACCCATTGGCGCAGGTGTTACTGGCCGCAGTTTTAAATTTTTAGCGAGAGCATGATTATGTCCGCAACACCCTCCACCATCCTTGTGGTCGAAGACGATGACATTGTTCGTATGCTTATCGTTGACGTTCTGGAAGAGCTGGAGTTCAACGTGCTTGAAGCTGAAGGCAGCGAACGCGCACTGGAACTGCTTGAAGACAAGAGCCAGCGCATTGACCTGCTCATGACCGATGTCGGGTTGCCAGATATAGACGGCAAGGAATTGGCGAAAAAAGCCCGTGAGCTGCATCAACATTTGCCCATTCTGTTTGCCAGCGGCTACGCCGATACCATGGTGATTCCTGATGGCATGGCGGTTATTGGTAAGCCCTTCTCTATTGATCAATTGCGCGAGAAGGTGAACAGCATGCTTGACCCGGCCCCATCCACCGTAGCCGTCAATTGACCTTGGGTTTAAAATGCCCATCGTCAATTCAGAGGCAAGGCTATGCCCATTCGCGCCAACCACTGCGCCGTTGCGCCTGACTGCCGTCAATCTGCACGTCAATACCCAGCGCCACTGCTGGTGATTGGCTTGGGCTGTCGACAAGGCTCTAGCTGCGAAGACTTATTGGCTCTGATTACCCCTTCACTGGCGAGCGCCGGGCTTGCATTGAGCGATGTTCGCGCGGTGGCCAGCCTTGATATCAAGCGAAACGAGCCGGGATTGATTCAGTTAGCGGCCAGTCTAGGCATCCCGTTAGCGGTATTTCGCGCCGATGAACTTGCGGCCTATGAGCCCCGTCTCAGCCATCGCTCAGCCATCGCATTTGAGCACTCGGGTTGCTGGGGCGTCGCCGAGAGTGTGGCATTGGCCCTCGCCGAACAACTGGGTAATGGACCTGCACGACTGCTGATCACACGACAAAAATCGTCAGTGGCGACCTTTGCATTGGCTTGCGGCGGGTAAATAACGCGATAATCCCTCGCTTCACTATGAGCGCTTTTCAAGAGACGCTCTATTTCGACCTTTTCCAGAGACTGCCATGACTGTTTACTTCATCGGCGCCGGGCCCGGCGATCCAGAGCTGATTACTGTCAAAGGCCAGCGCTTGATCCGCAGTTGCCCAGTCATTATCTATGCCGGCTCGCTGGTTCCCGCAGCGGTTCTGCAAGGCCATCGTGCCGAGCAGGTGATTAACAGCGCCGAGTTGCACCTTGAACAAATCATCGAACTGATCAAAGACGCTGACGCAGAAGGCCAGGACGTTGCCCGCGTGCACTCCGGCGATCCGAGCCTGTATGGCGCGATTGGCGAACAAATCCGCTGCTTGCGCGAGCTGAACATCGCGTTTGAAATCATCCCCGGAGTCACAGCCACCGCCGCCTGCGCAGCCATTTTGGGTGCAGAGCTGACCCTACCGGACATCTCGCAAACAGTGATTCTGACCCGCTACGCAGAAAAAACGGCGATGCCTGCGGGTGAAGAACTGACCAGTCTGGCGCAGCACAAAGCGACCATGGCGATTCACCTCGGGGTTAAAAACCTTGAAAACATCATTCGCGAGCTCACCCCGCATTACGGCAGCGATTGCCCGATTGCAGTGATCCATCGTGCCAGTTGGCCGGATCAGGATTGGGTGCAAGGCACGCTGGAGGACATTCTGGAAAAAGTTCAGGCCAAGGGTTTCAAGCGCACGGCGCTGATTCTGGTGGGTCGGGTGCTGGCCAGTGACACTTTTTCGGATTCGTCGCTGTATCGCGCCGGGCATGCGCATTTGTATCGGCCTTGAGCCCGCCCGCACTGTAGGGATGGGCCCTTTAAAAGATCAAAAGATCGCGAGGCAAGCTCGCTCCTACAAAGTGCAGGCATAAAAAAACGGTGCTCACGGGGCACCGTTTTTTCATTCACTGCGCAGTGAACACCCTGTTACTGATGACTCAGTAGTAGGCGTTTTCTTTCTGCGAGTGGTCGGTCACGTCACGTACGCCCTTGAGCTCGGGCACGCGCTCCAGCAGCGTGCGCTCGATGCCTTCGCGCAGGGTCACGTCGGCCTGGCCACAGCCCTGACAACCACCACCGAACTTGAGCACGGCGATGCCGTCTTCAACCACTTCGATCAGGCTGACCTGACCGCCGTGGCTGGCCAAACCCGGATTGATTTCGGTTTGCAGGTAGTAGTTGATGCGCTCGTTGATCGGGCTATCCGCATTGACCATCGGCACTTTGGCGTTGGGCGCCTTGATGGTCAACTGACCACCCATGCGATCAGTGGCGTAATCCACCACCGCATCTTCCAGGAACGCTTCGCTGAACGAATCGATCCACGCCGTAAAGCTTTTAAGGCCGATGGCGGTATCTTCAGGTTTCACTTCATTCGGCTTGCAGTAGGCTATGCAGGTTTCAGCGTACTGGGTGCCGGGCTGGGTGATAAAGACGCGGATGCCGATGCCCGGCGTGTTCTGCTTGGATAGCAGATCAGCCAGGTAATCGTGGGCGGCGTCGGTAATGGTTATGGCGCTCATGGAATCTCCTCGCAGACATGTGGGGCAGTTTACGCCAATCGGCGCGCCTGACAAAGTCCTAGTATTTTTGTCAGGAAACCTGCCCTTTCTTATTCAAAATTCCCGGACCGACTACAGGTTTTCGTAGCGGTTCATGTCCAGCACGCCCGCTTCAACCGGGTCGGTTTCGCTAATGTACTGGCCGATGTCATGGAAGTACTGCCAAAAATGAGGGTTGCTGCGCCGAACACCCCAGCGCTCGACAATGGCATCAAAGGCTTGTTGATCCTTGCATTGCTCCATCGCCTCGACAAACGCCTCGACCTGATCTGCCGGAATGTTGAACATAAAGTTCGGATAACTGCTGAGCACGCCCGGGAAGATAGTCAGCGTATCCAGCCCGGGTTGCAGGCGGTAGGCTTCACCGAGCATAAAGGCCACGTTGCTGTGGGCACGGTTGCGCAACATGCTGTACATCTCGCGCTGGCCGTCAGTGCCTTCAATGCGCAGCATCGTCGCTTCAGGCAATTGATTGATGACTGCCAGACCTGCTGCCGGACGCGACGCCAGGCGGCTCAGCGCTTGCTCGGCAAACTGGAACGCCTGAGCAATATGTGGCCGCGAACAATAAGCACCGGTACAGCGGTTGATCGGATCCGGGTTCGCATTCAGGGTGCCAGCCCGCTCGATCAACTTGAGTGCAAAGTCGCGCTTGGGATCAGCCGGATCGAGGATCATCCCGGTGGGCGTGCTGGTGTCGATTTTCTGGTAGTCCAGCCACATTTTCAGCTTGCCGCTGTTTTGGTACCAGTCGCTGAGGATGCTGGCACGCGAATCTGCCGGCATCAGGCGCAAAAAGTTGACCTCAGCGCCGTTGCGGATCAAGTCAAAATACAAACGCGTCTGGGCCTGATGCGAGACGTTGCCGAACACATCAAAATTGACCGCCAACTGATAGTAGGTACGTTCCAGCAACGGGAAGTCGAACAGCCACATCGTCTGCGGTACTTCGCCGATCAAGCCTTTGGTCACGCTGGCGCTGTCAAAGTGCCGGAAGATCGTCAGCAACGCGTTGTCATTGCCCGCCCACAGAGTGGCCCAGCCAGGTGGCGGCATATCGGCGTAGGTGTCCTGACGCAGTTTCGCGTATTCATTGCGCTTGTCACGGAAGCTGTGCCACAGCGAGAGAATGCTGCCGACGTCATCAATCTGCCCCGGCATTGCCAGTAGCGGCGTTGCCTCGCCTCGATAAGCGGCATCAGTGATATAGCGATCATGCGCAGGTTCCTGGAACATGGCCCAGAAGTTGTCTCGAATCACGTCCGTGGCGATTTGCCCGCGGCACACCGGTCCGCGAATAAACGTGCGCACAAAATATTCGGCGTTATCGAGCATGAACTGGTAGCGCGCCACGGCCGGGATCGCTTCAAACGTTTCAAACGGGTTGGCGCGGCTGCGCGGCCCGTAACCCGGAAGCGAAGCGGCATGCCAGTTGCCGCTATAGAACAACTGTTTGACTCGCTCGAGCTTTTGCTTGCCCATCGGGTAAGTGATGTGGGTTTTATGCACGATCACGCCTTGCACCGGCATCAGCCGGTAATAGAACGTGGTGCCCGGATCATCATTTGGACGGCGGGTGGCGATCAGGTCAATCGGCTGACCGCTCGGTGTACGAGAACGTACCCACTGAAAGAAATGCCCTGGGACACCGTTGTCAAAATAGGTGTGGGCGAGAAACAAGTGTTCGAACAGCCAGCGCCCAACCAAAGCCTCTGTTGAGCCCGGACGATTGAGCAGCGCTTCCCATTCAGCAATCTGCGCGGCTTCGCCTGCGCTGGGTTTGATGGCGTTCTGGTCAACCGGGGCACCTTGTTTGAGCCAAGTCTGCACGGTTTGGTATTGCTTGTCGGTGAGGCCAGTCACGGCCAGGGGCATGCCTTCCTTGGGGTGCTTTTGTGCGTAGGCATCGAACTCACCCGGCGCCGGGCATGAGTTCTCTCTATTGAGCCCCAGGACGATTTCTTCAGGCAACTTGGCATTGGGCGTCAGTGGCGTGTTATGGCCCAGTTCAAGCATCCGCGCCATCAGAGCTGCTTGCGCACCTTGCGCGTCGAGCACCGAGTAAAAGCCTTTGCGGCGCCATTCATCCGGGCCACTGGCATCGTAGAAAATCCGCGTCGGCGCAACGGGAGAAGTGCGATCACCTTTATAAACAGGCACTTTGCTGGCACCGCGGGTCGCGCCCTCTGCGCTCCCCAGGTTGAGCTGGCAAGCGGCGTCGTTGCAGGCATGGCAGGCTACGCATTTTTCGGTAAGGATCGGCTGAATGTCTCGCACATAAGAAACAGTGGGAGAGATAGCCGGACTGGCGAGCGGGGTTTGTCCCAGCGCTGTACTGCACATCACCAGCGTCACGGCGCCGGTGAGTAGGCGAAAAAACATGTGCCATTGTCCTGATATTAAACATGTCGAGATTCTACCTGCGCTACACGCCCTTAAACATGAGCGAAATTCATGCAAATCTTCCAACGCTCAAATCCGGCGCAGGTTTGTTATGATCTGACATCTTTTGCATGGCTTTAACAGGTAGTCCTATGTCTGACCGCAGCGCTCGTATCCAAGCACTTCAGCAAGCCCTCAAAGAGCGCATTCTGATTCTCGATGGCGGCATGGGTACTATGATCCAAAGCTACCGTCTGGAGGAACACGACTATCGTGGCACACGCTTTGCTGACTGGCCGAGCGACGTCAAAGGCAACAACGACCTTTTGATCCTCACCCGTCCGGACGTGATTGGCTCGATTGAAAAAGCCTACCTGGATGCCGGCGCCGACATTCTTGAAACCAACACCTTCAACGCCACCCAAGTTTCACAAGCTGACTACGGCATGCAGGCCCTTGCCTACGAATTAAACGTAGAAGGCGCTCGTCTGGCGCGCAAGGTGGCTGACGCCAAGACCCTCGAAACACCGGAAAAACCTCGCTTTGTGGCGGGCGTGCTTGGCCCTACCAGTCGCACCTGCTCGCTGTCGCCGGACGTAAACAACCCCGGCTACCGCAACGTTACCTTCGATGAGCTGGTTGAGAACTACACTGAAGCCACCAAAGGCCTGATCGAAGGCGGTGCTGACCTGATTCTGATCGAGACCATCTTCGATACGTTGAACGCCAAAGCCGCAATCTTTGCCGTACAAGGCGTGTTCGAAGAGCTGGGCGTTGAGTTGCCGATCATGATTTCCGGCACCATCACCGACGCCTCCGGCCGCACCCTGTCGGGCCAGACCACCGAAGCGTTCTGGAACTCCGTGAGCCACGCCAAACCGATTTCGGTCGGCCTGAACTGCGCGCTCGGTGCCAGTGAATTGCGCCCGTACCTCGAAGAGCTGTCGAACAAGGCCGACACGTTTGTTTCTGCTCACCCCAACGCTGGCTTGCCTAACGAATTTGGTGAGTACGACGAACTGCCTTCCCAAACAGCCAAGGTGATTGAAGAGTTCGCTCAAAGCGGCTTCCTCAACATTGTCGGCGGCTGCTGCGGCACCACCCCGGATCACATCTACGCCATTGCCCAGGCCGTTGCGCCTTATGCGCCGCGCCAGATCCCGGACATTCCAAAGGCTTGCCGCTTGTCGGGCCTTGAGCCGTTTACCATCGATCGCAGCTCATTGTTCGTGAACGTCGGCGAACGAACCAACATCACCGGTTCGGCCCGCTTCGCCCGCCTGATCCGCGAAGACAACTACACCGAAGCCCTGGAAGTGGCCCTGCAACAAGTTGAAGCCGGTGCGCAAATCATCGACATCAACATGGACGAAGGCATGCTGGACTCGAAGAAGGCGATGGTCACCTTCCTCAACCTGATTGCCGGTGAACCGGACATCTCGCGCGTGCCGATCATGATCGACTCCTCGAAATGGGACGTGATCGAAGCTGGCCTCAAGTGCATCCAGGGCAAGGGCATCGTTAACTCGATCAGCATGAAAGAAGGCGTCGAGCAGTTCATTCATCACGCCAAGCTGTGCAAGCGTTATGGTGCGGCGGTCGTGGTGATGGCCTTCGACGAAGCCGGCCAGGCCGATACCGAGGCGCGTAAAAAAGAAATCTGCAAACGCTCCTACGACATTTTGGTCAATGAAGTCGGCTTCCCGCCGCAAGACATCATCTTCGACCCGAACATCTTCGCCGTGGCCACCGGCATTGAAGAACACAACAATTATGCTGTGGACTTCATCAACGCCTGCGCTTACATCCGCGATGAGCTGCCGTATGCCCTGACCTCCGGTGGCGTGTCCAACGTGTCGTTCTCGTTCCGTGGCAACAACCCGGTGCGTGAGGCCATTCACTCCGTGTTCCTGCTGTACGCCATCCGTAACGGCCTGACCATGGGCATCGTTAACGCCGGGCAGTTGGAGATCTACGACCAGATCCCGACCGAACTGCGTGATGCCGTCGAAGATGTGGTGCTCAACCGCACGCCTGACGCCACCGACAACCTGCTGGCGATTGCCGACAAGTACAAGGGTGATGGCAGCGTCAAGGAAGCCGAGACCGAAGAATGGCGTGGCTGGGAAGTGAACAAGCGCCTTGAACACGCGCTGGTCAAAGGCATAACCACCCACATCGTTGAAGACACTGAAGAGTCGCGCCTCTCGTTCAGCCGCCCGATCGAAGTGATCGAAGGCCCGCTGATGTCCGGCATGAACATCGTTGGCGACTTGTTTGGCGCAGGCAAAATGTTCTTGCCACAAGTGGTCAAGTCCGCCCGCGTGATGAAACAGGCTGTGGCGCACTTGATTCCGTTTATCGAGCTGGAAAAAGGCGATAAACCAGAGGCCAAGGGCAAGATCCTGATGGCTACTGTCAAAGGCGACGTTCACGACATCGGTAAGAACATTGTGGGCGTGGTGCTGGGCTGTAACGGTTATGACATCGTCGACCTGGGCGTGATGGTGCCTGCCGAGAAGATTCTGCAAGTGGCCAAAGAACAGAAGTGCGACATCATCGGCCTTTCCGGCCTGATTACCCCGTCGCTGGATGAAATGGTTCACGTGGCCCGTGAAATGCAGCGTCAGGACTTCCACCTGCCATTGATGATCGGCGGTGCCACAACCTCCAAGGCGCACACGGCGGTCAAGATCGAGCCCAAGTATCAGAATGATGCCGTGATCTACGTCACCGACGCCTCACGCGCCGTGGGCGTGGCTACGCAGTTGCTGTCCAAGGAACTGAAAGCCGGGTTTGTCGAGAAAACCCGTCTGGAATACGTCGAGGTTCGCGAACGCACCGCCAACCGCAGTGCGCGTACCGAGCGCTTGAGCTACGCCGCAGCGATTGCCAAAAAACCGCAGTTCGACTGGGCCAGCTACCAGCCGGTCAAACCGACGTTTACCGGGACCAAGGTGCTGGACAACATTGACCTCAAGGTATTGGCCGAGTACATCGACTGGACGCCGTTCTTTATCTCGTGGGATTTGGCCGGCAAGTTTCCGCGCATTTTGTCCGACGAGGTAGTAGGCGAAGCCGCAACCGCGCTGTACGCCGACGCACAGGAAATGCTCAAAAAACTGATCGATGAAAAGCTCATCAGTGCACGGGCGGTCTTCGGCTTCTGGCCGAGCAACCAAGTGAACGATGATGATCTGGAACTGTACGGTGACGACGGCAAGCCGTTGGCCCGACTGCATCACTTGCGCCAGCAAATCATCAAGACCGACGGCAAGCCCAACTTCTCACTGGCCGACTTTGTTGCGCCAAAAGACAGCGGTGTAACCGACTACGTGGGTGGCTTCATCACCACCGCCGGTATCGGCGCTGAAGAAGTGGCCAAGGCTTATCAGGATGCGGGCGACGACTACAATTCGATCATGGTCAAGGCGCTGGCTGACCGCCTGGCCGAGGCCTGTGCCGAGTGGCTGCACCAACAAGTGCGCACCAACTACTGGGGTTATGCCAAGGACGAACACCTGAGCAACGAGGACCTGATCAAAGAGCAATACAGCGGTATCCGCCCTGCTCCTGGCTATCCGGCCTGCCCAGACCATACCGAGAAGGCAACGCTGTTCAAATTGCTCGACCCTGAAGCCGAAGAAATGCGAGCGGGCAAAAGCGGCGTGTTCCTGACGGAAAGCTATGCCATGTTCCCGGCAGCCGCTGTGAGCGGCTGGTATTTCGCGCATCCACAAGCGCAGTACTTTGCCGTAGGCAAGGTCGACAAGGACCAGATCGACAGCTATACAGCGCGCAAAGGCCAAGAGCTGAGCGTGACAGAGCGCTGGTTGGCACCCAACTTGGGTTACGACAACTGAGTAAAAACCCTGTAGGAGCGAGCTTGTCTCGCGATCTTTTGATTGTTTAAAAGATCGCGAGGCAAGCTCGCTCCTACAAAGGGATTTAGGATTTTGACGGGGTGCGCATAGTGACGAACTCTTCTGCCGCCGTTGGGTGTACGCCAATGGTTTCGTCAAAATGCTGTTTGGTTGCGCCTGCTTTCAAGGCAATTGCCAACCCCTGCACGATTTCTCCCGCCTCCGGACCGACCATGTGGCAGCCCAGCACTTTGTCGGTGTCGGCATCTACCACCAGCTTCATCAGCGTGCGTTCCTGACACTCCGTGAGCGTCAATTTCATCGGGCGGAAGCTGCTTTCGAAAATCTGCACGGTGTGCCCATCTTCAATCGCCTGCTCTTCGCTTAATCCGACCGTACCGATGTTCGGCAAGCTGAACACCGCCGTCGGGATCATGCGGTAGTCGACCGGGCGATACTGCTCAGGCTTGAACAGCCGACGCGCAACGGCCATGCCTTCGGCCAAGGCCACCGGCGTCAGTTGCACACGACCAATCACGTCGCCAATCGCCAGAATCGACGGCTCGGCGCTCTGGTACAGATCATCTACTTCAACAAAACCACGCTTGTCGAGTTTGACGCCGGTGTTTTCCAGCCCCAGGTTGTCGAGCATCGGGCGACGACCTGTGGCGTAGAACACGCAGTCGGCAATCAGCTCGCGACCATCCTTGAGCGTGGCTTTCAAACTGCCATCGGCCTGTTTGTCGATCCGCGCAATGTCGGCATTGAACTGCACGTCCATGCCGCGCTTGGTCAGTTCCTCGTGCAAATGCTTGCGCACCGCGCCATCGAAGCCACGCAAGAACATATCACCGCGATACAGCAGGGACGTTTCAGCGCCCAAGCCGTGGAAAATACCGGCGAACTCCACGGCGATATAGCCACCCCCCACAACCAGTACGCGTTTTGGCAGCTCTTTGAGGAAGAACGCTTCGTTGGAACTGATCGCGTGCTCGTGGCCCGGGATCTCAGGGATCTGCGGCCAGCCGCCCGTGGCGATCAAGATGTGTTTGGCCGTGTGGCGCTGACCATTGATTTCAACTTCGTTGGGCCCGGTCAGCTTGGCGTGACCTTCGATCAGCGTCACGCCGCTGTTTACCAGCAGATTGCGGTAGATGCCGTTCAGGCGATTAATCTCGCGGTCTTTGTTAGCGATCAGGGTCGCCCAATCAAAGTTCGCTTCACCCAGGCTCCAGCCAAAACCCGACGCTTGCTCGAAGTCTTCGGCAAAGTGCGCGCCATACACCAGCAGCTTTTTAGGCACACAACCGACGTTGACGCAGGTACCGCCCAAGTAACGGCTTTCAGCCACCGCGACCTTGGCACCAAAACCCGCAGCAAAGCGTGCAGCACGCACGCCACCCGAGCCCGCACCAATCACAAACAAATCAAATTCGTAGGCCATTTCTCTCTCCTAGGCAGGCCAACAGCATAATCGCTCCAGCGCGATTGACCAGCGCTGAGCGTTTGCTGAAGGCAAAAAAACGAAAAAGCCACCCGAAGGTGGCTTTGTCTTGAAACGTTTTACAGACCGGCTGTATCAGTAAGCCTTGCCGGTTTTGTAGAAGTTTTCGAAGCAGAAGTTGGTGGCTTCGATGTAGCCTTCAGCGCCGCCGCAGTCAAAGCGCTGGCCTTTGAATTTGTAGGCAATCACGCAGCCGTTCTGAGCTTGCTTCATCAGTGCGTCAGTGATCTGGATCTCGCCACCTTTGCCCGGCTCGGTCTGTTTGATCAAGTCGAAGATGTCCGGGGTCAGGATGTAGCGACCAATGATCGCCAGGTTCGAAGGCGCATCTTCCGGTGCTGGCTTCTCAACCATGTTGCGCACGCGGTACAGGTCGTCACCAATCAGGTCGCCAGCGATGACGCCGTACTTGTTGGTTTCTAGTGGGTCAACTTCCTGGATGGCGATGATGGTGCAACGGTACTGCTTGTACAGTTTGACCATTTGCATCAGCACGCCGTCGCCTTCCAGGTTGACGCACAGGTCGTCTGCCAGGACTACAGCAAACGGCTCGTCGCCGATCAGCGGGCGGCCAGTCAGAATGGCGTGGCCCAGGCCTTTCATTTCGGTTTGACGAGTGTACGAGAACGAACACTGATCCAGCAGGCGACGAATACCGACCAGATACTTTTCCTTGTCTGTGCCTTTGATCTGGTTTTCCAGCTCATAGCTGATGTCGAAATGGTCTTCCAGTGCGCGCTTGCCGCGTCCGGTAACGATGGAAATTTCGGTCAAGCCAGCATCCAGTGCTTCTTCAACGCCGTACTGGATCAGTGGCTTGTTTACCACCGGCAGCATTTCTTTGGGCATGGCCTTGGTCGCTGGCAAAAAGCGAGTGCCGTAACCGGCTGCTGGGAACAAACATTTCTTGATCATATGAGTCCTTAAAAGGGCTGTACGTTCGAATTTTGGCGCAGTCTAATCAGGCGGCATCGAGCTTACAATGCCCCGGATAGCAAACTGATGCCAACCTAGATAAATTTTTAGCCAACAAGTTCATTAATTGCGTACTTTTCAAATACCTGATGACTCAAATGAACCTATTAATGCGTCCGCCGGTCTTCTGCAAGAGTTGAGGCAAACTGCCATATCACGAGCCTAAAGACCTTGATTGGCGTTATTATTGCCGCCGTTTTTCAATTACTAAGGTTTCACTTTCGATGTCAGCCACAAACAGTACCAACGGTTATCTGATAAAAAATGTCAGCCCAGGCGAATGGTGGATTGTCGACTCATCAGAAGAAAAAGTGGCCGGCCCTTTCACCTCAGAACAAACCGTGATTGAGGTGGCTTCGGTTTTTCAGGATCAACCTGAACCACCCGCACGCCGTCGCAACAGTAAATCCTGATTCTCAACTTCGCGAAGACTGCCCGCATGAACAAATACTTGGCTTTGCTTGCACTTCTGGCGCTGGGTGGCTGTGCCACAGCGTCCAATACTTACTTGGCCGATGGCCAGCAGGGACTGAGCATAGACTGTTCTGGCGAAGCCATGTCATGGGGTAAATGCTACGAGAAGGCCGACGCTTCTTGTGCCGGAACGGGGTACACCATCGTAGGATCCGATGGCTCACCTGCGGTGATGGATCGGGACAAGACGCTGGGCGTTGATGTTGGAAACTTCAACAGCAGAGCCATTACCGTGGTCTGCAAGTAATTCTGGCCTCTTACAACTGCAGGAGCGAACTGCGCGATCTGAATAGCAAGCTCGCTCCTGCAAACCCTGTTTAAGGGGTACCCACCCCTATCAACACGCCATCGATGGTATGCCCGTATGCATTTACACCATCATTGGCATGAAACTTGAGCCGGGGTTTCTCAATTGAGCCATCAATCAGACGCGGGGCCTGCGGCCGCTCATGGGTATTGATGTACGAAGCAACATCCCACGCTTGCTCATCGGTCAAACTGTTGGCTTGGCCCAGCGGCATGTTGTGTTTGATAAATGAGGTGGCGGTATTAATGCTGTGCATGCCAGCCCCAGTTGTAAGACTCTTTGCCCCACAATGGCGGCATCACGTAATCCATCCCCACCTTTTGCCGCTGGCCATTGTCGCCATGGCAAATCGCGCACTGATCTTTGTACACCAGCGCGCCACGCTTAACGTTGTAGTCAGCAGCAGGTGGCGCGGGACGATCAAGCCGTTGCGCTATTCACCTGAAATACAGTGTGTTGCGGCCTTGCGAATGTCGCCCGGGCGAACAGGCACATTGGACATGCTTTCAAAAACCTTGATGCTGCTGCCACCGGAGCGCTCTTCAATATCAATGACCGCCGTGGGATTGGAGGTCAATTTCTGCGGGACGATAATCCT
The DNA here is from genome assembly GCF_034347405.1 of Pseudomonas sp. CCC3.1. Taxonomy (NCBI): domain Bacteria; kingdom Pseudomonadati; phylum Pseudomonadota; class Gammaproteobacteria; order Pseudomonadales; family Pseudomonadaceae; genus Pseudomonas; species Pseudomonas sp. CCC3.1. The sequence continues at coordinate 3,016,757 of NZ_CP133778.1, forward strand.
CAAGCCATCTTTATGCGGCTCAATCTGTGGTGCTTTTCGAGTCTTGGACAGTTGCGCAACCAAGCATTGCGCGTAGACATCAGGCTTCTTGCCCGAGATGACACTCAGGGTCGGCAGGGTCTTTTCAATGTCTGTCACTGAAGCACAACCGCCCAAAACCAGCATCGCCACCAAAACGCCCCACTTCATACAATTCCTCCGCTAAAGATCCTACGACAGTAGATCTCCAAGATTTCTCCCCGATCAGAGGGAATAAATATTCAATTGTGGCGAATTATCTGCCTTTTGCGTCAGACTCACCTTCATGACGGCATAATAACCGGCCAAGCACCTGCTATCTTGCTGATTTTTTGGCAAAAGCCCCCCTTTTGGAGCACCCATGAAGTTTATCCACCAGCGCGAGCACCTTAACGAAGACGACATTGTCGTTATCGAATGCTCCCAGCCCTGCAACATCCGCCTGATGAGCGATGCACACTTTCGCAGCTTCAAAAACGGCGGCCGTCACTCCTACCACGGTGGCGCATTCAAAGATTTCCCGGCCCGCATCACGGCACCAAGCACCGGTTTCTGGAATATCACCATCGATACCGTGACCACGCGCGCCATCAGCGTGACCCGCAAGCCATCCTTCAAGCCGACCATCAAGATCGTGCGTCGTTCAAGCTCGAAACTGCGCTGAAACTGACGCCTGCGACCTCTCACAGACAGGAATTATTGTGAACACTACAGGCAATACCACCAAATACGTCATCAATTACAAGCTCGACGGCGAGCGGCGCTTTGAGTTTGCCCAACTGCAGACCAGCTCCGTAGAAGAAGCCCGCGCGGCGCTGGCAAAGCTGCATGCTGAGAATGAGGTCATCACCGACATCAAGGTCAGCAAAGCGCTCTAAGCCTCCATGACGCTCGATCTGTTTGGCGAAGAAGACCTGCAACAACCCGCCCGGGCCGAACGCATCTGCCCCCAGACGTTTGTGCTTCGCGGGTTTGCCCTGCCTTGGGCCGGGGCGCTGTTAGCCGCCCTGGACGCCATTTTGATCCAGTCACCCTTTCGGCACATGCAGACACCCGGCGGCTTCACCATGTCGGCGCGTTTAAGTAGTTGCGGTGATTTGGGCTGGACCTCTGACAGCAACGGCTACCGTTACAGCCCCCTTGATCCATTGAGCACCACGCCTTGGCCACGCATGCCGGCCGCTTTTCTGGCATTAGCCGAAGCGGCCGCCAGCGCTGCAGGCTTCAACGGGTTCGTACCGGATGCAGGGCTGATCAATACCTATGCTGCCGGCGCAAAAATGTCGTTGCATCAGGATAAAAACGAACGCAATTACGACGCTCCTATCGTCTCTATTTCGCTGGGCCTGCCCGCCATTTTCCAATTTGGCGGTTTTGAGCGCAGTGACCCGACACAGCGTATTTCTCTGTTTCATGGCGATGTCGTGGTATGGGGCGGCGTTGATCGCTTGCGCTTCCATGGCGTACTCCCGATAAAACCTGGACAACATCCCGTGCTGGGCGAGCAACGCATCAACATCACCTTGCGCAAGGCCGGTTGAGGCAAAGGGCTGTATATTTTTTTATATACCGATTATCTTCCTAGGCTCTGTACGACAAGTATCTGCGCTCGGTTATGCAGCGTTGAAAACAGGCTCGGAATGCTCATTTGCAGCCCGTAAACTCCGCTTCCTCGCCTGTTTTCGCCTTGCCTAACCTTCGCTCGAAAACATTTCGTACAGACCCTGGCGCCCGAACAACAGTGAATCAATAAAGACGGGCCAGCCCTCGCCTCTAATGGAAATGGAGTTATGCCATGAATCTTCGCGCTCGACACTTTGCCCCTTCCGCGCTCGCAGCACTGATCGGATGCTTTGCTTTTACAGCGGCTCAGGCTGATGACGTGCAGGTGGCCGTGGCAGCCAACTTCACTGCGCCGATTCAGGCGATCGCCAGCGACTTTGAAAAAGACACCGGGCACAAGCTGATCGCCGCCTATGGTGCCACTGGCCAGTTTTATACCCAGATTAAAAACGGCGCCCCGTTTGAAGTTTTTTTGGCCGCCGATGACACCACGCCCGAAAAGCTCGAAAAGGAAGGCAACAGTGTCCCGGGTTCTCGTTTCACCTACGCCATCGGCACGCTGGCGTTGTGGTCGGCTGAAGTCGGCTACATCAATAAAACCGACCAAGTTCTGAAGGAAAACCAGTTCAAGCACCTGTCCATCGCCAACCCCAAAGCGGCGCCTTACGGCCTGGCAGCCACCCAAGTGCTGGCAAAGCTGGGATTGACTGACAAGGTCAAAAGCAAGATCGTCGAGGGCCAGAACATCACTCAGGCCTATCAGTTTGTCTCCACGGGTAACGCAGAACTGGGCTTTGTTGCTCTGTCGCAAATTTACAAAGACGGCAAACTCACCAGCGGTTCCGCCTGGATCGTCCCTGATGCCCTGCACGATCCGATCAAGCAAGATGCAGTGATTCTCAAGAAAGGCGAAAACAACCCCGCTGCCAAGGCGCTGGTTGAATACCTCAAAGGGCCAAAGGCGGCCGCCATTATCAAATCCTATGGTTATCAGCTGTAAATGCCGCTCTCGAGTGCTGACTTTGCCGCCATCTGGCTGACCTTCAAGCTGGCGTCCTTGACCACGGCCATTTTGCTTGTGGTCGGCACTCCGATAGCCCTGTGGCTCGCGCATACCCGCTCTCGGTTGCGCGGCCCCATCGGGGCCATCGTGGCGCTGCCGCTGGTGCTACCTCCTACGGTGATTGGTTTTTACCTGCTGCTGGCAATGGGGCCACATGGTTATGTCGGCCAACTGACCCAGGCCATGGGCTTGGGGACGCTGACCTTCAGTTTTGCCGGACTGGTGATCGGTTCGGTGATTTATTCCATGCCCTTTGTCGTACAGCCTTTGCAAAACGCATTCACTGCCATCGGCCCCAGACCACTTGAGGTCGCGGCCACTTTGCGGGCCAATCCGTGGGACTGTTTTTTTACCGTGGTTCTACCGCTGGCACGCCCTGGCTTCATCACCGCCGCGATTCTGGGCTTTGCCCATACCGTCGGCGAGTTTGGTGTGGTGCTGATGATCGGCGGCAACATTCCGGAAAAAACACGCGTGGTATCGGTGCAAATCTACGATCACGTTGAGGCACTGGAATACGCGCAAGCTCACTGGCTGGCGGGTGCAATGGTGGTGTTTTCATTTCTGGTACTGTTGGCGCTGTACTCAAGCCGTAAATCTCAAAGCACATGGAGTTGAAGATGAGCTCGCAGATCACTGTTCGGCTGCAGCTCAGTTACTCAGGATTTTCACTGGACCTGGACGTGCAGTTACCTGGCAAAGGCGTGACCGCGCTGTTTGGCCATTCAGGCTCAGGCAAAACCACCTGTTTGCGCTGCATTGCGGGCCTGGAACGCGCCAGTCAGGCATTCGTGCAGATCAATGACGAAGTCTGGCAAGACAGCCAAAACCATCTGTTTGTCCCGGTTCACAAGCGCTCACTGGGTTACATCTTCCAAGAGGCGAGCCTGTTCCCTCACCTCTCGGTGCGCGCCAACCTTGAGTTCGGGCTGCGGCGTATCCCGCGTCAACAACGACGTGTTGAGCTCGCGCACGCCGCTGACTTGCTCGGCATTACTCATCTGATGGAGCGCGCGCCTGATCACTTGTCAGGCGGTGAACGCCAGCGGGTCGGAATCGCCCGCGCCTTGCTGACCAGCCCGAAACTATTGCTGATGGATGAACCCTTGGCCGCACTGGACAGTCAGCGAAAGGCTGAAATCCTGCCGTATCTGGAGCGTCTGCACGCAGAACTCGATATTCCGGTGTTGTATGTCAGCCATTCACACGATGAAGTGGCACGCTTGGCCGACCATATTGTGCTGCTCAGCGAAGGTAAGGTGCTGGCGAGCGGCCCCACCGGCGAAACCTTGGCCCGGCTGGACTTGCCGCTGTCGCAAGGTGACGATGCGGGCGTGGTGATCGAAGGCGAAGTCTGTGACTACGATGCGCATTACCAGTTGCTGACCCTGCAACTGCCGCGCAGCGCTCAACGCATAAGGGTTGCCCATGCGCCGTTGACCATCGGCAAAACCTTGCGCGTGAAAGTACAGGCCCGCGACATCAGCCTGAGCCTTAACCGCAACGAGCACAGCAGCATTCTCAACAGCTTGCAGGCCACTGTGATCGGTGAAACAGCGGCCGATAATCAAGCCCACGTACTGGTGCGCTTCGACATCGCCGGTACAGCCTTGCTGGCCCGAATCACCCGCTATTCATGTGACCAGCTAGCTCTGCAGCCCGGACAAATCATCTGGCTGCAGATCAAATCAGTCGCTGTTTTAGCTTGAGCGCTTGGCCTGAACGATTTCACGGCGTCGACTGTTAAAGTAACGCACGGTGGCAATGCCCAGCCCCAGCAAGCCGCCCAAGAACAAGCCCAGCACCACTGTCAGGGTCTTTTTGGGCTTGATCGGACTGATTGGGGGCTGGGCCATGCGATCGATACTGACCAGCCCCAGGTGTCTCATGTCGGTGTCCAGATTGCCCAGACGCACTATTTCTGCACGCAAGGGCTCGATGTTCTTGAGATAGACGTCTTCGTTTGAGCGCTTACCGAGCATTTCGACCTGGCGATTGACCTCAAGCAGTTTGAGCTTTTTATTGATCGCCTGAACCCTTTTATCGGTAAAGTCGTCAGAAGTCCGCGCTAGCAGCACCGCACGTTCGGCTTGAAGGGCCTGAGTACCCAAAAAGTACAACGGCGCATCTTGCGAGGTTATTTCGGTGCGAATGACGCGATTAGACCCGGTACGGTCATCGCCCATTGCAGAGGGTGTTGTCGGACGGGTGATGCCCAATGAACTCGCAATGGTGATCGCTTCGTTAAGCTCATCAATACGCGCCTCTCGCGCAGCCTTGAGTTGCAGGCGCAACGCCTGTAACTCATCCGTCAACGTGACGCGCTGCAAAGCGTCGGCTTCTACCAACGCTGCAATTTTAGCCTCTTTGTCTGACTGATAACCCAGACGCGCGGCATTGATTTTTTCTTTGAGCTCTTTCTGACGATTATTAATGATGACCTTGAGGTCAGAGCTGATCTGTTCGCGCTGGTTGTTGATCACATAATCAACAAAACCATTGATGATCTCGACGCCGTTAACTGAGCTCGGGTAGGTCAGTTCTAACGTGAGAGACGGACTTAAAGCCTCCGGTTTTTTTAGGTCGATTTGCGTCAAGTTGATCGCGTCGCGGTTAAACACCTCAAAGCTTTGCTCTGGTGACAGACCACTTCTTTCCAACGGCTTAAACAATTCTTGATGGCTGCGAAAGAAATCGAGTCGAATCCCATAAGAATCGAGCGCGGCCCCCACTTTCAGCAAAGCCTCTGCTGGCGGCAGCTTGTAAACCTCAGAGCGGTTCAGTGCATCCAACTCATTAATCTCTGCGGGACGCAATACCGTGCTGGCTTGGTAGATGGGTTGCTTGATCAACACGTAGCCCAAGGCAATGGCGCCTGCGACCGCCATGGTTCCAGCGATCAGCTTTTTTTGTTGCCAAAAGGAGTGGAACAGATCTAACAGATCAATTTCAGAGCTGGAGGGACTCGACTGCGGACGTTCACTGCTTTTCAAAAAATAGTCGCCTTGTGAGTTGAACATCTGGCCAATTGCACTCTGACACTGCATGAGGTTAATACACTGGCCATCTTAGTGTAGATTTCTGACAAATCCGCGTAGGAAAAGATCCCAGCGCTTAAGAATCAAGCACATACGATGGATAAATCAAGGCATCTAGAACAACGTGCAAAGCTGATCCGACCAAAACACGCCCCTAACCTATTGTTTTCCATAAAGTTCATTACAGAATGTAAAAGAATAATCATGGCGTTTCTGCAGTCTGTGTAATTATCGCCCTCACACAACAACACGCTTACGTGTGGAGTAACAATAAGCATGGATATTTTTCAGGCAATGCGAGTTTTCGTGCGCGTGGTCGAAACGGGCAGTTTTACCGCAGCCGCTCAGGCGCTGGGATACTCCACCGCCCAAACCTCGCGTTTACTGTCTGAATTGGAATCTTCACTGCAAGCGCGGCTGTTGCAGCGCAGCACACGCCGTTTGGCATTGACCGAAGTCGGCATGCGTTACCTGGAGCGCTGCCGCCTGATTCTGGGAGAGGTCGATGATGCCAACGCCGAAGCCGGTGGCGCACATCTGATTCCACGCGGTCATTTACGCGTGCAGTCCACCACCGGTATCGGTATCCAGCTGTTGGCACCGTTGATAGCCAAGTACGCGGATTTGTACCCTCAGGTCAACGTCGACTTGACCCTGTCTCAGCGTCAGCCCGACTTGCTGGAGGAAGGCCATGATGTGGTGATTACCCTGTCTGCCCAACTCCCCGACTCTGAGTTGGTAGGCCAGCAACTGGGCAGTATTTACAGCGTGATCAGTGCCGCCCCTTCGTATCTGCACAAGCACGGCATTCCGCAGACACCCGAAGAGCTAAGCGAGCACCGCTGTCTGCATCTGGTTGACCCGTTGTTCACGGACAGCTGGACGTTTCGCACGGAACAAGGCGAGCAATCGATTCGTCCGGGCGAGGTGTTTCGCGTCAACGTTGCCGAGGCCATGGCCAAAGCAGCAGAGTCCGGGCTTGGTGTGTGCCTGATGCCCGACTATGTGGCCATGGGCTCTTATCTGAGCGGCGCGCTCGTACGCCTGCTGCCCCATCACCGCCTGCATGAAAAAAGCATCTATGCGCTCTACCCTTCGCGCCGCTTTCTGGATGCCAAAGTCAAAACCTGGGTCGAATTTTTGAAAACCGAAATCCCGCAAATGCTGGAACAGCACCAGGCCATCGCAGATGACCCGGCACACTGGGCTTAGTCAGGTTTAATGGCCTGTTGCAGTTGCTCGCGCAAACTCAAGGCGGTGCGATCGAACTCCAGGGGGGTCACTGAAATACCGCCTTGGGTGACCACTTGGGTTTCAGTGTCCTGGGCTTCGGGATGACCATGGCGAGTGATGTTGAGCCAATAGTAGTAGGCTTCGCGATAGTCCTCGCGCTCATGCACATTCACCCCGTCCATGCGGCCAATACCCTGGCGGGTTATCTGCAACGGCCCGGCGTCGGCGGCCGGCACGTCTGGAAAGTTGATGTTCAGGCAGGCCGATTGCTCCCAGCCCTTGCCTAGCAACTGACGAATAACCCCGGGTGCCAGCGTACGTGCCGTGTCCCAGCGCACGGAATCGCGGCGGGTAAAAAACTGGCTCAGGGCGATTGAAGGAACCCCCATCAACAGACCGGTCATCGCGGCCCCCACGGTTCCGGAGAACAGGGTTTCAACCCCCAGATTGGCGCCTTTGTTAATGCCCGAAAGCAATAACTGCGGCGGTGTATCCATCAGTTGACGCAAGGCTACAGCGACACAGTCGGCAGGTGTTCCGGAGACCGAAAAGCGCCGTTCGCCGCGCGCCGTCACCCGCAACGGGTGATGAATGCTGATGGCCGTGGAAATACCGCTCTGGTCATGATCGGGTGCAACCACCCAGACTTCGTCTGCCAGTTCTCGAGCCACTGCCTCAAGCGCTTCAAGCCCTGGCGCATCAATGCCATCGTCATTGGTGATCAAAATACGTTCGAGTCGAGCGCTCTGCATGCCTAATCTCCTTGTTTAGGGATGGCGCTGCGACTCACGCCGCAGCGCCGTGGGTACTTGCTGCTGATTTCAAATCCCTTGCAGCGCAAGGTCCATCGCAAAGTACGTCAGGATCATGTCAGCACCAGCGCGCTTGATCGAGCCCAGGCTTTCACGCACCACACGGTCTTCGTCGATGGCACCGGCCAATGCGCCGAACTTGATCATCGCGTATTCACCGCTCACCTGATACGCCGCCAATGGCAAGCGCGAGGCTTCGCGTACATCACGAATGATGTCCAGATACGCGCCAGCAGGCTTGACCATCAGCACGTCTGCGCCTTCCTGCTCGTCGAGCAACGATTCGCGGATGGCTTCGCGGCGGTTCATCGGGTTCATCTGGTACGACTTGCGATCACCTTTGAGTGCGCTGCCGCCTGCTTCGCGGAACGGGCCGTAAAGCGCCGAAGCAAACTTGGTGGAGTACGCCATGATCGAGGTGTCGATAAATCCGGCTGCGTCCAGGGCGCTACGGATCGCTTGCACCTGACCGTCCATGGCCGCCGATGGCGAAATGAAATCAGCGCCCGCCGCTGCTGCAGCCACGGCTTGCTTGCCCAGATTGATCAGGGTCGCGTCGTTGTCCACGCCGTGGTCGTGCATCACGCCGCAATGGCCGTGAGAGGTGTACTCACAGAAACAGGTGTCGCTCATCACGATCATTTCCGGGGCGGTATCTTTGCAGATGCGCGCCATGCGCGACACCAGACCGTCTTCGCGCCATGAGTCGCTACCGGTCGCGTCCAAATGATGCGATACCCCGAACGCCATGACCGACTTGATGCCAGCGCGGGCATAACGCTCAATTTCGCCAGCCAGCTTAGACTCAGGAATACGCATCACACCCGGCATGCTGGTAATCGGCACAAAGTCGTCAATTTCTTCTTCAACGAAAATCGGCAACACCAGGTCATTCAGGCTGAATTCGGTTTCCTGGAACAGGTCGCGCAAGGTTTGGGTACGGCGCAGACGGCGGGGACGAACGGAAGGGAACTGGTTAGGCATCATGGTTCCTGATGGGCAGGTTCATAAAACGAACGGCATAAGCAGACGAGCCTTGACCCAGGCTCAATGGCGCCACAAATACAGGATTGATCCTGCAATTGCAAAACTTGCGGCCCACCTGCGGCGGGTTGTCGCGGGCAAAGGTAATCGTTGCTGAGGTGGGGAACAGCCCTCAAAAGCGAAGGCCCTGCGGCCCTTATCGCAGCCTGCGGCAGCGGCTACAAAGAGCCTGGCAGCATCGCGGGTTGATCATTTCGTAAAAAAGCGTAATATCGCCACCCATGATTCTCGAACAGCTCAAAGCACTGGGTAATGACACTCGCATGCAAATGATGGAGTGGCTCAAAGACCCGCTCAGTCATTTCCCGCCTCAGGATCACGGTGATCCGGCGATTGGTGTGTGCGTGACCCATTTGCAGCACAAAGCCGGGCTATCCCCTTCTACCGCCTCTGCACACCTGGCCATTTTGCAACGCGCCGGCTTCGTGCTGACGACGCGCATCGGCAAATGGACTTACTACCGACGTAATGAACAGGCGATAGCTGACTTTGCCGCTAGGCTGAAAATCGAGTTGTAATTTTTAACCAATCATTTCGTTATTTCGCGCAATGTAAAAATATGAGGAAGCCCCATGAGCACTAAAACTATCTTCGTCCAACCTGGCGGCGGCTATAACAATGTTGTGGTCGGCAACAGTGAAGTACGTGTCCCAGCGAGTGACGAGATCACTGTGCGCCTGTACGCCAACTCGCTGAACTACCATGACTTCGCTGTTGTGAGCGGCATGTGGGGCCCGACTGAGCAGCGCATTCCCATGGCTGACGGCGCGGGCGAAGTGATTGCGGTCGGCACTGAGGTCAGCGAATTCAAGGTCGGTGATTCGGTGGTCAGCACCTTCTTCCCGGAGTGGATTGATGGCACGCCGCTGGTCGAAGGTTTTGTCACCGTGCCCGGTGACGGCATTGACGGCTACGCTCGTGAACAGGTGACGGCCAAGGCCACGTCTTTCACTTTGTCGCCAATCGGTTACAGCCATGCTGAAGCCGCCACGCTGACCACCGCCGGCCTCACCGCTTGGCGTGCGCTGATGTCCGATGATTCGCTCAAGCCGGGTGACACCGTTCTGGTCCAAGGCACGGGCGGTGTTTCGATTTTCGCGTTGCAGTTCGCCAAAATGGCAGGTGCGACAGTCATTGCCACCTCCTCCAGCGACGAGAAACTCGAGCGCCTGAAAGCATTGGGCGCTGATCACGTGGTCAACTACCGCAAAGACACGAACTGGGGCGAGACTGCCCGCGCACTGACTGGCGGCCGCGGCGTGGATCACGTGATTGAAGTCGGCGGCCCTTCGACGCTTGAGCAGTCGATGATTGCCGTGCGCGTCGCCGGGCATATCTCGATCATTGGCATTTTGAGCGGCGTGGCAGGCCAAATGAACTTCGTACCCGCATTGATCAAGCAAGTACGCCTACAAGGCGTCTTGGTCGGCAGCCGCAGCCAGCAACAAGACATGGTGCGTGCCATCAATGCCACGGGCATGCGCCCGGTCATTGATCGTCACTTCCCGCTGACCGAGATTGTTGCGGCGTTCCAATACCAGGAAACCAACCAGCATTTCGGCAAGATCGTACTGGACATCTAAAACCTGCCCCCACCCGATGGCGCATTGACAGTGCGCCATCAGCTTTACTAGATTCAAGGTTTTGCCCAGCGAGCAGACCCCAATGAGCCTTGAATCGGTACGCGCGTTCTTCAACGCCAACGCCCCTGATTTGCACATCATCGAATTGACTACCAGCACGGCGACCGTTGCCTTGGCGGCTGAAGCACATGGGGTTGAACCCGGGCAAATTGCCAAAACCCTGGCTTTTCGTGTCGGTGAGCGCAATGTGCTGCTGGTGGCACGCGGCGATGCGCGCATTGATAACAAGAAAATCAAAAACGCGTTAGGCAGCAAAGCCAAGATGCTCGATGCCGAAACCGTCGTCGCGCTGACCAGCCACCCCGTCGGCGGCGTCTGCCCATTTGGTTTGGCCACTGACCTGCCGGTGTATTGCGATATTTCCCTGCAAGCCTTTACTGAAGTGATGCCCGCTGCGGGCGACACTCACACGGCTGTGCGAATTAGTCCGATGCGTATGGCAGAGCTGGTTAATGCGCAGTGGGTGGATGCCTGTCAGGAAATCGAAGCGCCGTGCGCGGTGTAGCACGAGCCTGATCGGGATAAAGCCGGACTGGCCCCATTGCGGGGCCAGTCTTTTAAGGCGTTGCCTTAGCTGATGGCTTTATCGACCAGCACTTGAGCTTCTTCAACCAGACGGCCGAGGTGCTCGTCGCCGATAAAACTCTCGGCGTAGATTTTGTAGATGTCTTCGGTGCCCGAAGGACGAGCAGCAAACCAACCGTTCTCAGTCATGACCTTAAGCCCGCCAATCGCCTGATTATTGCCCGGCGCATGACTGAGGATTTGGGTAATCGCTTCACCTGCCAGCGTCGTCGACTTGACTTGCTCCGGTGACAACTTGCCAAGCAAGGCCTTCTGCTGCGCCGTCGCCTTGGCGTCAACGCGGGTCGAGAACGGCAGGCCCAGCTCTTCGGTCATTTTCTGATACAGCTGCGAAGGATCGCGGCCTGTGCGCGCCGTCATTTCTGCGGCCAGCAACGACGGGATCAAACCATCCTTATCAGTCGACCAGACGCTGCCGTCCAGACGCAGGAACGAGGCTCCAGCGCTTTCTTCACCGCCAAAACCCAGCGAACCGTCGAACAGACCATCGGCAAACCATTTGAAACCCACCGGTACTTCGTACAGGCGACGGTCCAAACGCGCAGCCACACGGTCAATCAAACCACTGCTGACCACGGTTTTGCCCACAGCCGCATCCGCGCGCCAGTTCGGGCGATTCTGGAACAGGTAGTCAATCGACACCGCCAGGTAGTTGTTCGGTGCCAACAGCCCTCCCGATGGTGTCACGATGCCGTGGCGATCGTGGTCCGGATCGCAGGCAAAAGCCACGTCGAAACGATCCTTGAGACCGATCAGGCCTTGCATCGCATAGCTGGAGGACGGGTCCATGCGGATGCGTCCATCCCAATCCATGCACATGAAGCGGAACGTCGGATCGACCGAGGTGTTCACCACTTCCAGATTCAGGCCGTATTGCTCGCCAATGGCAGACCAGTAACGCACACCTGCACCGCCCAGCGGGTCAACACCCAGGCGCAAGTTGGCACCGCGCAGGGTGTCCATGTCGATTACGTTTTTCAGGTCAGCGACGTAGGTGTTCAGGTAGTCGTGGCGATGCGTGGTGCTGGCTTTTAAAGCCTGCTCATAGCTGATGCGTTTAACCCCGGCGAGCTTGGCCGCCAGCAGTTCGTTGGCCTTGGCTTCGATCCATTTGGTGACATCGGTGTCCGCCGGTCCACCATTGGGCGGGTTGTACTTGAAGCCACCGCTTTCCGGCGGGTTGTGCGACGGGGTAATCACCACGCCATCGGCCAGCCCTGACGTGCGGCCACGGTTGTAGCAGATGATCGCGTGAGAAACGGCCGGAGTCGGGGTGTACTCGTCGTTTGCAGCAATCATGGTGTCGACGCCATTGGCGGCAAACACTTCCAGCGCGCTAGCACCTGCCGGCGTCGACAGTGCGTGGGTATCGATGCCGACAAACAGCGGCCCATTGATACCCTTGGACTGACGGTACAGGCAAATGGCCTGACTGATGGCCAGCACATGCCACTCATTGAAACTCAGCTCAAACGAAGTGCCACGATGCCCGGAGGTCCCAAAGGCGACACGCTGAGTGGAGATCGCTGCATCGGGTTGACCGGTGTAATAAGCGGTCACCAGTCGCGGAATGTCTACCAGCCGTTGAACTGGAGCCGGTTTGCCCGCAAGAGGACTGAGTGTCATGCAAAACCTCGGGAAATAAATGATTCGGAGGAAAAAACGCAGTTTACTGGCACTTCGAGATTGGCGCGAAGCAATTGTCCTGACACTACGTATCAATTGATTCTTGTCAGATTTCTCTGGTTTGTCTGACGGCGGAATTTGCATCCTGTTCCCGCTCATGGCAAAAATGCGTCAATTCAGTGCGTCTGCAATGATTCAAAGGATGCGTATTTTTAAGCTCTGGAAAAAGGAAGCAGCATGAAACCACTCGTTATCAGCGCGGCCCTGACACTCTCGTTGAGTACGCTGTGCAGCGTGGCCAACGCCGCCAAACTGGAAGATGTGGCGCCCTACCCTAAAGCCGAGGCGGGCTTCAGCCGCCAGGTCATTCACCTGCCCTCGCAAAAGAATGAAGACGACTACAAGGTCCAGATCATCGCGGGCAAAACACTCCAGGTTGACTGCAATCAGCAGCGTTTGAGCGGCAAGCTGGAAGAAAAGACGCTCAAGGGCTGGGGCTACCCGATGTACCGCCTCAATAAAGTCAGCGGGCCGCTAAGTACCATGATGGCCTGCCCGGATGGCAAGCCACACCCGGATTTTGTACCGGTGGTCGGTGATGGCTTTATGCTGCGTTACAACAGCAAGTTGCCGATTGTGCTCTACGTCCCCAAGGACATTGAGGTGCGCTATCGGATCTGGTCGGCTTCCAAGCAGGTCAAACAGGCTGCCCGCGAGTAACCCGTGTAAATCCGCGGGGCGGCCAGGCAGCAGTCTGGCCGCTTTCAGCACCGTCTATTGCAAGCCAATGCGATACAACGCGCCATTGTCTTCATCGGTCAGCACATACACATAACCGTCCGGGCTTTGCCGAACATCGCGGATACGCGCATTCAAGCCGCCGAGCAAGCGCTCTTCGTGCACCACCTTGTCCCCCTCCAGTTGTAGCCGAATCAGATCTTTGTCAGCCAAGGCACCGATAAACAGGTTGTGCTGCCAAGGCTTGAAGCGGTCTCCATCGTAAAACGTCATCCCGCTGATGCCGGGCGACTTCTGCCAGACATGATGGGGGCCGACAGTACCTTCGACCTCTTTGCCTTTCGCTTCCGGGATCGGCGCAGAGGAATAATCAATGCCATGGGTAGCAAGCGGCCAGCCGTAGTTTTTGCCGCGCTCGATCAGATTGATTTCATCACCGCCCTTGGGGCCGTGCTCATGCGTCCAGAGCGTGCCGGTCCAGGGATTCAGGGCCGCCCCCTGCTGGTTGCGATGACCATACGACCAAATCTCGGGCTTCACATTCGTCTGACCGACAAAAGGGTTGTCATCCGGAATACGCCCGTCGGGGTAAATGCGCACCACTTTGCCCTGCAGTTTGTCGAGGTCTTGGGCTGTCGCCCGCTGGTTGTTTTCCCCCAAGACAATAAACAGGTAACCATCGCGATCAAATACCAGCCGAGAACCGAAATGGTTGCCGGTCGAGAGTTTGGGTTCCTGGCGGAAGATCACTTCAAAGTCGTTCAGTTTGCTCAAGTCGGCAGACAAACGCCCCCGGCCAACGGCGGTTCCAGCCTTACCGTCTTTGCCGCCCTCGGCGAACGACAAATACACCATCCGGTCTTTAACAAAATCCGGGGACAAGACCACATCCAGCAAACCACCCTGACCATTGGCCCAGACCTGAGGCACACCCGACAAGGGAGCCGAGACTTTGCCTTGCGGGCTCACCCAGCGCAGATTGCCGGGGCGCTCAGTGACCAAGATGCCCTGACTGCCGGGCAAAAAAGCCAGCGCCCAAGGATGATCAAGCCCTTGAGCCACGGTGGTGGCGGTAACGGTTCCGAGGTCCGACTTGAATGACTGCTCAGCCCCTGTCTGGGCGTGAGCCGTGAGCGTTATTAAAGAAGAAGCCAGTAACGTGGCCAGAACGGTCTTTTTCAACATCCGATTGTCCTTTTTCGATTAACGCTGATCTCTGGGCTGTAACGAAGGTGCCGTGGGCTGAAGGGTTTTGGGGATGGGAGGGTTTCGCGGGTAACCATTGCCGATTTGCCCGTTCTCGATAGAAGGCCTGGCCGCACGTGGCACGGTAGGCAGCCCGGGCACAGTGGCCGGATCGGGGCCGGTGCCCTGCCGACTGTTGGGGTTTATGCGCCGAATTGCAGTGTCGTTTGGCGTCACACCGGGCGTTAACCCGTTCTGCGCGAGCAAGACTGTGGCTGGCAAACGGTCATGGCCTGAAAAAACGTCTGGCTGCACTTGAGCCACTGCGTGAACGGCCAGGCCAGACAGTACTAATAGCCCTAAAACACTGAATCGCGAGCGGATCATCACATGCTCCATTTCCAGAAAACCTGTACGGCTTGGAGTGCAGTTTGCCAATCCGGTTCGTTTTTAATCCAGCGAGCATGCAATACACGAAGAGTTAAATGTCACATCTTGTTGCCGGACGGCGGCAACGGCCAGTTAACACCGCCCTGAAGTTGCCCCGCCCTGATCAGTCGTCGGTTTCAGGCCCGATAACGATCACGGTCGACTGCCTGGCCTCTTCCAGCAAGGCTTGGCGGCAAACCTGGTAACAGTCCTCGATATGGCCGTTGCCGACCATTCTCATCACCCCAAAGCTGATGGTCGCAGCCACCGCCTGCCCCACAAACGGGACGAAGCGAACCACTGACTTGGTCGCCACTTTGGTGCCCATTTTTTTCACCAATGACATGACAAGCGTGCGGCTGATGAACTTGCCGATCACTTCACTGCCAATGCTGCTGACCGCCACCACAATCAAACGCTTTGAGCGCGAGTCCATCTGCTCGATTTGATGCGGGGTCAGACCGAACTTGCTGTTGATCGCGGGCAGCATCTCCACCAGCAACGCCACGTCGGTGCCCAGATCAAGGCCCGGCAACGGGATAGCCGCAGCCCCAGCCGAAACGGCCGAGCGTTTGGTGACCATGGACTTACATTCGTCACGAATGCGATCAAGCTCGGCTAATGACCTGATTAACATAAGATTCCCCAACAAAAAGAGATAAAACGAAGGCAGTCTACTACGTCATCCGGCCGCACAATGCGGTCAGGTTTTTATGTAGAGGGCGAGCAGCGCAGGAAATTCAAGAAAAGTGCCGATGTTTTTGGCTCGAGCGAGCGTTCAGGCCGACAGAGGAAGGAGCCTGCACTTGAGGAAAGTGCAGGCTGAGAGGATGTCAGACGTCTTTTTTGACCTTGCTCCACTCTTCTTTCAGCTTTTGCACAAAGCCTGTGCTCTTGTCTTTCTCGCAAGCAGTGACCACCAGCGGGGTGATTTTTGCAACGCCATCAACGTCCAGCACAGCATCTTCTACCTTGCCGCTTTTGTTGACGGCTTCGCCCAAGCCCACAGCGGTAGGTCGGAAGCTTTCATCGATGGCCAGAAAATCGGCGCAAGTCCACTTCGAGACGGGTTGTTTGGCATCCGCCTGAGCCAAGGTCGACATCGCTACCAAACCGGCTGCGCCAATCATCAGAATGTGCTTTTTCATATGAATATTTCCCTATTTTCAAAGATGAAAGTTACGTGTGTTCTGCCGCCGAAAACCATAGGTTCCGATACCGAATCTGTCAAACCGATGGCCATTAATACTGCCTAAAACCCATATAAAACAAAGCACTGGAAAGCCGATAAAACAATCCATTAATAGTTGCCAAGCACCGTTAAACCGGCAACTAAATAATCACCCGATTTAATAATTAAACGGCCTCTACCTCTCCACGGGCTCACACCTTCAATATAAAAGCCAAACACTATTAAAGGCGTGAACCTGAAGGGTTATTGAGTCAGGATCACCTTCATGGCTTTTTCCTTGGCCGCATTACCAAACACTTCGTACGCCTTAAGAATGTCGTTCAGCTCAAAGCGATGCGTGATGAGCTGCCCCGCATCAATCTTGCCCGACTGCAGTGTCTTCAACAGCATGGGTGTGGTGTTGGTATTCACCAGGCCGGTCGAGATAGTGACGTTCTGGATCCACAGCTTTTCGAGGTGCAGTTCAACGCTTTTGCCATGCACACCGACGTTAGCAATACTGCCACCTGGTGCAATCACCGATTGGCATGTGTCAAAGGAAGCGGGAATGCCCACGGCTTCAATAGCCACATCGACACCCACACCGTCAGTCAACTCGAAAATCCGCTCAACGGCATTCTCTGTATTGATATCGATGACATCCGTGGCCCCAAACCGCTTGGCAACTTCAAGCCGGTTGGCGTCACCGTCCACCACGATCAAGGTCGCAGGCGAGTAAAACTGTGCCGTCAACAAAGCAGCCATGCCTACCGGCCCTGCCCCCACAATCACCACACTGTCGCCCGGTTTGACTTTGCCCGCCAGAACGCCAATCTCAAAACCGGTTGGCAAAATATCGCTCAACATGACCAGCGCTTCTTCATCGGCACCCGCAGGGACCGGGTACAAGCTGTTATCCGCGTGAGGAATACGCACATATTGGGCTTGGGTGCCGTCGATCAAATGCCCCAAGATCCAGCCGCCATCGGCGCAGTGCGAGTACATTTGACGGCGACAATTGGCACAACTGCCGCACGAGGTGATACAAGAAATCAGCACATGGTCGCCGGCTTTAAAGTTGCGAACCGCAGAGCCCACTTCTTCTACGATCCCTACCCCTTCATGCCCTAAAACCCTGCCCGCCGTGACCTCAGGCACATCGCCCTTGAGAATATGCAAATCAGTGCCGCAAATAGTGGTGTGCACAATGCGGATAATGGCGTCGGTGGGTTTATCGACGACTGGTTTTGGGATCTCGGCCCAGTCTTTTTTGCCGGGGCCCTGATAGGTGAGCGCTTTCATGACAGCCTTCCTTTAGCAGTTCAAGAATCAGCAGCGGCTACCAATCAGTACTCCGTGACCAGCAGCCCTCAAATTACTTGAAGCAGTTAAGCAGCCTTTTACTGAAGCGCTCTTGTTGCAGGTCAAAAAATGCCTGTAACCGACAGGCAGCAGGCCGTTATTGAATCAACCACGGCAGAGGTTTTTAGCTGTTCATCGAACCAGAAAGATTACTTAGCCGACGCCCTGTGGCACAGCAGCGCTACCATTTCTCTCGCCGCCGACAGCCGTTCTGGCGATATGCCACTCACTTGTGTCGCAACAATCAGACCCTCGCCAATGATAAAGAGTTGCAATGCAACCTGAGGCGATTGATTTAAACCTGCTTGCGAACAAACACCCTCCAAGTAAGCCAGTACTTCTTTTTTGTGCTGACTGGCCAACAAGTGAGGGGCTGCGGCATGAGCACTGTATTCGGCTGAGGCATTGATAAAAGCACAGCCATTAAAGCCTGACGACTCAACCCAGTTCGCAATGTAGTCAATGTAGGCCTGCGGCTGCTCCAGTGCCGGCGCTGACTCTACGGCGTTTCGCATCTGGCCCATAAACTCCACATGACGCAGTTGCAAAGCCGCTTCAACCAAGTGCTCCTTGCTTGGAAAATGCCGATACAAGGTCTTTTTGGTAACGCCTGCCACCTGACTCAACTGTTCCACCCCTGAGGCATGAAACCCCTGCTGATAGAACAACGCCAGCGCTGCCCTGGTGATCACATCTGAAGTGCTCATGACGCCATCCCTTTCAAGTAAGTACGCCGAGTGTATACCGAACGGTTGACTTGCAGGTAAACCGATCGGTATCCTTGTGCAACATCCTCAGCGAGTCACTGCTATGCCTATCATTCGTCTGCCTAAATCAAGCGCACCGCCAGCGCCTAGCCTGCGATTCAGCGCTATTTCATTTATGGGTGTAGTCATGGCCATTGGCGCAACAGGCTGGCTTAGCCTGATTAGCGGGACACCTTGGTTGATGGCCTCTTTTGGCGCCAGTTGCGTGCTTGCCTTCGGCGTGCCTGACTCACCCTTGGCCCAGCCACGCAGCATTATTGGCGGGCACCTCATTTCTACAGTGGTCGGGTTAGCGGTGTTACACACGCTGGGTAATGAATGGTGGGCTTGCGCACTGGCCGTGGGGCTGGCGTTGGTTGCCATGCAGCAAACACGCACAGTGCATGCCCCCGCTGGAGCCAACCCGTTGGTCGTTATCACAGCCGGTGCGCCCTGGAGCTTTTTGATCACACCCGTATTGGTCGGCTCAATCGTGATAGTTGCCATTGCTGTGTGCCTGAACAACGCACGCAACAAGGGCAGCTATCCCAAATATTGGCTTTAAAACAACACCGTTTAACGATGCGGATGAACCGTCATGGTTACAAGCCTGACAACGATGGGACGCACCACAAGAATGCACAGGAAAGCGACAGGCATCGCCAGCCGATAGGCATTCAACGTATTGCTTAGGTAATCCGCATCAATCCCAGTGTTTGCGGCCGTAATGACCAGCGACATCAAAAAGGCCATGATGGCGGACATGTAAAACGCAAAGACATACGGAGATGTTCGAACGGAAAGCCGTGGCCGGCTAGACAACAGGGTGTTTGAGGTGTTTTTAGAGTCCATTTCAGGCCTTTTGAGTCTTTGTTTTTCGGGGAAGCTCCACCATAACAAGATCAAAAACACTGAACTAGACGGCCATTTCCAGTTTGTTTATAAAGCAGATCTTACGAATACATTTATTTGGGGATCAAAACATGGATCTGTTCGCGGCAATTACCAGCTTTATCAAAGTGGTTGAAGCGGGTTCTATCGCAGGGGCCGCAAAAAACCTGGGCATCAGTGCCGCCGCCGTCAGTCAGACCCTCAATCGCCTGGAAACACACCTGGGAACGCGTCTGCTGCAACGTACCACCCGTAGCATGGCGCTCACCGAAAACGGTGCGGTGTATTACGCAAAAGTGCAGCACATCGCTTCGGATCTGGAGTCCGCGCACAGAGCCATCAGCCACAACGATGCCGAGTTTCAAGGACGACTTTGCATCGCATCGACCACAGCTTTTGGCCGACACGTACTGGCGCCTCTGATTGCAGGCTTCGCGACACGCTACCCGCGCCTGACAATCGAACTCAGCACCACCGACAATAGAATCAATCACATCCAGGACGGCATAGACCTAAGCCTGCGCATCAAGCCACAACTGGAAGACGCAATCATTGCGCGCAAAATCGCATCAGTACCGTTTATCGTCTGCGCCTCCCCCGCTTACCTCGAACGCGCTGGCTGGCCCAGTTCCCCCGAAGAACTGCAACAACACGCCTGCCTTGGGTTTCGCTACCCTCTGGACGGACGATTTCTGCGCTGGGGGTTTTTCAACAATGGGCAACACTATTACGCGGCACTCAACATAACGGCTATCAGCGACGACATCGATGCCCTCGCACAGATGGCCGTACACGGTGCAGGCATTGCGCGCGTGGCTGAATACATCGCAGCGCCGTACATTGAATCGGGCCAACTGATCCCTCTGCTGCACAGCCATGCGCCGACAGAATCCGGGGCTGAGCCCCTCGACATCTATGCCTGCGTGCAAGATCGCGCTGCCATGACCCCAAAAGTGAACGCCTTCATCAACTACCTGACCGAACACCTGAAAATGCGCTGGCCTGGATAACTATTTTGACGGTATTTGAATGCTCAGTTCATTCACGCCTTAACCCGCTGAAATCTCACATATTGGTCACTGCTAATAGCATTCAAGACTAGAGCAACTAACAGCCCTAATTAGTTGCCGCCGAACAAGCCAGACAATATATAACGTAGCTATTACACCATCACTTTGTAAAGATAGCTAAAGTCTGGATTGACACGCACCAATAAGTGTAATCTTCCGGCGCTAGCATCTGAGCAAACGATAATGTCCTTGTGAGACAGATAAAATGCAGAACAAACCAAAACGCGGTTGGGTATGGGCCTACCGCAAAATCCGCAGCTTACAATGCTCCAGACTTACCGCCATTTACAGAGCGACACTCTATGTTTTGAGAGGCGATACGGGAACATTTCACAGCAATATTAGTTGGCAGAAAAACCGTATTCGTCGATAAGTTCCACTAAAATCGGCCAGCCCTCACACGTAACAACATAGGCATGCAGCTATCGGCCCCATTGAAGAATGTGACGAAGCTTGACCGTGTTCGCCCCGTTTTTGCTGCTTCATACTGATGAAACCCCGTGTTTTAACGATTGCCGGCCCAGAAAAAAACCAAGCTGTGCCAGAGAAAACAGCCTCTTTCAGCCTTTAGACGCCATCGTATTTACCGAATGCTATTGGCTGACAGTCGTTATCAACGACCCTAAAAACGCTCAACTCAGATGTTTAACACTCGGTGCTTCTTGGTTAAAAACACAATTTAGTGTGTATACACTAATAAATAGCGCACACCACGCGCCTGCGCTTTTGGCTTTATAACCCTTTGAAAGCCACTATTCATTAATCGCTCTAACAGAGGCACTTTTGAGTTACTCGTACGGGATCTAAATCAATAAAACGACACAGCCATAAATGACTACTGACAAACTATCAGTCGTCAATAACGCACTAAAAAACAGCCTTAGACCACAAAAATGCTTCATAACCTGGCGCAGATACATGTCGTACAGGGCCTAATCGCTCAGCTCACAGGCAGGACAGGTAATGACTGACGACGAAGCGTCAGGTCGAGACAATTCTGTTTTTGCCCATATTCTTAGCCTTGTACAGGGCAAGATCGGCTCGTTTGAGCGCGTCCTCATAGGATCGGTCTTCGAGCATCATCGTTGTAACACCAATGCTCGCGGTGACGGCTGTCGCTTCCAATGAAAACCGCCCTAGCTCCTGATTGAAGCGATCATGCATACGCTCGGCGAACTGCAGAGCCTGCTCATGCCCTGTATTGGGCAGAGCAACCACAAACTCATCCCCCCCAAAGCGGCATGCCGTGTCACTTTTGCGCAGCGTCGAACGACAAATATTGGCGACCGCCTGGATCATCTCATCCCCTACGTGATGCCCCTTTGTGTCGTTGATTTGCTTGAGGTTATCCAGATCAAACATGCAGATGGAAGTCGGTATGCAAAACCGCGCTAATGACTCGTAGTGGAGCGCCAGGTCATGCTCGAGTTTTCTTCGGTTATAAAGGCCGGTCAACTGATCGGTATCACTGAGTTCCCTCAGTTTGAGCTCCAGGTTGTGCCGGGCCGAAATATTACTCGCGACCCAGAGCACCACCTCCTCGTCGTTCACGAGAAAACTCAGGGCCTGAATGCGCCCTTCAAACCAGATCGGCTCCTTGGGACCTTCATCTGGCAGCCCTTTAACATCCTGATTACTCAGCTCGTACTCTTCCACCAGTAGCGTTTGAGAGGCCAGCGCCTTAGCAATCTGTTCGAGAAACCAGTTAGCCTTCTCAGGCTTGATCAGATCTGAAATATACAAGCCGACCAGTCCGGTCCCATCGTGGTAATAGCGCGCATCACGCCCACCAAGCACCGCAACGTATCGTCCAGTGCGCGACAAAATAAATGCCGGATCAGGTAACGCTTCAAGGATTAAAGCCATTTGCTCAAAGCTGATCATTAAGCTCATCGTCGGAACCGTAGAATGAGTGGCGAACAATGCCAACGATACCATTTAGCCATCACTCATAGAATGATTGCTCTAGCCGCAGTGACTGCCGTTCGACGCCCTTTGTCGCGAGCATCGCAGGCGCTTGAATTGGCATGAATACATGCAGAGCGTCGGAAAAATGGCAAAGGAAAGCAGCCACAAAGGCTAATGCCAGTCAGTTAACGCACATCCCCTGTGGGATCGGACTTGCTCTCGATGGCTGCTGTTTTCCGCCCGACAACGAACGCAGAGTACGTAAAGCAGATGTTCGACCTTCCCAAACAAGGGACAACGATCTTCAAGTTACTCACTATCCGGCACCGACCGCCATACAACTGTCGTCACACCTATGCGACAATGCGCGCCATGTCTGGCATGAACCCCGCATTTATTTCTCAGCAGCTTGGCCACAGCGTCCAAATGTTGCTGTCGAGTTATGCGCGATGGATCAACTCAAGCTCAGATTGGAGTGAGCTTGAAAAGCTCCAAATGGGTATCAAAATGATCCCAGCCCAAATACGCGCTTTCTAAGCTATTGATAGGTAAAGTAATTGATCTCTACAGCTAACATCACGATGCAGTTCGGCGCAAAGCCGCTATTCGAGAACGTTTCAGTAAAATTTGGCGCAGGTAACCGTTATGGTTTGATCGGTGCCAACGGCTGCGGCAAGTCTACTTTCATGAAAATCCTCGGCAGCGACCTTGAACCGTCCGGCGGTCAGGTCATGCTGGAGCCGAACGTGCGTCTGGGTAAGTTGCGCCAGGATCAGTTCGCTTACGAAGAATTCACCGTGATCGATACCGTGATCATGGGCCACGAAGAGTTGTGGAAGGTCAAGGCTGAGCGCGATCGTATCTATTCGCTGCCAGAAATGACTGAAGAGGACGGCATGGCCGTTGCCGAACTCGAAACCGAGTTCGCTGAAATGGACGGCTACACCGCTGAATCCCGTGCAGGCGAGTTGCTTCTGGGTCTGGGTATTGGCATTGAGCAACACAACGGCCCGATGAGCGAAGTATCGCCCGGCTGGAAATTGCGTGTTCTGCTGGCTCAGGCATTGTTCTCCGATCCTGAAGTGCTGCTGCTCGACGAACCGACCAACCACTTGGACATCAACACTATCCGCTGGCTGGAAAACGTTCTGACTCAGCGCAACAGCCTGATGATCATCATCTCTCACGATAGACACTTCCTGAACAGCGTCTGCACGCACATGGCCGACCTGGACTACGGCGAACTGCGCCTGTTCCCGGGCAACTATGACGAGTACATGACTGTCGCGACCCAATCACGCGAACAACTGCTGTCAGAAAACGCCAAGAAGAAAGCTCAGATCAACGAACTGCAAGCGTTCGTCAGCCGTTTCTCGGCCAACGCCTCTAAATCCAAGCAGGCCAGCTCCCGCGCCAAGGCGATCGACAAGATCACGCTGGCCGAGGTCAAACCTTCGAGCCGTGTCAGCCCGTTCATCCGTTTCGAGCAGACTAAAAAGCTGCACCGCCAGGCCGTCATTGTTGAACGCATGGCTAAAGGCTTTGATGGAAAGACGCTGTTTAAAGACTTCAGCTTTACCGTCGAAGCCGGTGAGCGCGTCGCAATCATTGGCCCGAACGGTATCGGTAAAACGACCTTGCTGCGCACCATGGTCAATGAGCTGACACCGGATGCCGGCACGATCAAGTGGACTGAGTCCGCTGAACTGGGCTACTACGCTCAGGATCACGCTCATGACTTTGAAGACGACGTAACCCTGTTTGACTGGATGGGGCAATGGACTCAAGGCGAGCAAATGATTCGAGGCACCTTGGGCCGCATGCTGTTCTCGAACGATGACATCCTGAAATCGGTCAAAGTGATTTCCGGTGGTGAGCAAGGCCGTATGCTGTTCGGCAAGCTGATCCTGCAAAAGCCAAACGTGCTGATCATGGACGAACCAACCAACCACTTGGACATGGAATCCATCGAAGCGCTGAACCTGGCGCTCGAGAACTACCCTGGCACTCTGGTCTTCGTCAGCCATGACCGCGAGTTCGTATCGTCGCTGGCCACTCGCATCATCGAGTTGAGCCCAAGCGGTGTGATCGACTTTAGCGGCACATACGATGACTACCTGCGCAGCCAAGGCGTCGTGTTCTGATTTCAGACACCGCGTATCGCTGAGTCAGACGTCTTAACGAGAAACCCCGCCCTGGTGACGGGGTTTTTCGTTTCTGTGCCTTGCCTGCGCGGGCTACGTCATTGGCGTTAGCTTAAAACAGAGTAAACACCGATCTCTCAAGGATCTGGCAGACTTCGCGACTCAGTACGAGATAACTGACAGCCTCCTGCATAAATCTATTGAAGCCCGACTGACTACCAAAAAAATTGAACACTTAACACTCGTGGTATTTGAAAAATCACAAACAAGTCAATATACGCAGCGCTGAGTTATATCAGCAGCACATGTCTTTGTTAATTATTTGAAGTTTTGACCGAGTAATAAAAATGCGCTTTAAGATAATGGCTAAGGTTTACCCGCAATTAGTTCGCGAAGACACAAAACACATGCGTGTTGACTACGAAAAGTTAGTAGCCCCTCTGATTGAGTCCATTCGCGAAATTTCGTACAGTGCCTAAGCAGCACTTTTAGCAGCCTAGCTACCGAGCCACTCAAAGCACCACAGCGCTCTTTTTCAAGACCTCCTCGATCATCCCGACCATCCAATCAACCCCCTCCCCCGAGCGCTCCTCCTGATATGCCACCAAAAACTTTTCCTGCTTCAATTTCTGTTTGAGGTTGAGAGTTCGTACCTCACCAGCACTCAGCGGTTGGGAAAGGAATGCGGAGGACATTACGGCCACTCCATGACCCCCTGCCACAAGCTGTAGCATCGTGGACAGCGAATTACACGAACTGACGTTCCGGCACACAACTCCGACGTCATGGAACCACTTCATGACCAGAGCATGATTGGTGGACGGCTCCGACACCGTAATAACTGGGAGTGTAGCCAGTTGCTCTGGAGCTACTGCATGGCCAGAAACCAGGGCTGGGGAGGCCACCCAGTGCAGATTTGAGGTGCCAATAGTGCGTTCTACCACATGTCTGACGTTGGAGGGGTTGTTGTGTACGGCGATGTCCAATTCGCGCGCGGCCATTTTGCGAGATAAGTGGGCACCTACATCCACAGTGATTTCAATGTGCAGGTCTGGGTATCGAGCTTTGACCTGAGTGAGAATTTCGGACAGACCAAACATCGCAACACTCTCATTCACGCCCACCCGCAGCAGCCCGCGCATAGGATCGCTGATTTCGGCAAGACGACTGAACTTGTCTGCCAGATTGAGAATCTGCTCCGCCTGAGCGAGAGCTTCATGCCCAATGAGGGTCAAGCCGCTACGTGCGCGCTCTCGATCAAAAAGCTTGACGCCCAATTGCGCCTCAAGCTCCTGAATGCGAGCCGAGATGGTCGGTTGTGTAAGGTGCTGGTGTCGCGCGGCTGCGTGAAAGCCACCAAGACGCGCAGCCCAGTAGAAGGTTTCAATTTGCTGTAACGACAACCGCATGATCGATCCTTTCTATCAATTAGCACTGAAAAATTTGATTATATCCTATCAACTCCACGGCGTTACATTGAAGTGCATCGCATGAAAGTAGTGGGTTTGAGCAGAGCACATCATGTTCGGGCCGATCACTATCCGATTCACTTGGCTCATAATCGAGTCTGAAACAGGGCAATGAAATGGATCTGGAGTTGAGTAACAAAACCGCGCTTGTATTGGGTGGCGGCGGTGGATTGGGCAGTGCCATTGCACTGTCACTGGCAAAGGAAGGGGTAAGAATCGCGGTCGCCGACATCAGTTTGGACGCAGCGCAGAAAACGGTAGCGCTGATTACTGAAGCCGGCTTTCAAGCCTTCGCGTTGGCCTGGGATCTGGCGCACCTGGATGTTATTGATCCCAATATCAAGGCCATCGAAGCAGAGTACGGCCCGGTCGATATTCTGGTGAACAACACAGGAGGGCCGCCTCCCACAACCTCTCATAGTCAAGATGCGGGCCTCTGGTCAGAGCAATTCAATAGCATGGTTCTGTCCGTGATAAAGATTACGGACAGAGTGCTTCCAAGCATGCGTCAACGCGGCTGGGGACGAGTCATCACTAGCACCTCATCCGGCGTGGTGTCTCCCATCCCGAATCTCGGTATCTCGAACTCGTTGCGACTGGCACTTGTAGGATGGTCTAAAACCTTGGCGCGTGAAGTAGGCGGGGATGGCATCACTGTAAATATCGTATTGCCAGGTCGAATCGCAACCGGCCGAATTACCTTTCTGGACGAAGCCAAGGCAAAACGGGAGGGGCGCTCCGTGGAGGAAGTCAGCAAGGAAAGCACCGCAGCGATTGCCGTGGGGCGTTATGGTCAGCCGCATGAATATGGCGACGTAGTAGCGTTTCTCGCCAGTGCAAAGGCTGGCTATCTAACCGGCTCCGTAATCCGCATCGACGGCGGACTGATCAGCAGCATCTGACCTCCCCTGGCCTCCGCGCAGCCATGCTCACATGGCTGCTTTTTCAGCCATGCGCGCACTGACCCACGAGGTAATGGCTCAGGGCGCTGCCGGGGTCATGATCGCTCCGCCCAACACATTGCGAACCGACGAACAGGAGGTGGGCTCGCCGTACGCAAGTTCGTGCTCGCATGCCGGATTGAAACGGAAAAAGCGCTGACCTTGATCAAAAGGCCAGCGCAGGATTAATCATGCAGCAACGATCTTCCAAGCGTTACTGCCAAGCCTTGAATGCTTCGTAGCGCTCACGGGTTGCCTCGTTCGGAGGATAGAGCCCTGGGAGTGCAACACCCCGTCCCACCTCTTGCATCATCCAACCTTCCAGCCGCTCTTGTTCTAGGCCTAACTCAAGCACCTCATCGAGCAGAGCTGCCGGTATAACCACCGCGCCATCCATATCTGCGACGATAACGTCTCCCGGGATCACGGCTACACCACCACAAGCCACCGGCAGCTGCCAATCAGCGAAGGTGAGGCTAGCAACTGAGGGCGAAGCAGCTGTACCGGCTGCCCATATTGGCAAGCCCGTGCCCTGAACGCCGGCGAGGTCGCGAACTGCCCCATCTGTCACCATGCCTGCTACACCGCGATAAACCATACGCTCGCAAAGGATGTCGCCCCACACGCCAGCATCTGTCACTCCCATAGCGTCAACTACAGCGATACAGCCGCTGGGCATTTGCTCGATTGCGCCTCTGCTGGAGATTGGCGAAGCCCACGAAGCTGGAGTCGCCAGATCTTCGCGCGCAGGAACGAAACGCACCGTGAAGGCACGCCCGGCGATGCGCCGGCAGTCTGATACGAGTGGCTTGGCATGGCGAATCCAAACATTGCGCAAGCCCATCTTGAGCAAAACAGTGGTGTAAGTCGCCGTAGACACTTGGGTCAACATCTCTATTTCTTTAGGTCGTAGATTTTCCATGAAAGTGCACCTTGCAATACTATCCAATTACTAAATTCGCGCAGACGGGTTGGCCTGCACGTTATACAAAAAAGAACGCTTAAATATTGTTCGCAAATCAGACTTTCCTACCGACAACAATAAACCTGTTATCTATTTACAAGACTTTTTGGCAACATCAGTGTGAACAAAGCACCTATCAGCGCAATACCGGAAATTAGATAGACACCATAATCCGTACTACCCGTGACATCTTTAACAAGCCCAACGATATAAGGGCTGATAAAGCCCCCCACCCCGCCAAGCGAGTTGATCATGGCAATACCGGCCGCCATACCGACGCCGGTTAGAAACAGCCCAGGGATGGAAAAAAGAATGGCCGTTGTGGTGTACGCTCCAGCAGCGGCTAATGACAGGCACAGTAACGACATACCAATGGATGTGCCGAATAAGGTGCTTGCAGTCAGCCCGGTGCCAACGCACATGAACGGCACGGCAAGGTGCCAGCGGCGCTCACGCCGCTTGTCCGAGCTGCGGCCTGTCAGGTTCATAACAATGATTGCTGCAAGGAACGGAATGGCCGTCACATAACCCACCATCGATGCATCACCTACATGAAGCTGCTGTACCAAAGTGGGTAGCCAGAATGATATTCCATAGGTGCAGACAGCTTGACAAAAGCAGATGGCAACCATCCACCAGATACGCTTATCTCCTAAAGTGGCACCCAGCGAATGAGCAGTGGCGTCATCACTGTTTGCTGCGCACTCTTGCTTCAGATCACTGATTACCAGCGCTTTATCTGACGCCGATAGCCAAGTGGCGTCTTGCGGCTTGTCTACTAGCAGCTTCAAGCACAGCAGACCCAACACGAGCGAAGGCAATGCCTCCAGCAGGAACATCCATTGCCACCCGGACAAGCCATATGCGCCATGGGTTGCGGATAAGATAGCTCCCGACAATGGCGCGCCGATCAGTCCGGATAATGGAATCGCGCTAGCGAAAAGCGCAATGATTCGACCTCGGTGCGTACCTGGAAACCACAAGCTCAGATACAGCATGACGCCTGGATAAAAACCGGCTTCGGCAGCACCTAATAAGAAGCGTGCGATGTAGAACTGAGTAGGTGTTTGGACAAATACAAAGCAGGCTGAGATGACCGCCCACAGCACCATAATGCGGGAGATTGTTCTACGAGCCCCTACTTTAAGCATGTACAAATTGCTAGGAACCTCGAATATTAGATAGCCAACAAAGAACAACCCAGCTCCGAGTCCGTATATGGCATTGCTGAAGCCCAAGTCATCAAGCATGGACAGCTTAGCGAATCCCACATTGATGCGATCCAAGTACGCGGCAACATAGCAAAGCATCAAAAATGGCACTACGTTCAGTGCAACTCTTCTATAAACACGATCACGAGGTTCGGTCGAGATTTCTGAGGGCGAAACGATGCCTTGGTCGATCATTTTATCTAGCTCCCATATATAGAATTGTAGTTTTAAAGGGCAGTCGATAAGGTCAAATTTGTTGATTGGCCATCCATTGGGCGGTTGGCCAAATCAAGGAGTCCTTATTATTTTTAAACTACTGCGGTGATAGCTTTTTAAAGAGATATTCAGTCAGCAAAAAAGCGAATCAACTCATCACTGATTTGATCAGGGGCTTCCTCGGGTAGGTAATGACCCGCTCCAGGTACAGCTCCTCCCGTCACATTGTTCGCGACTGCGCGCATGGCACTCACCAGATGAGGGCCGTAGCCACGCTCTCCCCCCAATGCCAACACCGGGATGGTGAGAGGGGTTTTCGCACGTTGACGGTTTTTCTCCAACCCCTCGGGCTCGAAGACCGTTTTGTAATAGGCGGTCACAGCGCGTATGGCACCTGGTGCAGCCAACTGACGCGCGTACTCTTCTATCGCCTGCGCACCAATCGCCCACGGCCGCATGGACTTGGCCCGAAACAGCCATGTCAGAAACAAAGCTTCCCGCCCGCGCAACAAGACTTCTGGTAGGTCGTCGAGGCGATTGAAGCCGAAGTGCCAACTGCGCAAGTTAGCTTCTTCTGCGTCCAGATCTGTTCGCGGCGACGAGATCCCCGGGACTAGAGCATCCATGACCGCCAGCTTGGCGATATCATCCGGCCAATCAGCCGCCCACGCGTAGCCAATCCACGTGCCTATATCATGGCCAGCTACTTGAATAGGCCCATCGGCAGTCAAACCCAATGTTTCGACCAGACCATGCATATCCGAGGCAAGAGTCGTAAGATCGTAGCCTTCCAGAGGATGATCCGAATCCCCCATACCTCGCGGATCGACCGCCACAACGCGATAACCTTCAGCAACCAGACGCGGCATCACATAGCGCCAGGCATACCAGCTCTGTGGCCATCCAGGGATCAACAGGATTGGCTTTCCGCTGCCGCCTTCCACATAGTGAAGTTGAGTACCGTTGACGACAGCCGTGCCATGTTTGAACGTTCGCCAGAAACTGTGCCAATCCACAAACGGGATAGAGTGGGTGTCGCTATCGATCAATGTCATGTTTTCTACCTTTGAATTTGCCTCGTGTCGGGTACGGTGCAGACCGCCTTTTCACAGTCATTAAATTCGGTCGATGTATGAGGGTTAGTCGCCAGTCCCAACGTAGGCCACCGCGTCGATTTCGATTAGTACACCTTGAAGTCCACATTCAACAGTTGTACGCGCAGGCTTCAAGCCTAGAAACCTAGAGCCGTAGGCGGCGTTAAACCTAGGAAAAAGCGTCAAATCCGTCAGATAGACTGTGATCTTTACGACATTGCTCAATGAGGTGCCCGCCTCTTCCAGCACTTTTGCAAGGTTATCCAGCGTGGCCTCGGTTTGAGCTTCGATAGTGTCTCCGATCACGCGCCGACTGGCATCGCGTGGCGTTTGCCCGGCAGTGAACACAAAGCCGCCAGCCACGATCGCGCTGGAATAATGGCCACCAGCGCTGATGCTTGAAACATTTATTGGCTGAAGCAGTGGAGAAGTAGTGGGTGTCATAACAAGTTCCTCGTGAGGCTTTGCCGCGTGTTAGCGACGATTACCCAATTGTTCGCGCTGGCTCCACTCGCCCGATGTCGTCAACACCAACGCAGTGTCATAAAGGTATGCCGTCGTGCATGCATGGCGCGGCATCAGCAGCACTCGATCTCCCACCATAAGGCCAGTGTTTTCAACCACCACATGCTCCTCACTCATCATCAGTATCCTTGCGGGCCAGCGAAATCGCTGAGGTAGAGGTTTGTCGGGCGAAATAGCCTTGGCGCCAGCGTCCAGCGTGGCGGTATCGCCTTTTGTGGCGATAACCGTGGCCAATACATAAGCGCTTGGTTCCCACCCCAGAGGCCCGAGTTCAAGATCATGTTGATCGCTTGAGTACGTCCAGCTACCTGGCCCGACGTAACGTGCTAGCGAGTCCGGCCACACGTTGAAGCTGTAGCTGCCTCCAGCAATAAGTTCGGTTGCCAACCCCGCCTCGGCTGCTCGGGCCAAGAAATCCTCGACCTGTTCGATGACTAGATCGATTCTCTTTGTACGTAGCTGGAGGTCATCGCCTTGAATGTGCCCGTCGTAGACATGGAAGCCCGACATCCTGCCTAGCTCATGCAGTTCGAGAGCCAAGTCCAGCCCAACTTGATTGATTGGAGCACCAGTGCGGCCCATGCCAGGATCAAGATCTACGATCAGCTTGAGGTTAGGTGCAGCAGAGTCGGCGTGTGCGAGCGCCTCTCGCCATATAGCCGCACCATGAACAGAGTCAACCAGAGCACCGACTCTAGCCTGCGGATATTTTGCTGCGGCCTGAATCACAGCGTTGATATTGGCCTTGTTTACGGTTGGGTATGCCCAAACCACATAGGGTGCACCGCTAGCGAGCACCATCTCCACTTCAGCGACGGTGGAGGCTTTGAATGCCTTCACGCCTTCATTCAGGCATAGCTTCACCACCCATCCAGCACGATGGGTTTTCACATGCGGCATCAGCCGATCTACTCCACCACACGCTTGGGCGCAGGCCCGCAGGTTCTGCACCACCCCCTGTTCGTGGATGACAAAAGCTGGCGTTTGCACCCCCGGCGGCATTGTGACTGCCCATTGTGGGCTGAATTTTGGAGCATCAATTAGAGTGTTGAACATGGTGAGTACCTGATGCGTACATGAGTGAACGGTCACAATCGCAAGGGTTAGCGATCGGCTGCCTGCTCGTTTAGAAATGCTTCGGTTACACCTCGCAATTCGCGCAACACCGCTGCGTGGGTTTCCCATGGCAAGCGATCAACACTCATCATTGGGGTAGCCGCTTTAT
Source organism: Pseudomonas sp. CCC3.1 (assembly GCF_034347405.1). NCBI lineage: Bacteria > Pseudomonadati > Pseudomonadota > Gammaproteobacteria > Pseudomonadales > Pseudomonadaceae > Pseudomonas > Pseudomonas sp. CCC3.1. Next base: position 3,048,671 of record NZ_CP133778.1, read on the forward strand.
CAAGACGACTGTCGTCTACGGCCTGCCCTACTTCTACCGCCGCTCGCAGAAATGCATGGTCTTTCTCAGGAACGAAGTCTTGGAGCAAGGCATCTGCCAAGTCAGGACGCACCATCGCCAAGGCCTGCAACAAGCCCCAGCCGCCCCAGTTCGACACACCAGCAACGATCAGATAGTCAGCTCCAGTGCTTGCAGCAATGAGCTCACCATTCGGAATATCGCGCTGGACGATTTCGGGGGGTAGTACGCCCATCCCGATCTCGTTTCCACCATCACCAATTCCAATGGTGACCCACGGCCGCTGCCAAGCTGGGTCTTCAAACAGGAGATGCAATGGAGCGGTGTCCAATGTCATGTCCGCACCGTACTCACGATGCGGTTTCCCATCGCTACCAGGCGACACCCGCTCGATCGCAATAAGGTGGGTGATAGGTCGTACTTGAGTGGCAAGGCGCGCTCTCAAGGAGCGAACCGAGACATCGCTGACCGATGTGATTTCAAGCTCTACGGCCTTCGGTAGCTCGTGGGTAATTGCCCAAATCGCTTTGCTGCATGGAGCGTCGGTTATCACCGTCACCGGAACGCCCGCGTGAGCCAACCCAGCGGCAAGGTGTGCCATGCCACCCAAGCCGTCGGTTTCAGGTGAAGGAGGCACAGCATTACGGATAAAAAAACCAGTCACGATTCCGACGTGCGCGTTTGGCGTCCCCATGATCGATTGAGCTGCTCGCTCGAGATTTCCTTTCGCAAACTCCACCATGCGGCTGATGTCTCGGCGCACGGTCTGTCCGATTACGTTCTCTACGGCCTTGAATGTCATTACGGCGATTCCCCAGTTAGCAGGGCCTTTCGGATGATATGCACGATCATCTGTCGGCTGTCGCAACCGAGTGTATGGCAAGGCTATTGATAGGAAGTAATCGAAAACAACACTAAATATTGATCAGCTAACTCTATCTATCGATGATAAATTCGATAGCCGTAGTGCCAGGATGGCGGAACGGTGAAGGCTGGCTATCCACCAAACTCTCAGAAAGAAAAGCAGGCATTAGCGTCCAGTTCGAGATGCAGCTGGAGCAAAAGATTTCAGCCCGTCGAGGTCGGCATTGCTCCAACTGAGCATGGCCAAATTCGTCAAACACAATCACATAGAACATCGTGATGAAGCGGTGATCCACGCCTGCTGATCGGCACCTGAAACGCCCTCAACCTTGTGCCAGTTTTCCACCTGCTGCCAATATCGTTAGCCTGCTTTCTTTTACTTCACAGTCGCGCCATCATGCCGGGCATCGACCACCAGCCGGAACCGCTGCTCATGCCTGCGCAACACCCTCCTCACGAGAGTTCTCTGTCGGTTACCCTGCACATTCTGTCGATCGTGTTTTATACCTTTATTGCGTTTATCTGCATTGGTTTGCCTATCGCGGTTTTGCCCGGCTATGTCCATGACCAACTGGGCTTCAGCGCCGTGGTTGCGGGTCTGACGATCGCTTCGCAATACCTCGCCACCCTGCTCAGCCGCCCTTCTGCCGGGCGCATCGTCGACAAGCACGGCACCAAGCCAGCTGTGGTGTATGGCTTGATCGGGATTGCCATCAGCGGCGCGCTCACGGCGCTGGCCGTGATGCTGCAAAGCTCGCCGTTGCTGAGTCTGGGGGTTTTGATCACCGGGCGCATTTTTCTGGGTATTGCCCAAGGGCTGATCGGGGTCGGGACGATCAGTTGGGGGATCGCGCAAGTCGGCTCACATCATACGGCCAGAGCCATTGGCTGGAACGGCATCGCCTCTTATGGCGCCATCGCCATTGGCGCCCCCTTGGGTGTTGTGATGATCGACAAACTGGGCTTCATCAGCCTGGGTTTTGCGCTGCTCGTGCTGGCACTGCTGGCGTTGTTGATCATCCGCAAAAAAACATCGATTCCCGTTATCACCGGCGTCCGCCTGTCTTTTTGGTCAGTGTTCGGCCTAATCGCGCCCTACGGCGTCAGCCTGACGCTGGCCTCCATTGGCTACGGCACGCTGACCACCTTTATCACCTTGTTTTACATTGACCGCGGCTGGACGGGCGCAGCCTATTGCCTGTCCGTGTTTGGCGTCTGCTTTATTCTCGCCCGCCTGGTGTTCACCAACAGCATCAACCGCTTGGGCGGCTACACCGTCGCCATGACCTGCATGGCCATGGAAACCGTTGGCCTGACGTTGCTGTGGCTTGCACCCTCAACGGCCTACGCCTTGATAGGTGCAGGACTGACAGGGTTTGGCTTGTCGCTGGTGTACCCGGCTCTGGGCGTGGAAGCAGTCAAGCAGGTGCCGACGTCCAGCCGAGGCGCCGGACTGAGTGCTTATGCGGTGTTTTTCGATCTGGCGCTGGCCATCGCGGGCCCCATCATGGGGGCCATCGCCTTGAACCTGGGTTACCCCTGGATATTCTTCAGCGCCGCACTGCTCTGCGTACTGGGCTTGCTGTTGACGCTCGGGCTGTCACGGCGACACCCCGAATAGATTATTGATTGACCGTGCGCAGCCCTGTGTGCGGATTGCTTTCGAGTGCCTTGCTGAAAAAACGCCCCGCTTCGTAAATCAAATCACGGTGAATATCTTCGCGATCGACCCCCTCCGCATCTGTGCACAATCCGGGCATGGCTGCCAACTGTGAATCGGTGCACGGCGCCATAAACACAAAATGCCCGGCGCCAGGTATCAGATTGAACTCAGGGGCGACGGGTAATTTGCGCGCCAAGGCTTCGGCATTTTTATCCGGGAACACGATTTTGTCGCCATCACCGCTGTACAGCAGTACCGGCACCTGCACATCCGTCAACGTCTGCCGCCCGAACATCAGGCTCAGCGGTGCCATAAGCAGCAACGCCTGTACGCGCGGGTCAGCAGTCGGCAGCAAGTCATCACGGTCTGCAATCAGCTCACCTTGAGTGGTACACGCATCGCGGTCATCCGGGCGCTCCTGGCAGTAACGCCGCAGACGCTCCAGATCGGGCTCGGCACCCGCCAAAATCAGCGCCGTTTCGCCCCCCGCCGAATAACCGATGACACCGACCTGCTCTGCATTCACGTAGGGGGACAAGGTGTTTTCGCCAAGGACGGCACTGATGGCCGCCGAAATTTGCATAGGCCGACCATACAAGTTGCTCAGCGTCCCGGAACGGCTGTGATCTTTGAAGTTATCGCCGGGGTGCAGCACCGCCACGACGACAAACCCTTTGCGCGCCAGCTCAGTAATAAGATCGTGCAACGCCAGCGGCGTGCCGACATTGCCATGCGACAGCACCAGCATCGGGTAATGACCCATGGCGATTTTTGCGTCTTCAGTTGCATCAATGTCATAGATGCCCATCTTGCTGCTCGCGTCATCATCCGTCGAGGGATAGAAGGCAATGGCGTGCATCGGCTGCCCATCAACCGGGTCGAGAAAACTCAGGCGATGAAAGCCCACACTCCACTGATTGGCAGGTTCGGCCTGCACCACCACAGGGCAACTTGCCATTAGTAGAAACACAACAGCGCACAAACGCATCATGATGGCTTACCTTTAAGAGCGGGCAACTTGCAGCAGGCAATGACAGAAGTTCCCCTGCATAACCCAAGCCAGCACCTTTAAGGCCAGATGCAAAAAACTCCGTACTCTGGCCACTTTCGCTGTCCAGAATACAGAGTTTAGTCGGTGTAGCGTTGCGTGAAGGCTTACGCGGCGCTGAACAGATCCTGTTTAATCTGTTGATGTGCATCGCTCAGGGCTTTGCTGCGAACTTCTTCGCCATAGCCCAGACCTTCGGCGCGAACAAATTCAATGTCCGTGATACCCAAGAAGCCCAGCAGCAGTTTCAAGTAGTCTTCGTGCGCTACGCCGCTCGCTTGGCCAGCATGAAGACCACCCGAGGTCGAGACCACCACGACTTTCTTGTTACCGCACAGGCCTACAGGGCCGGTTTCGGTGTAGCGGAAGGTCTGACCGGCGACCGCAATACGGTCGATCCAGGCTTTCAGCTGTGTAGGAATAGTGAAGTTGTACATCGGTGCTGCGATCACAAGGGCGTCGGCAGCCAGGAACTGGGCCAAGGTGTCGGCACTCAACTGCGCTTCCAGTGCTTGCGCCGCATCACGCAGTTCAGCCGGTGTACCCGCCGCCACCAGGGTGGCCGCCGAGAAGTGCTGAATGCCTTCGCTGGCCAGATCGCGATAGCTCACTTCGATGCTTGGATCAGCCGCCTGCCAAGCCTTGACGACTTCAGCGCTCAACTGACGCGAAGCCGAGTTGTCGCCCAAGATGCTCGAATCGATATGCAAAAGTTTCATGCTGATCTCCAAATGAAGACCGCCACTGGGCGATCAAGTGAAGGCGATACTACCTATCAAAGCAATCGACGATAAGTTAGCCCGTATGCGATAGTTCGTCCCATCAGTAGGACAGTGAGAATACCCATGCAGGACCTTAACGATCTGTACTACTTCGCCAAAGTGGTCGAAGCCGGTGGGTTTGCCGCCGCCGGGCGTGCTCTGGGCATCCCCAAGTCACGCTTGTCGCGCAGAGTGGCTGAGCTCGAAGAGCGTCTGGGCGCCCGCCTGTTACAGCGCACTACGCGCCAGCTGAAACTCACCGCCGTGGGCGAACGCTACTTGAGCCATTGCCAGGCCATGCTGCTCCAGGCCGAAATGGCCGACGAGGCCGTTGCCAGTATGTCCAGCGAACCGCGAGGCCGCCTGCGAGTGTCATGCCCGGTGGGCTTGGCTCATGAATTTATGCCCGAAGTCATCAGTTCTTTTCTGCGTGCCTACCCGCATGTTCAGTTGGAAGTCAGCCTGCTTAACCGACGCGTCGACCTGGTCACCGAAGGCATTGATGTGGCCATGCGCGTACGCGAACTGGGGGATGAAGACCCGCTGCTGGTCACCCGGCGATTACGCCAGGCCGTCACCGTAATGGTCGCCAGCCCCGAGTTTGCCCGGCAATGGACGATCAACACCCCCGACGACCTTAAGAATGTCCCGGTTCTGGGGGCGGTTGAGGCGGATCGCATGGTGCACCTGCGCATGCTCGATGAGCAGGGCAAAGCCTGTGATCTGGTGCTGGAAGCGCGATTGGGCATTGATGACTTCGTGGTACGCAAAGCCTGCACCCTGTCCGGTCTTGGCTTTACCGTACTGCCCATGCTGTATTGCGAACAGGAATTGGAAAATGGCCAACTGGTGCAACTGCTGCCCAAATGGTCACTGCCCGGCGGCTGGTTACACGCCGTTTACCCTCACCGTCGCGGCGTCATGCCAGCCGTGCGTGCCTGGATCGATCATTTGGCCGCAGCTTTCGAGCGCTGTGGAGACAAAACGCTATGACTCGCACGTTGAATACCCGAAAAATAATGACCAAAGCCGATGTCGCCGAGTTTTGCCGCGGCCTGCCTGGCGTGAAAGAGGATGTGAAATGGGGCGGGGTCGAGGTGTTTTATATCGATCAGAGCAAAATGTTTGCCCTGTTCAACCTCAACAGCAACGGGCTCTCCTTCAAGGTCGAAAAAGAGCTGTTTTTGGGTTACATCGACCGTCCTGGCATACGGCCATCGCCTTATCTGGCGCGAGCGTACTGGATCAATATGCAAGCGCCCTACCCTATGGACGCTGAGGAACTGCAAGACGTGTTGCGTCGCTCCCACCAGTTGGTGGTCGGCAAACTGCCGAAAAAACGTCAGATCGGTTTGTTGATCTGACGTCCTCCGCAGTCCGCTTACAGGTTCAGAAACGTCAGCTTCAAGAACAGCACATCAACCCAGACCGCTTGATGCACGGCAACGATCAACCAGAACCACACTTGATAAGACACCTTGCGCGTTTTGTGGCGAAACACCTGTTGCGCCACCAGCGCCCCCGGCCAGCCGCCCAGTAGCTCGACCCCGTGCAGAACCTTCTCCGGGATGCGCCACTGGCCATTTTTAGCCTGTTGCTTGTCGTACCAGTACATGCCAAACGCCACGGTGCTGGCCAGCCCATAAAGCAGCAAGGGCACCCGCGTGATGCCCGTGAACCACACACTCAATGAGCCACCCAGCGGCATTGCGCACAGCAGCGCCAGCACCAGCAGTTTGAATTTCAAGCCACGGATCGGCGCGCCATGGCCCGGCATCCCGACAGACTCGCGCCGATCATTTGCCGTTTTCTTCACGCGGCAGCCGACCAGTCAATCCAGCCAAACTTCCAGGTCGCCAGAATCAACAGACCGAACGCAATGCGATACCACGCGAACGCCGCATAGCTGTGGTTGGAGATGAATTTCAGCAACGCGCGCACAGCAATCATGGCGAAGATGAACGCCGTCACAAAACCAATTGCGAACACCGGCAGATCGTCAGGCTGGAACAGGTGACGGTATTTGTAACCTGAGTACACCGCCGCGCCGACCATGGTTGGCATCGCCAGGAAGAATGAAAACTCAGTGGCCGCCTTGCGCGACAAACCAAACAACAGGCCGCCAATAATGGTCGAGCCCGAACGCGAAGTGCCCGGAATCATTGCCAGACACTGTGCAAAACCGATTTTAACGGCGTCTTTCCAGGTCATGTCATCCACGGTTTCAGCACGAATCACATGCTGGCGACGCTCAGCCCACAACATGATCACACCACCGATGACCAGCGCAGTGGCCACGGTAATCGGGTTGAACAGGTATTCGTGGATCATGTCGGCAAAAATCACCCCCAACACCACTGCGGGCATCACCGCGATGATCAAGTTGATGGTAAAACGTCGAGCGCTGGGCTGCGTAGGCAAACCGACGACAACATCGATGATCTTGCGGCGAAATTCCCAGACAACAGCCAAAATGGCACCCAACTGGATAATGATGTTGAACGCCATGGCGCGCTCGCCGCCAAAGTTCAGCAAGTCGGCCACAATAATCTGGTGGCCAGTACTTGAAACCGGCAAGAATTCCGTAAGGCCTTCAACTACGCCGAGTATCAACGCCTGTGCGGCAGTCCAAAGATCCATCATTCCCCCATTGAAGCGCTGCATCTTGCAGCACTGATTCGTTAATTTTGAGTGTGCGCAACCGCTGCCGCAGTGTAGGTCGCAGGTGCGTCATGCTCACTAATGTGATGTGAAATAACTGTCGGAAATCAATAAAGATTCAGCTTTCTGAATTCCGGCCGAGATCCTATCAGACACGTTCCACTTTCGCTGCTATGACTACGCCCTGTAGTCGTACTCAGCGATGACAACAAGAAAAACAAAGGAGTGACCGTTGTATGAATACCTTACGCAGGTTGTCCATCAGCCGACGTCTGTGGCTGATCTTGATTGTGGCCGTGGCCATGCTGCTGGCGTTGGGTTTGTTGATGCTAAAACAGATACATGACGATTTGTATGATGCAAAAGCGCAGAAAACCCAGCACGTGGTGCAAACCGCAAGCGGCATTCTAGGCTATTACCACAGCCTTGAAACAGCCGGCGCGTTAAGCCGCGAAGCCGCGCAACAGCAGGCGCTAAAGGTGATCGGCAACTTGCGCTATGACCACGGCGATTACTTTTGGATCAATGACTTGCGTCCCTACATGGTCATGCACCCGACCAACCCTGCGCTCGACGGAAAAGACTTGTCCGCCATCAAAGATCCTGACGGTTTTGCGATTTTCAACGAGATGGCCGCACTGGCGAAAAGCAAAGGCGCGGGCATGATGAATTACCGTTGGCCAAAACCGGGCGCTGATGCCCCGGTGCAAAAGACCTCCTACGTCCAGTTGTTCGAGCCGTGGGGCTGGGTCATCGGCTCCGGGGTTTACATCGATGACATGCAAGCCGAGTTCCAGTCGCAAGTCTGGCAAGCCAGTTGGGTGGGCCTGGTAATTGCCCTCATCATGGCCGCTCTGGTCATGCTGATTGCCCGCAGCATCGCCCGCCCGTTACGCGATGCAGTGCAGGCCATGGCCAATATTGCCAGCGGCGAAAGCGATCTGACGCGCAGTCTCGACACCCATGGTCGGGATGAAGTCACGGAACTGGCGCAGCACTTCAACACCTTTACCGCCAAACTGCGCACGGTGGTCAGCCACTTGCAGTCCACCGCGACCGCACTGGAACAGTCATCGACGGCACTGGGCAACAGCGCCACCGACGCTCAGCAACGCAGCCAGCAGCAAGCCTCGCAAATGGATCAGGTGGCGACGGCAATCAATGAAGTCACTTACGCGGTGCATGAAGTGGCCAAAAACGCTGAACACGCCGCAGGCGAGATGCGTGGTGCCCAGACGCAAGCCGAACTGGGCCAGCAAAACATCGACAACAGCCTGCAACAGATTGACCAACTATCGGGCACCATCAATCAGGCGGTCGAGGTCATTCGCGCCCTGGCAACCCAAAGCAGTGGCATCAGCAGCGTGCTGGAAGTCATCCGTTCAATTGCCGAACAGACCAACCTGCTGGCCCTCAACGCTGCGATAGAAGCTGCGCGGGCGGGCGAGCAAGGCCGT